>CALGSZ010000054.1 GCA_937901745.1 uncultured Chloroflexota bacterium | reverse complement strand
CGTTATCTCGTCGTAATTGCCGACTTGACCTGGTCAACGTTCACGCTTCCTCCCTTCGAAGATCAGTCGCCCGTGGGTGGTGGCCGGGCGGCCAGTCATCTCTACGCTGTCGATGTCTGTTTCGGCGTTCTTCAGGTACTCCTGGTCGAAGTCCGAGTCCTGGTCGATCAGGCTTCGCAGCTGGTCGAGCTGGTCTCTCAGCTGGGAGCGCAACATGCTGCGGAGCGCGTCTGTGTCCGGCCCGCTGGGGAAGCGTTTCACCTCGTGCAGGGTTTTCGCGGTTCGCATGGCCTGCTGCTTGACTGAGTCCAGCACCGCCACATGCTCCTCGTGCGCCCGCTGTGTGGGCGGCAGGAAAAACCTCCGCACCGGCTGCCATGCGGCCTTTGCCGGGCCAGCCAGCGCCATGGCCACCAGGCTGAGCGGGGTCAGTGCGAACGCCAACCCGGCGAAGAGCATCGCCCCCACCCAGTCGTCGCGGTCCATCTTTGCCTGCGAGTAGCATTCAAGTTGGGCCCGGTGCAGGTAGTGCCGCTCGGCGACGGCTATGGCCGTCTTGACGACGAACGGCCCGCCGACGAGGTAGATCAGCCCGATGACGATCAGTTCCACCGCTTCTCTTCCTCCCGGAGCTCGGCAATCTCCATAAAAGAGGGCGGGGTGCCCCTAGAGCCTGGTGATTATGTCTTTATAGACTTCCCAGGTTGCTAGGAGCACCCCAACCATGATCCCGAATGCTGTTGATGCGTTCACTTTCCGACATCAAACCGCGAGCTTCTTCTGCTCTTCCTTCTCTCGCAGTTCGATGGTCTTCATCACCTCCCCCCAGTAGCGTTCGATGCTGTCTCTGGCCGCCTGTAGGTTGCTGAGGGCTTTCACGTACCCCGCGATGTCGCCGTCCTGCTGGTATGCCTCGAAGGCCCGCTTGAGGGCCCGCTCCCGGCTGGAGCGGATCGCATGCAACTTGCTCAGGCGCTTGAGCTGCGGGTCGATCCCGCTCCGCAGGACGGCGGCTTTGCACCGCTTCATGCGACCACCCCCGACGGGTCCGGCTCGTACGCCACCTCAACCGGGTCTTCGCCGGGGCGCTCGAAGCACTCCACATCCTCGCGGCCAATGATGTGCTCGTTCGGGTTGGGGAGCGATTTGACGTAGTTCAGCCCTTCCTCGGCGGTGACGAGCCGAACATTATCCGGCACCGTGACCTCGTATCGGACGAGCTCACAGGTGTAGCGGTAGGTAGTGATTTCGACCGTTTTCATCGTGTCCCCCTTTCTTGCACTCACTCCCTGTGTGTCACCCATAGTAGCGATTTCTAGAACGGTGTCAACGTGGAGTTTGTGGCCCTTCTCCTCTCATCTCTCATTGCCTCGTACAGGCGATGAATATCGACGGTCAGGTAGTAGTCCAGTTCGTCGTCGCAGGGCTCCCGAATGATCGGGTCGTCGGCTGTTTTGCGGAGCAGGACGCGCTCAGTGAGCGCGGCGATGCCCCGCATAGCTGCGTTGAACCCGGTCACTCGGTCCGCTCCTCGGTTCGTTCGTCGAAGCGGAATGTGACGGCCCAGTCCCTGGGGGTTCCGCGAACGATGACGTGGTACTCGTCGCCGCTCACGTGGGCGGTGACGCAGTACCCCTCGGCGAGGTAGGAGGCCAGCTCACGCAGTGCCTCGCCTTCGGTCACCTCATCCTCGCAGGAGAGGTCGCCGTCATACTCTTCGCGAATCACTGCCTGCGGCATCGTTGTTGTCCTTTCCCGGGCTTGCTTCACTCTCCTGATGGTATCGATATCCACCGACTGCCAGCCCGGGACGAGCTTGTTGAGGATGGTGTCCACATCCAGCTTGGCGATGAAATTGCCATCGCCCTCCCAGCAGATGCTCAACTGGTCGCTCGGCCAGTCTTCGCTATCGACCGGCCAGCCCCGCTGGCCGACGTTTAGCCGCCACTTGCCGTCTTGGCAGTAGTAGTGGAACGGCCTGTCGTCCGGAAGCAGGCCATACACCTGGGCTGGGCGCAGCCCGTACGGGTACTCATCCTCGATGATGCTCGCGGTCTTCGGCAGAGACTTCAGGCTCGTCCTGTCGGTAGCGGTGTTCACTTCTCCCCCTTTCTCTTCTCTGGTTCCGCCGTTCTGGCAGATCAGCCCGTGCACAGTGGCAAAAGGGAGACAACACAATGAGCACGCAGACCCACTGTGCACGGGGGCCCTGTCAGACCGTCAGGAGAAGTCGGTGTCCAGCAAGTCGGCTATTGCCTGCTCGATCTCTTCCTGTTCGAAGTCCTCGTCGTCTTCGTCGTCGTCGGAGTCCTCGCCATCGGAGTTGGGGCCGTCGGCTTTCTCGTCGCCGCCGGAGTCGCCCTTCCCGCAGGTGCAGGCCTCTTCATCCCGGGCATTGCAGATCACGCACTGCACCTCCTGCACCTCAACGTCCATGACGTATTCATCGACGATGTCGTCGGCGACGAAGTTTCCGTCCTCCACATCCTCGACTGCGAGCTTCTCAGCTCGCCTGAAGGAGTCGGCCTCGACGTAAATCCGGATGGTCTGCTGAACTTCGCGGACGACCTCAACCTCGTACTCTCGACTCATGGTCCTCCCCTTCTCTCAACTGGTTTGCGCTTGGCGCACAAGAACCCACACTCGCAGGGAGCGTGGGCTGTTGCGCGTCAAGTCACTTCGCGCCCCGGTCCATGACCATCAGTACGACCCCCATAAGGGCGAAGAACCCGACCAGGATGATGGAGTTGAACCACTCGGCCATCATTGGCGCTCCTTGGCGAGCCGCTTCGTGCGGACTTCGTCGCAGTCGGTCCACGCCAAACCGATGAGTGGGGTGCCGTCATCGTCTGCGTCCGTCGCCGCCTCATGCAGCCCCAGGTGCCCCCGCTTCCGCGTGCACACAACCCCGTACGACGGGTGCTGCACATGGCAGATATCCTCGGAGTGCTCTCCCAGGGCTGGCACTGGCGGAACGAAGATACGGGTCTCCCGTGGGGAGTACATCTTGGCCAGCTTGGGAATCTCTCCCATTTCCTCTCCTCTCGTCATGGCTCCTTCTAGCCACTAGGAAGCCAAGGGACTTGCGCCCCTTGGCAACCTGGCCGCTAGACGGCAACCTCCTCGCCGTTCTGGATGACAACCGTCGCGATCTGCGGGCCATCGGTGCCCCCACCCTTGCGCAGGGCAGCCCCGTTGACCGCCTTGGCGGCGGCACCGGCCACCACATCCGACAGGGCCCGTTCGAAGGACGGCTTGCGCTGCCCCTCGGTGGCCCGCCGCATGAGGTTGTGCTGCCCCCGCAGCTGTGCCGCCGCGCCGATCAGGTCCTCGGTGGTCAGCTTGATCTCCTCGTCGTCGGCGCTGCGACCAATCGCGTGCACCTTGGCGCGCTTGATCGCGTCCGCGATGAACGCCGGGGTGTAGGCGTCCATGGCCTCGTAGATCGCGTCGAAATCGACATCGTCTGCCAGGGCGTTGCCCACGGTCTGCCGGATCAGCTTCTCCACACCGTGGCGGTCGAGGTGATCGATCTCGATCACCGCATCCACGCGACCGGGCCGCAGGAGGCCCCTGTGGATGCGCTCGACGTGGTTGGTGGTCATGATCACCATCACCTCGGCGGTCTTGGCGTGGACGCCGTCGAAGATGTCCAAGAACTTGGACACCTTCTCGTCCTCGCCGGACGAGGTGTACACGTCGATGTCCTCGATGAACACCAGCGCGGGCTGGTACAGCCGGGCTGTCTGGAACAGGACATTGATGTCTGCTCCAGCGTCGGAGAAGATCGCGGTGACACCGCAGTTGACGGCCTCACGGGCCGCCAGCTGGCCGAACGAGGTCTTGCCGGTCCCGTAGGGGCCGGCAAGCAGGGTGCTCCGCCGGAACGGCACACCCTCACGAGCCATCCGCTCATGCTTCCGCAGCGGAATCAGCACTGACCCTTCTAGGGCCGCCCTGGCCTCGGCCTTGTAGACGATGTCGTCCCAAGTCGGGAACCGGTCCACGTCCATGAACTCCGGCTCCGCCTTGTTCCCAACGATCCTGAGGGCCTTGCCCTTGTAGATCGAGTTGGTGCGAAGCTCCTCCTGAATATCCTTCAGGAGTTCGCGAACATGGCTGCGATCCTTACGCTTCATCTCGCAGTTGACCGCGCCAACCAGGCCGTACTGCGGGTGAAGAGTTTCGCCGACGCGGATCTCGGCGTTATCGAGCGTCGGTAACGCGATCCGGCCTGTGGCGACCTCAACCCGCTCAGTGAGCGAGACCGGCACCGACTTGAACGACGGCGGCTCCTCGGCGAAGAGCGACCGCTGCCCGAGACCGAACGACAGCCCGTAACGCCGCTGAACCACCCTGGCGACGGCGACCGCGACATCGTTGGGCCGGAACGGGAAAATCTCGGGCTCCAGCTCCTCGATGGTTTCCTGGCTGCGATACATGTGCTCCAGGATTTCGAAGGCGCGATCATAGGTCATCCCGCGCGGGATGATGATCGCGGAGCCGTCGTGGTACTGCACCTCGTCGCCGGTGATCAGCCCCAGACTCTTCTTCTCTCCCTTGCTCACTTGCTCTCCTTACTTCTTCGTTGAAGGGGTGGTTGGGTGTGTGCTTTCGGCACACAAAAACCCGCACCAGAGATCTGGCGCGGGCCTTTGGATGCCGAACGCTACGTGCCCCAATTGATCTCATCCACCGTGTCCGGTATGAGCACGGCGTCTGGGTCGGGGAGCATCGGCTCGGTGATCACCTTGAGCGAGGTTCCCGTCGGGGCGTTCAGCAGCGCCAGCCAGAGGAATCCGCCCGGCCTCGGTACCCAGGTGATCCGTTCCGATGTCAGGTCCACTCGCGTCAGGATCACCGCCTGCTGGAGATTGGTGACACCGGCGTCCATAAGTCGCTTCACGAGCTCACGGTCGGTCAGCGCGTCGGTCTCCTCGATGCTCAACCCGATGGACTCCCCAACCTGGCGGCGAGCGTCACGCATCACCTCCTCCGGGATCAGCTCCATGATCTCGATCAGAACGACCGCCGCCTCATGGGCGGTGTACTCCGCCGGAATCTCGCTGTACGGGGCGTCGGTGAAACGGCACCCCGGGTCGGTCACGATCATGGTCGCCAACACCTTGCGCTCCAATTTGCTCCTCCTTGTTCCCTGACTTCTCTCGCGTGCGGGGAGCCGCACAGTGTGACCGGTGGGAGTCGAACCCACATCTCCAGAGCGATAGGCTCTGGCGCTTTGAACCGGTTAAGCGAC
>CALGSZ010000053.1 GCA_937901745.1 uncultured Chloroflexota bacterium | reverse complement strand
CCGAGAGGTCTAGCTGGGCCCCGCTCACGCTGTCGACACCCCACTCTCGCCGGAGCTCTGCGGCCCGCCGGCGCACCCTGTCGACGAGGTCGCTGGATGCCGTTGGCGTAGACAAGCTTTGCCAATCCGGCTCTATGCCCAGAGCCTGCAATCGGGATATGACCCGCTGCATGGTACTTTCGGGATCACGGAAGAACTCGCTCCCCCGAATCCGGATGAACCGCCAACCCAGCCGCTCGAGAACCGCTTGGCGGGCGAGGTCCTCGACGAGTTTCTCCGGGGGATGGAACCGGTCGCCGTCGCATTCGATCGCGACTTTCGCGCCGTTGGGCCCCTCTACGACCAGGTCAATCCGGTAGTACCCCACCCACCATTGCGGCGTGACACGATAACCCCGACCTATGAGTTGTGCGATGACCTGTTTCTCGAATTCGGACTCGGCGCGGCTCTGTGCGCGGCGCGTGGCTTCGACCACGGCGTTGGGGTTTTGCGCGTGCTGGATCAAGCGAAGACGGAGATCTCCATGCTTGAGATCCGTGGCCGGGTTGAGCGAGTGGACCACCCACATCTGGTCTCTCGCGCGACTCGCGGCGACATTGAACCGTTTCTTGTTTTCATTGAGATAGCCGTCGCCCATAAGCGCAAGAGGCCCCCCGCGAAGCGGGCGGGACTTGACCATGGACAGGAAGATAACGTCACGCTCGTCGCCTTGGAATTGAGCGGCATTCCCGCAAACAATCTTCCGGTCTTCTATGACCTCGGCGGGGAGGTGGTCGCGGATGATCTTTTCAATCAGCATAGCCTGTTCGTCGCCCAGGAGGGAGATCACCCCGAACGTCTTACCCGTGTACTCGGGCTGTTCGATCGCTGCCACGAGTAAGGAGGCGATCTCGTATGCCTCTGGCTTATTTATCTTGCGCTCTTCATACCCCCTGGCGACGACATGCTCGATGACATGTGGCTTCAAGACGACGCTGCTTGCGTCTCGGAGCGGCTTGATGTCTCCCTGATACGATAGGTGATTGCTGAACTCAATGATGTCCGGGACACAGCGGAAATGCTCCCTTAGGCGCAGGTTACGTGTAAACGACGGCTGTGCCAACTCGTAGATGGACATCTGGCCGTCGTAGAGCTTGCTATTCGGGATATCGACAAGGTGCTGCTCGATCAAGTGTTGGACGACGTCTACATTCTGACCGACGGCCGCGGGGCTTACCTGCTCGTCATCGCCTACGACAAGGACTTTGTTGCCAAGGAAGAAGGCCAAAAGGCCCATGACGTCGCATTGCGAGGCTTCGTCAATGATCACGACGTCGAACTGCGTGGTACGTGGGTCGAAGGTATCGACGACGCGGCTCAGCGGCATGATCCACACAGGGACGGCCGTGCGGCACTTGGACATGAGCCGCTGGGCCTCCGCGCGGAAGATCGGCGCGCGCTTCCCAGTTCCACGTCCAATACGCTTGACCGCGTCCCGGTACCCCATCAGGGCTTGACGTTCGTCCAAGCCTGTGCGCGCATGTTGCCGCGCCCAAGTCTGATGCTCGATGAGCTTTGCGGTTACCTCGTAGAGTTCGCGTTGGAGCCGCTCGATCTCGGCGGTGATCGCGTCCGGGTCGGTTACGGCCCGCCGTTCGAGCTCGTCGTTGAACTGACGCCACCGCCACGCAAGGATCGGGTCACCAGGTGGCCTGCTTCGGTCGTGCGGCGGCATACGTTCGCGGATGCAGCGCGCCCACTCGGGCGCGGCCCCGGCGAGACGGGAGAGGAGTCGGACACGATTGTTCCACACGAGCTTGTAGCGCCACAGCTCCGCGAGGTGGCGATACGCAGCCTCGTATTGTTCCGCGTCCTTCGCATAGACCGCACCTCGAAGCCGATCGATAACGGGGACGTGGCCGAACGGCGCGAGCGTGTTTGCGACCTGTCGTACTTTCTCTTCGATCGCAAGACAGCGTGCTGCGGCCGCTCGGGCCCTGAGCAGTGGAAGTACTACCGCCCGACAGGTTTCCCGAAGGCGAATCAGGTCTCCGTACTCTCCTGTCACCGGAGGCTGCGCACGGACGCATTGCTCCCACCGGAAGCCGACCTCTTCAAGGCCTTTCTCCACTGGCCGCCAGTGCTCCGCGTCCCATTGCAATAGTTGGAGGATACGGTCGGCGTACTGCTTGGCGACCCGTTCCGACTCGGCCCCGAGCGTGTCGGCAGAGGGGGCGCCGAGGGGCGTCATCTGACGATCCCAACGCCGGCGGAGCGCTTGGCGGTCGACGCAGAGTTGTGCCAGGCCGAGGAGGGCATCGATGTGCTGAATCGTTCGGGGCTCACGCCCGTCTACGCGGCACGCCCGGAGGAGCGCCTTCCACCGGGGGTGGAAGAGCATGGCCACCTTCCCGAGGCCGCGACCCTTCTTCATGTGCTCATGAATCTCTTCGAGGATGGCGACCTGCTCCTCCAGCGCGGGTTCTGAGGGGAGTTCCGGGCCGAATTCGTAGATCTTCGGCTGGACTACCTTCGTCCGCGCGATGACGGCCTCGATCGCCTTGATCAGATCTCTCCACGGCTTCCCCTCGGCTTCGCCTCGCAGCGCAGCAGCGACTACCGCCAGAGGCCATTGGGCGTCCTCCGTCAGGTGCGTGATCGCGTCCTCAACCGCGCCTGCCAACTCCGTCAGGCGTGCTTCATCTTCCGCGCGAGGGGGCATCCGCCACAGGTCCGGCTGGTCGGAAGCGGCCACGCGGCTGGACTCGGAAAGGGCGCTTAGGAGCTGGCGAAAATCTGCCGGAGTGGGCAGCGATTGCAGCTCGGGAATCGCCTCCTGCAATTCCGTCTCGTATTCTTGAGGGATTTCCGAGTTGGTGGCGTAGAGCTCGTTGATCTCGTCTACCGAGAGAGGTAACGGTTGAAACGGGGCCACCGGCGAGGGAATCCAATCGTGCTTGCCGACACCTGCGGCGACCTCTCGTGCCGCATCTGATGGTGATATCCGTTGGCCATCGAGAACCAAGTCTTCATACTCACCGGCACGGGCACGAATCAGTTCAGCACGACGCTGACGCAGCCGGTTGAGGATCTCCGATCGTTGCCGAGCGAAGTTCTCCGCTTTTGTTTCCAGCTGCCTGGGGTCGGTTGAACCCAGGTAGTTGATGATTGTCCGAACTGCTTCTTCAAGCTCCTGCTGGCTGCGGGAATGGCTGTCCAGTACGCTAACACAAAGTGGCCGGAGAGGCTCGACGACCTTTTCTCGAAGCACCCGCAACGCCTTGGACGTGTGACTCGTCACCAGGACGCTATTGCCCTTCGCCAGCAAGTGGCCGAGGATGTTGGCGATCGTATGCGTTTTCCCAGTGCCAGGTGGACCCTGCACGACGACGCCGTTCGAGTATTCGAGGTATTCGGCCGCCAGGACCTGCTCAGGGTTTGCAGGTATGCTGAATAGAATTCGCTCCGGCTCTTCGCCTTGCGGCGTATGTTGGAAGTCCTCCGGTTTTGCGTCGTCGGAGAGCTGAATTCCGACTATGTTACCAAGGACCGGTGAAATCTCACCCCCGTTGTCCAGGTACTCGATGGCCCGTTCTAGGAAGGCAGAGAAGCCCTGGGCCCGGGTTCGAGCGAAGAGGACCGGGGCTCGCCTAATGACGGGGTGCGCCCCGGGAGGCACAAACGAGTTCTCCCCCTCGAAGCGGCCATGCGGCGAGAGCATCCCAACGACCTGCCTAAAGAACTCCGTGGTCGACTCTCCTCCGAGGGGGTGGTACCCTTCATTTTGAACCCGTGACTCGATCTGATTGAGCCACTTCGGCGGTACGCTGGGTATGGAGCGGAAAAGGGCGCTGTAGAACTCTACGGGCTTATCCGTCTCCACAAGCGTGAATTCAGGGATCTTGGGTTCGAACTCAAGCTGTAGGCTCTGGAGGAGTAACGGGTGGTGGATTGGATCCGCTTCGGGTCGCCACGCGAGGATCCCATCCCCAAGAACGAGTTCTAGCTGTTCGCCCTCACGCTGAAGCGTCGTGTAGAGGGAGAACAAACGCTCGAAAAATCGGGCCGCCCTGCGGGCCGGCCGCTCCCGCGCGGCCCAATCGCGCCACGTCCCGAGATAATCGTTCCAGATCGCGAGCCGTTCTGGGTCTTCGTCGAACCAGACGCGCCTTACCTCGCCGTGGGGCGTCGTCTCCTCGAGGACATGTTCGACCTGTGGCTCGTGTTCCGGGTTGGCCCAGTGCTTAATCCACCTCTGGAGGATCTCCGGGGGCGTCGGTGCTTCGGTCAGTTTCGGACGCCGCACCCGAAGAACATACCCACCCCTGCCTTCCGCGACTCCATCCTCGTCAATGACAGCATCAGACTCGAGCTCATCCCTCATGCCAACGAACTCTATCGATTCGTGCTCCGGCAGCTCGTGGATCCATTGCACGAACCAGTACCGATCCATCTGCCGCGGCACGGGACTCCGATGCTCGTGCAGCGCCTGCAGATACTGGAAGACTCGCTTGACCCTCTCGCGGGCCGTGGCGTGATCGGCAGCGTTGGGGTGCGATGGTTTCATCATGCGCACTATCCTGGGATGGATCGACGAGCGATCGCTTCGAGTGTCTGCCGTCGGTGTGGCCGGTTCGCGGAAAGCGAACGAGGCGCGGAGCCGGGCACGTCCGTCATGCAGCCCGGCTCTCGATTCCAACGTGTCTGATCAGCTTTGGACCTCGCCGGCGCCACTCCTGCTCGGAACGCGGCGGCCACATAACTCAGTCAAACAATGCCGTTTGCTCCAACTCGGTGCCGGCCGGCGAGCGCACCTGCGCCAGCCTCACAATCTCCGGCCAGCTCTGCACGAGCGCGTTGTAGGAGAGCGCCTCCTTCGCCCGCTTCTTCCGCTCGCAGATCGTGTAGAGCCTATAGGCCAGCTCGCGGGCTACATCGGCCTTGCTCCCAAGCTTCGCCACCAGCTCCGCCGCGCCGGCTTCGCCTTCCGCTTCCAGCACGCGAATCAGGTGATGCACGATCTCCCACACGGTCAGGCGGGCGTCTGTGGACGGGTCCCAGTCCGCGGGGAGCTCGCTGGGGGCCAGGAGCCGGACCTTGCCAGCGCGCGAGGTAACGATGCCCGCATCCACCATCCCTGAAACGCTGGTGTTCTTGGCCTTCGAAAGCGTCTCGGCCACACCGTACTCGCCTTCCTCGAAGCCGAACTGCTCGAACCACGCGACGGCCCAGCGGGTGTCGGCGTCGAAGTCGCCCTCCTGTTCGGCCAGGACTT
>CALGSZ010000052.1 GCA_937901745.1 uncultured Chloroflexota bacterium | reverse complement strand
AGAGCGCCGCGATGCCTCCCAACCTGCGGGACCGATGGCGAGCTTCCGGACTGACAATTCTCGACGCACTTGCGAACAAGTGACCTTCCCTCCTCTCACGAAGAAAGAGCAACGATCCATGAGAAAACTGGAGCGAGTGACGCGCTCCTGAAGGCAATGCCCTACCCGGCGGCGCGAGCGGGCTCCCACCGGAAGGCTGGCAAGGTAGCGATCTACCAGGTCCGCCCGGCTAGCCAGGTCCACGTGGTCCGCCAGACCCACCGGGACCGTCACCCATCCGGTCTTCCTGAGACTCCGACGACGCGGCGACTCCCACCGTGATGGTGCCGATGAAGCCCTCGTCAACTGAGCCTGCGAGGTCGACCAGGAATCCCGGCTTATCGCCGTGGTTGCCGAAGATCGAATCCTGCTCGTTGGTGATGGGCCCCTGATTCGACTGCCTCGCGTGGGCCGGCGTCGCATAGACCTCGTCGCTGACCGCGTTGTCGAAGAAGAGCCGAGCCGTTCCCGCTCTAACGGCGTCGGAACAGGTTAGAAGGACGGCGCGAGTACATCGACCGGCTCGTCCGGCTCCAGGTCATGTTGCCAGTCGTCCATCTCCGGGCCCAATTCGGGCAGCTCATGGGTGCGAGTGTGCTTCGGGCCTCGTTCTCGATCGCCCCAGCCACGTCCGCGCCCGCGACCTCGGCGCTCCAGCGAGCCGGAGAGCATAGCCGCGATCCGGGCCAGTTTCGCGGCGACGCTCGCCGTCCCCATCGCCTCGGCGTACGTTCCGGCGTTGTAGCGATCGTAGGCGGTCTGATAGAGCCGCTGCGCAAGCTGGATCGCGGTGGTTACATTCGCGTCGGTCGAGCCGCTGACCTCAGACGAGAACGCCTCGATGACCTCGTTTGCGCGCTCCAGGATGCGGCTCGCCCGCGCCTGCTGCGATGGGAGTCCGTAATCCGCCATTTGCGCCTTGATGAGCTCGACGGCTGCCTGCGCTGCCGCCGACGCGCCCCGCGCCAGACGCAGCGTCAGGATGTCATCCGACCCGCTCGAGGCCGAGCTTGCCTGATTCCGCAATGCGGTCGCCAAGCTGAGCAGCTCGTCAACGACGGTCACGTCCGTCTGGCTGGCGATCGCGTCCCGGTCTGCCTGCGCGCTCGCGATCTCCTCGTCCACGCGAGAGAGCGCATTGCTCCACTCGTCCGCGCCCGGAGTCGTATCCGCGGATGGCGTCGCGGAGTCATCCGCGATGGGGGTGGCAACCTGCGCCCGAGCGAACGAGCCGCCGACCGCCGCCGCAAGCCCAGCAGCCGTCATGCCGACGAGGATCCGTCGCCGGTTGACCTGTCGCTCATGCATCGAAACGAACCTCCTGTTCTCGGCCGACCCGCGCGGCCGAATGACTGATCGGCGCCGGCCGGCTCAGCCGGGTCAGCATCCGATCCCAAGGGGACGAGTCCCAGCGGATAGCTCAGCGCTCCGGGATCACCCCGGCGGCCCGATTGGGCCGCTTTCACAGATAACGAGCCGGCCTGAAGCGAAGGGAAACGCAACCTGAAGACTGGATTAATGCGCGAGCGAAGGTCGCCTAAGCGCCCTTGGAGGGGAAGCGCTCGTCACGCCGGCTGCCGTCAACGCGCCGGAATCAGGGGCGCTAACGGGGTTATTCGGGTTGAGGTCGCGAGGCGGGACCGCCGAGCAGTAGATCGGCGGTCCGAATAGCGCCGCTGTGCTGAAAATGCCGAGGCGCCCGGGACTTCGCCGATCGCAACTCGACCGGCGCCGCCCTCGGGCGCCTCAAACGCCTACGTGTATTCCAGCAAGCTCAGTCCGCGACGATCGCCAGATCCACGCTCTCGCGAGGATCGGCCGGCGTCATGCGGAAGTGATCCATCGTCAAGCACTCGGTCGGGCACCAGTCGACGCAGATGCCGCAGCGAATGCAGGACCGCTCATCAATGACCATCGCCGCCGCGTATGGCCCTAGCTCCGCGCGCGCCATCTCAGCCAGCTCGACGTCGTTGTCGATGCTGTAGATGCGGTCAGGCGAAATCATCTCGATGCAGCGGTGCGGGCATGCATCCACGCACCCGTTGCAGAGGATGCACCGGTTGCCATCAATGAAGATGTTGAGCTGGCACTGCAGGCAGCGCTTCGCCTCTTCGAAGCCGATCGACTTCGTGTAGCCGATCTCAACCTCGAGCGTCGTGTCGTGCGTGCCGATGCCACGGTCCTGGATAGGCAGCGACGGCATGACTTGCCGACCGACTCCCGCGTAGTCGTCGCCCCAGACCAGTCGCCGGCTCATCGCCGTCAGGCTCCACTCGGCGATGCCCTCCGCCACCAGCGGGTTCGGCGTGGAGACGTACTCGGTCGGGACGCGAGTAATTTCCATCTCCTTGACGGCAGGCTCGACGCCCCGTAGCTCGCGATCGATCGCGATGGCGACCCGCTTGCCCTCGCCGATCGAGGAGATGAAGTTCGTCGGGTTGATCACGAAGTCGCCCGCCGCCCAGACGTTCGGCAGCTCCGTCTTCAGGTTCTGGTCGAGCAGCGGCACCCCCCGGCGGTCCCGGTTCGGCAGCATGTCGCCGAGGAATGAGCTGTCCTGCCGCTGACCGATAGCCACCAGGACCATGTCGCACGGCACGATGAACTCCGAGCCCGGCACCGGCTGCGGGCGGCGCCGGCCCTTGCTATCCGGCGGCCCGAGCTCATTGCGGACAAGCTCGATGCCCTTGACCCGGCCGTGCTCGTCGCCGATGACGCGGACGGGCGAGACCATATACATGATCTCGACGCCCTCGAGCTCGGCCTCTTCGAGCTCCAGCTCATCCACCGGGATCTCCTGGATGCTCCGCCGGTAGGTCATGATCGAGCGCTCAGCGCCCATGCGCAGGACCGTGCGGACGCAGTCCATGGAGGTGAAGCCGCCGCCCACGGTGACGACGTTCTTGCCGACCCAGACGTCCTTGTTGCCGAGATTGACATCTTCCAGGAACTTGATCCCGGAAACGACGCCCTCCAGATCCTCGCCCGGGACACCGAGCCCCTGCGCGATCTGGCACCCGGTCGCGATCACGACCGCGTCGTACATCTCGACGATTTCGCGGAATGAGATGTCCTTCCCGACTTCCGTGTTGTAGAGGATTTCGATGCCGAGGTCGGTGATCAGCTCGACCTCTTCCATGATGACGTCGCGCGGGAGGCGCCACTCCGGCACGCCAGTCCACATCACGCCGCCCGGGACCGGCTGCTTCTCGTAGATGGTCACCTTGTAGCCCTTCCGGGCCAACTGCCGCGCGACCGTGAGACCGCAGACGCCAGCGCCGATGATGCCAGCGGTCAGCCCGTTCCAGGGCGGCGGCGTCTCGCGCCGAGTCTCGCCCCGGTAATCGGCGGCGACGCGCTTCAAGTAGCAGATGCCGATCGGCGCGTCGACCTCCTTGCGCCGGCAGGCGTCCTCACACGGCCGAGCGCACATGCGACCGAGGCAACCGGGGAAGACGTTGTGCTCCCGGTTGAGCTCATAAGAGTCGGCGTAGCGCCCATCCGCGATGAGAGCGATGTAGCGGGAGATGTCCGTGTGAGACGGGCAGGCCGTCATGCACGGAATGTTGTCGGAGAACCACTGCGCGTCGCCGGTGTAGACAGGATAGCGCTTCCCCGAGCGCTCCATGTATGGCGAAAAGAAGGAGGCGTCGACGAACGCGAGCAGGCGGATGCGCCGGCTGTCTTCGACCTCTGCCTCGAATCCCTGACCGACGATGCCACGGCTGGCCAGCTCGCCGGCCGTCAGGTCGACCTCGAGCGGATCCATCGGCCGGAAGCGGTCCGCCGGCGCGCCGCACGACGGGCACTCGTTCGGCGGCGCCACACCATCGTGGATCCAGCCACAGACTTTGCAGCGAAACATCGCATGTCTCTCCCTTGACGGCGGAGCCAGGACCCGCAACCACTGGTACGTCCACTGGTCGCGGCAGTCTCAAGTATACCCGGCAACATTGCGAACTCTTGCCCGTTCCAGTGCTCGCCATGGCACGCGTGCCAGACGAGAAGGCGGCCGGAACGGCGAAACTCGCAGCCCGCGACTAAGAATCCGCTCCTGACGATCGCTGGCCTCGCTCCAGAACCTCCGGATTGACGATGTGGGGCGGGCGCTCCCCGCGCAGCACTGCCAGCAGATTGCGCACCGCCAGTTCCGCCATCCGGTTGCGCGTCGCGACCGTTGCCGAGGCGATATGCGGGACGACGATCGCGTTCGGCAGGTGTACCAGCGGATGATCCGCCGGCAACGGCTCCGGGTCTGTCACATCGAGCGCGGCCGCCATGATCGTCCCGTCTCGCAGCGCGGTCACCAGCGCGTCCGTGTCCACTACTGGGCCACGCGCGGCGTTGACGAGCACCGCTTCCCGCTTCATTAGCCCAAGCTCGCGCGTGCCGATCAAATGCCGCGTCTCGGGCGTCAGCGCGACATGCAGCGTCACGAAATCTGACTCGCGCAAGAGATCGTCCAGCGGGACGATCTCGACGCCGAGCTCGCGCGCGCTTTCATGATCCGGGTAGGCATCGTAGGCGAGGATACGCATCGAGAATCCACGCGCTCGCTTCGCCATCTCCTTGCCAATCCGGCCGAATCCGACGATTCCCAGTGTCGCGCCATGCACGTCGCGCCCGAGGAGAAGCGTCGGTCCCCAGGTCAGCCATTTGCCCGCGCGAACGTAATCGATGCCTTCCGGAATGCGGCGTGCAGCGGCCATCAGGAGCGCCCACGCGAAATCGGCGGTCGTCTCCGTCAAGACGCCGGGCGTGTTGCAGACCGCGACACCACGCGCGGTCGCCGCCGGCACGTCGATGTTGTCGTATCCAACAGCAAGGTTACTGACGACGCGCAGCTGCGGCTCGCGGTCAAGCACTTCCGGAGTGATGGCTTCGGTCAGGAGCGTGATCGCGCCGACGCATCCGCGCAGGAGGGCCGCTAGCTGATCGGGCGGTGGCGGCAGTTCCTCCTCCCAAAGGCGAACCGCGATCTCACCCCGCTCCTCAGCCTCACGCAAGAGCGCCATCCCGGCATCCGGGATCACTCGCGTCACCGCGACCTGCGCCCGCTGACTCATCATCCTCCCTCCACGGCAACTCCGATCCAACTTCTGCGGCACGATACCCGAAACGGTCGAAGTCGGCAGGGGTCATCGTGGCTCTTCGGTACCGCCGGATCGGGAGAGTCCAGCCGCGCGGGCAACCACCGGCTCATTGATGAGCGGCTTGTGGAGCTTAACCGGCTCCGGTGCGCGGGAGCGGAGCTGCAGGTTCAGGATTTCGACGAAGATCGAGAAGGCCAACGCCGAATAGATGTAGCCCTTCGGAATATGGAAGTGCCATCCCTCGGCGACCAATGACATGCCGATCAAGAGGAGGAAGCTCAACGCCAGGATCTTGACCGTCGGGTGCGCGCTGACGAAGGCGCTCAGCCTCCCCGAGGCGACGAGCATCACGCCGACGGCGATGACGACCGCGGCGACCATGACCTCGATGTCGTCCGCCATCCCGACCGCGGTGATGACCGAGTCGAGCGAGAAGACGAGATCCAGGAGCAGAATCTGAATGATCACGCCTGAGAACGAGGCAGCCACCGCAACGGCGCCATGCTCGTCTTCGCCCTCCAGCTTATCGTGGATTTCCGTCGTCGCTTTGTAGAGGAGGAAGAGGCCACCGCCGAGCATGATCAGGTCGCGCCCAGATAGGTCCTTGCCGACCACCCCGAAGAGCGGCTCCGTCAGATTCGCGAGCCAGTTGATGGAGAACAGGAGCGCGATGCGCATGAACATCGCGAGTGAGAGTCCAACCAGCCTCGCCCGGTTGCGTTGCTCGGGCGGCAGCCGGTCGGCGAGGATCGAGATGAAGATCACGTTGTCGATGCCGAGAACGACCTCCAGGAGCGTCAGGGTCAGCAACGCTGCCCAGATTTCACCGTTCGTGATCCACTCCACGGTATGGATTCCCCTTCCTTGCCGCTGCCGCCCGGGCGCGCCCGCCCGGCGGGGTGATTGTGATGCAATTCTTGTGTGTTGACACTCGCCTGCGCAATGCTAAGCACCAGTGGCTCTCCGGTAAGTAAGGAGAGTCACTCCGAGGCGACGCCTCGACGAGCGTGCCAACTGGATGCCTATCGAGGGTTGGCGAGAGGGGAGCAACTATCAATGGGGGAGACCGCAACAGAACATTGGGTGAGTCCGGTCACGTTGAGTGGCCGGTGGGTACGCCTCGAGCCGCTGAGTCAGGAGCACGCCCCGGCTCTCGCCGTCGCTGCCGCCGACGACGAGATCTGGCGATACATGAGCCGGCGCCTGCGGACAGTGGACGACGTGCGGGAATGGATCGACGTTGCGCTCGCGGAACAGGCTGCCGGCACGGCCTTCCCGTTCGCGATCGTGGATCTCGCGAGTGGTGAGGTGATCGGGAGCACGCGCTACATGGATATCCGGCCGCGCGACCGCGGGCTTGAGATCGGCTGGACGTGGCTGCGCCGGGCATCTTGGCGGACGCCGATCAACACCGAGTGCAAGTTCCTCCTACTCCAGCACGCCTTCGAGTCGCTCGGCTGCATCCGCGTCCAGTTCAAGACGCATCGGCTGAATCACCGCTCGCGGCGCGCGCTCGAGCGAATCGGCGCGCAGTTCGAAGGGATTCTACGCAACCACGTCATCATGCCGGACGGCACCATCCGCGACTCGGCCTACTACAGCATCATCGAGCACGAATGGCCGGCCGTGAAGCGCCACCTGACCATGCTGATGTCAACCAGCGAATCCCGTGACTAACGTGGTGCGGTGGCTAGGAGCGCCCTTGGAGGCGCCAGGAGCGCCAGGCCATCGCGCCCGCCGAGAATCCGTTCGATCGCTCTTGCCGGTTTCGCTGGTTGGAGCGTTGCGCTGGATCGACTCTGCGCCGCGCGACGATCTCGTGCGTGTTGGAATCGATGAGGAGGAGCTCGCCGCAAGCTTCGATTGGCAGACGAGAAAGGAATGGATCAAGAGACCGGAAATGAGCTGGCGCCCCCGTTAGCTCTCCGAGGCGCGTGACTTGCCCGCCTTCCCGGTGCTCGACGTAAAAGCGACGCTCGTTGGCGCCATGCTCCACACCGTCCATGGCAGCCCCCCGGTTTACCCAGCCCAAATAGCCCAACCAGCAGCGTATGTGAGCCGCCACATCTACCCCACAGCCAATTCGTACTACTCGCTATGGTACGAGCGTCCTTCAATTTGTCAGCCCTATGGGCTACGGCTATTTGTGATATTGACGAGCGGTCGGAGCGGCGGACTCGGTCAAACTGCCGGCACGGCGCGGGATCGTAAAGACTCTCCTCGACTGCTTTCTGACTGCCCGAGGTGATTGTCTGCCAAGGTGCGTGTAACCTCATTGCGCTTGCATCGTGGGGACGGTATCATGAGGGAAGCATTGGCCCTGGGATCAGTCAGTCGGGCATCCTGGCGGTCGAGTGCGTTGCCTTCACGCGGAGGATGGTCAATACAATGTCTGCAACGACTGAGCAGCTGATTACGATGACGCCGGAGGCGGTCGCTCAGCTCAAGAAGTTCCTCGAGGAGCAGGGCACGCCCGATCACGCGCTGCGCGTCTTCGTCGCGCCGGGTGGTTGCTCCGGCCTGCAATACGGCATGACGATCGAGGAGACGGCGGAGGAGGACGACACGATCGTCGACATCGACGGCGTGCGCCTGCTCGTCGACTCCTTCAGCGCCATGTATCTTCAGGGCGCCGAGGTCGATTACGTCAATTCGCTGATGGGTGGCGGCTTTACCGTCCGCAACCCGAACGCGGTTGCCTCGTGCGCCTGCGGCCACTCGTTCGATGCCGGCGGCAATGCCGGTACCTCTCACGGGTGCGGCTGCGGCGCCTAATCCTTGCGGCGGCTCCGCGCGACATCGTACTCACGCCGCGAGCAGGTGGGGATAAGCTGAAACCGGGATGCGCACTGGCGCGTCCCGGTTCCGTCTCGCGGCAGTGAGACGCGGGGGGGTTGGGCTGGCCTCCCTCGTATTGGCGCGACCAGCGCCTACTTGTGTCTCCGCACGTTATGGTATAATGTCAAGCTTGTGTGGGGGCGACCACGAGGCATCGCCCCGCATGGCGCATGGTCGTGGTCAAGTCTTGTCGCCCCGCCGCTGCGAGGGTCAACCATACATCCACAGTTGCCGGGGAATCGTATCCCTTACATGGTTGCCCGCTATTCGCGGGTGACTAGGGCGTTGCGCGCCGTTCCGCGCGTGGGTGTTGTTTGGCGCCGCGAATTGTACGGAACGCGACGCAAGCCCCACTAACCGGGACGGTGCCCGGCAACGCCACTGGCAACGATTATGCAGCGTTCAACGCAATGAGCGGACGAGTCTGTCCACACTGAGAGGAGTATGCACCTAATGAGTGACTCGCTGCAAACGTACGACGTCAACAAGATTGACGCGCTCGTCGCGGAGACGGTTAACGGCGACGAGAAGCTTGACGTCCCTGAGGAGATCCAGACGCAGCTCGCCGACGAGATCGAGCCCGAGGTGGATCTGGAGCGGGATCTTGATGTCCTTCAGCGCCTCGATCCCAACTTCATCAACGATCCCGTCCGACTCTACCTCCGGGAGATCGCGGAGACGCCCCTGCTGACTCATGAGCAGGAGATCGAGCTGGCCAAGCGGGTCGAGCAGGGTGACGTCGCGGCAACGCAGCTCTTCGTCCGCGCGAACCTGCGCCTCGTCGTCTCGATCGCGAAGCGGTATGTCAACCGCGGCCTGACCCTCCTCGACCTGATCCAGGAGGGAAACATCGGGCTCATGCGCGCCGTCCAGAAGTACGACTGGCGCAAGGGCTTCCGCTTCAGCACCTACGCGACCTGGTGGATTCGCCAGGCGATCACCCGGGCGATCGCGGACCAGAGCCGGACGATCCGTCTCCCGGTCCACATGGGCGACTCGATCTCCCGTTACCGCAAGACGTTGAACGCGCTTGCGCAGGAGCTCGGCCGCCAGCCGACGCCCGAGGAAGTCGCTGAGGCGATGAGCGTGCAGCCGGAGAAGATCCACCAGATCGTCCAGGCGGCGCAGCGGACGATCTCGCTCGAAACGCCGATCGGCAGCGAGGACGAGACCAGCCTTGGCGACCTGATCGCCGACGAGGTCTCCGAGACGCCCTACGAGGCGGCGAGCGAGTCGATGCTCAAGCGCGATGTCGCGGCGGCGCTGGATACCCTGACGCCGCGCGAGAAGCTGGTCCTGCAGCTTCGCTTCGGTCTCGGCCACAGCCACCAGCACACGCTGGCGGAGGTGGGCGAGCAGCTTCAGATCAGCCGCGAGCGGGTCCGCCAGATCGAGAACGAGGCGCTGCAGAAGCTGCGCAAGCTCGACGGCGAGCGGCTTTACGCCTATCATCAGGAACTGTAAACCCGCAGGGGACAGTGGCAGGAGTCGCTGGCTATTAGTACCGCGGACGACCAATCGAGCGCGTTGGTAAAGGGGCACGGCTCACCGTGCCCCTTTGTGCATTTTGCCGAACGGACGGACCCCCGCTACCGGCGGTTCCACCTGCCGTCCGTCGGCCTCCGGCTTGGCGGCCTCTCCCCGAAGCAGCCGCGATGGAAGAGCCGGATGCGCCCGATCGCGGCGCCGTGGATTCATGACAATTTATGAGTAGTGAATTACTGAAACTCGCGGCCGTCTTCGGACTGATCCTTCTCAATGGCTTCTTCGTCGCCGCGGAGTTTGCCCTCGTCAGCGTCCGTCCCACGCGCATTGATCAGCTCATCGAGCGCGGAAACCCGATGGCGCGGCTGGTCAAGCGCGCGATCGCAGATCCGAACCGCTTTATCTCAGCAGCACAAGTCGGTATCACGATGGCAAGCCTTGGCCTCGGTTGGATCGCCGAGCCGGCGCTCGCCAACATCATCGAGCCGGCCTTCGAAGGCTGGCTTGGCGATAACGCCCGACTCAGCGCCCACCTCGTCGCCGGCATCGTCGCTTACTTCATCATCACGCTGCTGCATATCGTCCTCGGCGAGCAGGTGCCGAAGATGATCGCGATCCAGCGCTCGGAAGCGACGATCTTGGCGACCGCGGCGCCGATCACGTGGCTGGCGATCCCCTTCCGCCCGTTTATCGCTCTCCTCTACTGGCTGACCGACCTCGTGCTGCGGCCACTTGGCTTGTCCTGGCAAGGGGAGCAGCACCTCGTCTACACCGAGGAAGAGCTGAAGATGCTGGTCACCGCGAGCCACCAGCAGGGCTTTCTGGAGTCCAGCGAGCAGGAGATGATCAGCCGCGTCTTCAGCTTCCACGATATCCGGGCCGACGAGGTCATGGTCCCCCGCACGGAGATGATCGCCTTCCCCGCCACCGCGTCGCTGGAGGAGGTGACAAAGATCGTCGCGCAGCACGGCCACGCGCGATACCCGGTCTACGGGGAGGATTTGGACGACATCATCGGCATCTTCCACGCGAAGGATCTCTACAAGCTGATCGATCGCGGGCAGCAAACGCGTTTCAGCCTCCCGCGCCTGGTGCGGACGCCGTTGATGATCGCCGGCTCGATGCCGCTCGATGAGCTGCTGGCGGAGATGAAGAAGCGCCGGACGCATGTCGCGATCGTCCTCGACGAGTACGGCGGCACCGCTGGCATGGTGACGCTCGAGGACGTGCTGGAGCGGATCATCGGCGAGGTTCACGACGAGTTCGAGGCGGACGCGGACGACATCCAATGCCTCGAGAACGGCCGAGTGCTGGTCAGCGGTCTGGTCTCGATCGATCAGGTCAACGAAGAGCTCAAGCTGAAGCTCGAGGACCCGTTCTACAACACGATCGGTGGCTACGTCTTCGGTCAGCTCGGACGGCGGCCAGAGGTTGGTGACGAGGTCCAAATCAACGGCTTCGTCGCTCGCATCGTCGCGATGGACGGTTTGCGGATTGATCGCCTGGAGCTCATCCCCACGTCGCAGGAGGCCGTCGTTGAGGCGTGCGCCGAGCAGCCCAGCGCCGTTACCAGCGCCTAAACTTCCCCTTTGACAGATTGCGCTTAGCTTGCGACGCGAAGACCTGGCGCGCTGGTCCAGGCCGGGAGCGCCTTCTCGAGCAGCGCCAGCGTTGTCTCGATGGAGGTTTGGCCGCGCATCCCTCCGCCTGGATTGAGGCTGCACACGCAGACAGCGGCAACTTTGCCCGTGCGCAGGACCGTGGTCAGCGCCGAGACCGCCTCGTCCAGCTCCAGTCCGCGCTCCACCGGCGTCGTCGCGCTCGGCACGAGGTGTGGATCCAAGACATCGACGTCGAGGTGAAGCAAGATCGCCTGGCAGCGCGCGGCCATACGCTCGACTTTCGGCGCGAAGGGCTCGCCAGCACGTACCTCGTCACAGGCGACGATTGTTACCGAGGTCGAGCGCAAGGCCCGCTCTTCTTCCGGATCGAGCTCGCGGACGCCGCCGATGAGGATGCGTTCGGTGGGGATCGGAGCAGCGAGTCCGGCTGATTGCCGCCACTGCGGCTCAGCCAGCCCGGCGATGATCGCGAGCGGCATGCCGGCCAGAATGCCGCTGTAGCTCGTCTCCGGTGTATTGAAGTCGCCGTGCGCATCGAGCCAGACCACACCCACCGGCACGGCCTCGCCTTCCGCCTGCTGCAAGCCAGCGACAACGCCGATCGCGGCGGTGTCGTCGCCAGCGAGGACGAGCGTGCGCTCGCCCGCCCGGCGCGCCGATGCAACGAGCTCTGCCGTGCGCGCGCCGAGGGCGCCGAGATTGGCGATCGTATGTCCCTCGAGCCGATGATCCGGGTCGAGCCGAGATTCGACCGGTCCGCGAACCTCGTGCCCGGACTCCATGAGTCGATCGAGCAGACCGGCGCGCAGGAGCGCGGCTGGCCCGGCGCCGAGCCCCGTGTCAGGCTCGTCGTACCGGTAGGGCACCGTAATCACCAGCGTTCGCATCGAACCGGCCCTCCGCGCCTTTTCGCCGCGCGCCCGGTTGATTCGTCGAACGTTAGCGCGGCTTCGGGTCCGGGCGACTGTCACCAGGATGCATTGAGTAGAATTGCCGGGATGCTCGTTGGCGAATGCGTAGCAGGTCAGAGGGTCGGTGACTTCGACACAACGCCAACACGAACACCCTCGGAATGGCACCCCGCCCGAGCCACTGGACTACTACGAAGTCCTAGGAGTGCCGTACTCAGCGACGACCGAGGATATCACGCGGGCCTATCGCCGGGCGATGAAGCGCATTCACCCGGATCGCCAGCGCTCCGACAAGCGGGCCGCCGCCGAAGAGGAAGCGAAGCTCCTCAATCGGGCCTACATGACCCTACGACGCGCCGAGTCGCGCCGGGAACACGACCTAACGCTCCGCCACAAGGTCGTCCAGCACCAGATCATGAATACCTACGTCCGCGGGTTCGGCGGGCAGGACGCCGATATTTACGGGGACCGGCTGCGCCGCCGGCCGACGGAAGCCGAGCGCCGCGATCAGCAGCGGGACGACCGCAACGCGATGCTGAGCGTCATCATCGTCTTCGGTGGGGTCACGCTCGCCGTCGTCATGGGGCTCGTCATCTGGGCAGCGCTGAATCTTCTCGCGGAACAGATCTTCTGACAACCGCTCCGCGCGGAGACGCGGCCGCTCATACCTCCCGGTCGGGCTTGCCTCGCTTCGAATCCCCGGCTCCCGCTTGCCCGCTCGAGCGATCCGATCGTGCGGATCTCACCGGCGGTCGCGTCCGGCCGTGTTGGTCGCCGGTTTTGGATCGCGACCGGTACACCCAGCGGCGCCGCTTGGCGCGCGCCGGCTGATCGCCCCGCAGCACCACCGGCGCCAGCGTCTCGAGCGAGACGAGCAAGGCCGTCGCGCCATGCCGCAAGGCATCTGCTTCCGCCGACTCGGGTCGGAAGCCGCCCGCATAAGCTGCCGTCAGCATTCGTCCCGTCTCAGCGACGAGATCGAGCGCGGCGAGCGCCGAGAGCCCGCGTCGCTCTTCCGGCCGGAGCGGTATCACGCTGGCGTACGCGCCAATCGCCTCGTCCGCGGCCGCGACAGTCCAGCCACCGAAGTGGGTCACGACTTGCGCCAAATCCACGATCGGGGAGGAGACCGCCGCGTCCGCGAAATCGACCAGCCCAGTGAGCCGAGGTTCGGCTTCGTCCGAGAAAAGCAGGTGGGACGGCCAAAGATTGAGGTGGGAGATCACTCGCTTCCCGGCACGCAGGAACCCCGCGCTGGCGAGCAGTGCGACCCCCTCCCGCATAACCGGGTGGCCGACACGCAGCCATCGTTGAATGTGGGGCGTTCCCGCGGCCAGCGGCTGCAACCTCTCCCGCTGCGCGTACCACGTTGCGCGGATCGCGCGGACAATCGCATCAACGGGCGCCTGAGGAAGCCCGCGCCGCTGTCGCGCCAAAGGCGCCGTCGCCAAGTGCCATTGCGCCAGCGCGGTGACGACCGACGACAGCGTGCCAGGTGGGAGTGGCGCCGGATAGTTGATCAACCGACCTTCAGCGTCGAACACTTCCGGCTCGCGCGTGAGAGGGCGACCCGGCATCCACGTTTGGGCGTCGAACCAGGCGCCATAGAGAAGGATCTGGCCCTCCCCAGTCTGGGGATCTTTCGCCGGTCGCGGCACGAAATCAACGCCGCCGGCGTGACTGGCATCGAGCAGCTCGTGCACGAACGCAATACGCTCTTGCACCGTCCCCTCGGGCCAGCGCCGGACACACCAGACGCCGGAAGGCGCCTCGACGCGCGCTAGGTGACGATGCTGACCGACGGTTTCGATTCGGAGGAGATCGGGAAAGAACCGGCGCGCCGCTGTCTCCAGCGCCGGATCCAACGGCAGCGGCTCAACCGCACTCCGGCTCCGGCCGGCTCGTCGTCGCTGCGTCGGTCGCCTCATGCCGTCACCCGCTGATAGCCGGGACCGACCACACGGCGACCCGGCAGCGCACCGGTGTAAGCCCCGTCGCGCAGAACCTGTTGCCCGTTGACCCAGACATGCAGAATCCCAGTCGAAAGCTGGTGCGGATCGTCGTAGGTCGCGTTGTCACGCACGGTCTCCGGGTCGAAGACGACGATGTCGGCCATCATCCCCTCGCGCAGCAATCCTCGGTCGCGCAAGCCGAGTCGGTCCGCCACCGCCGAGCTCATCTTTCGAATCGCGTCCTCCAGCGGAAGCACTCCCTGCTCGCGCACGTAGCGGCAAAGGATTCGCGGATAGGTTCCGTACGCCCGCGGATGGGCAAGACCACGCGCGCTCGCGGTTGCTGGATCGAGGCCACCCGCGTCGGTGCCGATCTTGATCCAGGGCTGACGCAACTGCAATGCCAGGTTTTCCTCGCTCATCATGAAGTAGAAGCAGAAGACATCCTGACCTTCGGCCGCAAGGATATCCATTACCGCATCAGGCCAATCTTGCCCGCGCATCGCCGCCACTTCCGTGAGGCGCTTCCCGCGGTAGTCCGCGTGTTGCGGGCAACCGGGAGACGCCAGCACGACGTTTTCCGGACCCGCGATTGCCGCGAAGTTTTCCCAATCCGGTTGCGGATCCAGCATCGCCTCGCGTATGCGAGCCCGCAGCGCCGGGTCGCGCAGATTCTCGTAGAGCTTCCCTTCGGCGGCGGCCCACGGTGGGACGCAGGCGGTTAGCCCCGTCCCAGCGGCCTCGTAGGGATACATATCGGCGCCGATATCGATCCCGTCAGCGCGGGCCGCGTCGATCTTCGCGATCGCTTGCGGCATCAATCCCCAATTCTTCTTTCCGGCCGCCTTGAGATGGTAGACCTCGGTCGCGACCCCAGTGCGCCGGCTGATCTCGATCGCCTCGTCCAGCGCGTCCAGGAGCCCGTCTTCTTCAGAGCGAAGATGGAGGATGTGGACGCCGTGATACGCCGCCACCACCTCGCAAATTGCGACAAGCTCATCAGTCGTCGCGAAGGCGCTCGGCGGATAGATCAGCGCGGACGCGAGGCCGAAGGCGCCATCCTCCATCGCGCCGGCGACCACCCGCCGCATGACGGCTAGCTCATCCGCCGTCGGCTCGCCAAGGTCATAGCCCTTGCCGTATTCGCGGACAGTCGAGCCGCCGATGAACGATCCGACGTTAACCGCGACGCCGCGCCAAACGAGATCGTCCAGCCAGTCGCCGAAACGCGTCCAGCATCGCCCACGCTCCACCCATTCCTCGTACGACTCGCCGACGAAGCGCCGCACACCTTCCGGGAACGGCGTGGCAATGCGCCCGCCAAAGGGAGCGGGCGTCCAGTCCTCGCCCATGATCTCCGTCGTCACCCCCTGGGTGATCTTGGAGAGGGAGCGACGATCGGTCAGGAACGGCACGATCGAGTGCGACTGGATGTCGATGAACCCTGGGCAGACGACGAGACCGTCAGCCTCGACGATCTCCTGTACCGAATCGCGAGGGATCATCCCGCGCGGCGCGACCGCCGCGATGCGATCGTCGGAGATGGCGACTTCGCCATAGAACCACGGGTTGCCGGTGCCATCGACGATCTTCGCGTTGGTAATCAGCGTGGAGATCGGCTTGCCGAGACCAGTCACGATGCCCCCATTTTCATGATTCACCTGCCCCGGCCGCGTGACCACGCGGACGACCGAGGCCCGATACGCACACGGCGGAACCGATCGGGCATCGACTCCGCGCTCGCAACTCAGGTGGCAAAGACTGGGCTGAAGCGAGGATAGCTTCCCTCCCCGCGGCGCCGCGGCAAGGTGCTACTCAGCCGCGGGGGGTGATGACGCCAAACGATGGTTCCGCGTCTCGAAGCAGAGTAGATGCGGCGGGGGAGCCGAAAGTGGCTCCCCCGCGCCCGCGCGCCAGCTCGTGGCGCTTGGGCAGTTGCCTAGTCCTCCTTGGCGGCAAGGGTGGCAGAGCGAATCGTCTCCACCACTCCCGCGTCGGCCAGCGTCGTCGTATCGCCGAGCGGGCGGCCGGTCGCGATGTCGCGCAGCAGGCGGCGCATGATCTTGCCAGACCGCGTCTTCGGCAGGTCCGGCGTGAACATCACCGTCTTCGGCTTCGCGATCGGTCCGATCTTCTCGGCAACGTGCTGGCGCAGCGCATCGCCCAGCTCCGGCGTGCCCTCGACGCCCTCCTTGAGAATGACGAAGGCATAGACGGCCTCGCCCGTCACCGGATCCGGGCGTCCGACGACAGCAGCCTCTGCCACGTCCGGGTGGCTGACGAGCGCGCTCTCGATCTCCGTCGTGCTGAGCCGGTGCCCGGAGACGTTCATCACGTCGTCAACGCGCCCGAGCAGCCAGTAGTAGCCTTCCTCATCCCGCTTGCAGCCATCGCCCGGGAAGTACTTGCCCGGGAAGCGGCTCCAATAGGTGGCGACGTATCGCTCGGGATCGCCGTAGATGCCGCGCAGCATCGCCGGCCAGGGCTTCGTCAGGACCAGGTAACCGCCCTTGCCGAGCGGAACCGAGTTCCCCTCTTCGTCAACGACATCAGCCTCGACGCCGGGGAACGGGAACGTCCCAGAACCGGGCTTGGTGGTCGTCAAGCCCGGCAGCGGGGTGATCATGATCATCCCCGTCTCCGTCTGCCACCAGGTATCGACGATCGGGCAACGGCCTCCACCGATGTGGGTGTGGTACCACATCCACGCTTCGGGGTTGATCGGCTCACCGACCGAGCCAAGCAGGCGGAGCGAGGAGAGATCGTGCTTCTGCGCGTGCTCCGGTCCCTGCTTCATGTGGGCGCGGATCGCGGTCGGAGCGGTGTAGAGAATCGTCACCTTGTACCGCTCGATGATGTCCCACCAGCGGTCCCAGCCCGGATAGTCCGGCGTGCCCTCGTACATGACACCGGTGGTGCAATTGGCGAGCGGGCCATAGACGATGTAGGAGTGCCCGGTCACCCAGCCACAGTCAGCGGCGCACCAGTAGACGTCGTCCGGCTTGATGTCGAAGACGTAGTGGTGCGTGCTCGCGACTCCGACGAGATATCCGCCGGTCGTGTGGAGGATGCCCTTCGGCTTCGCGGTCGTGCCGGAGGTGTAGAGGAGGTACAGCATGTCCTCGCTGTCCATCCACTCCGGCTCGCACTCGGCCGACTGCCGCGGCACCAGATCGTGCCACCAGATGTCCCGGCCTTCCTGCATCTCTACCGGCTGCCCGGTGCGCCGTACGACGATCACCTTTTCGACCGACGACGTGTTCAGGAGCGCGGTATCGACGTTGGGCTTCAGGCCGAGCTGCTTGCCGCGCCGATTCTGACCATCGGCGGTGATGACGATCTTCGCCTGGGCATCGTTGATGCGGTCGGTCAGCGCGGAGGACGAGAAGCCGCCGAAGACGACCGTGTGCGGCGCGCCGATGCGGGTACAGGCGAGCATCGCGATTGGCAACTCGGGGATCATCGGCATGTAGATCGCCACCCGGTCGCCGCGCTGGACGCCCAGCTCCTTGAGCGCGTTCGCGCAGCGGCTGACCTCGTCCAGCAGATCTTTGTAGGTCAGCACCCGCCTGTCGCCCGGCTCGCCCTCCCAATAGAACGCGACCTTGTCGCCACGCCCAGCCTTTACGTGGCGATCCAAACAGTTATAGGAAACGTTCAGCTTGCCGCCGACGAACCACTTCGCGTAGGGAGGGTTCCATTCTAGAACCTTTTCCCACGGCTGGAACCAATCGAGCCGCTTCGCCTCTTCCGCCCAGAAGCCTTCGAGGTCAGCCGCGGCTCGCTCGTAGATGCTTGGATCGTTAGCATTGGCCTTGGCCGCGAACTCGGGCGGGGGCGGAAACGTCCGGTCCTCAGCCAGAAGTGCCGAGATTGTCGCCTCATCACGCGTCCGCTGATCGACCATCCTTCACCCGCCTTTCTCTTTCGCTCCTCACCCGGTAGCGCCGCCGCCAACGTCCGCGCCGGGTGGATGAGCCGATTCGATGCCGCCCTCTCCAGCGCCGCAAGTGCTGCCCCCGCTCGCTCCTGGATTGGACGGCGTTTCAGTCGCATCCTATGCTACCACTCCAGTAAGGGAAATGAGACGCGGGTGAAACCCGATTGCACACTTGCTGAAACAGAAAGGAGCCCAATCAGGCAATGAACACCGTCCACATGACTGTCGGCTCACTGGTCCTGCTCGCATTCTTGGCATCAACGATCGTCAACATATTGCGCTTGACTGGCCGGCAGATATCTTGGGCACGCCAGTTATCCTTCCTGGCGTCTGGGCTCCTCTTCCTGCAGTACGTCCTCGGCTTCAGCCTCCTCGGCGGTGATTCATCGATTACGCCGTTCCACTACATCATCGCGCTGCTTGCGATCATCCCGGTCGGCGTCGAGCACGCGGTGGCTCCACAGCGCACCACCCCGACCGAGCAGGCCAAGGTCGCGCTACCGGCGACGGCAGTGACGACGATCCTCGTCCTGATCGCCTACCTGATCGGAGAGAGCGCCAAATAACCGGAATGCCCTCTGCCCCATCGCGCCACGCTCCCGCAACAAACGCGACACGCGACTTGCCTTCGAAGCTCGCCGCCGGCGCGGTCCTGTTGCTCGATGGCGCGATGGGGACGGAGCTAGAGCGGCGCGGAGTCCGCACCAAGCTGCCCTTGTGGTCCGCGCTCAGCTTGATCGAGCAGCCGGACGCGGTTCGCGCGATCCACGAGGACTACGCTCGCGCGGGCGCGGACATCCTGACCGCGAACACCTTCCGGACGACGGCGCGGACGCTCGCGCGAGCAGGGCTTGATCCGGCCGCCGCCGGCGACCTAACCCGGCGTGCCGTCGAGCTGGCCCGCGAGGCTGCAGCGGCGGCAGGCCGGGACATCCTTGTCGCGGGCTCCATCGCCCCTCTGGAAGATTGCTACTCTCCCTGGCTGTCACCGCCGCCCGACGTCGCTTACGAAGAGCACCTCGCTCACGCGCGGAATCTGGCCTCGGCGGGAGCCGATCTTCTGATGGTCGAGACGATGCCCCTGGTCGCTGAGGCCGTCGTCGCGGTCCGCGCCGCCCTCACCACCGACTTGCCGGTGGTCGCTAGCTTCGTCCTCGGCCCGGATGGCCGCCTCCTCAGCGGCGAGGCGCTTCAGGACGCCGTCGAGCAGGTCGCGCCGCTCGGTGTGGCAGCGATCTGCGTCAATTGCTCATCGCCCGCTGTCACCACTGCCGCGCTGCGATGCTTGCGCGCGCTGACCGACCGCCCAATCGGGGCATACGCAAATCTGGGCACCGTCCATCCCACCGCTGGCTGGCAACCGGACGAGCGGACATCCGGGGCTGATTACGCGGCGATCGTTGCGAAGTGGCTGGAGATCGGCGCGCGGATCGTCGGCGGCTGTTGCGGCACGCGGCCGGAGCACATCGCCGCGCTCAGATCGCTTCTTGACCAACGCACAGTGGAGATTCCGGCATGAATGCGCAATACGACGTCGTCATCGTCGGTGGCGGCGTGGCCGGCGCGAGCCTCGCGGGATTGCTTGCACGCGAAGGGCTCGGCGTCGCCGTGATCGAGCGAGAGGCAGTCTTCCGCGACCGCGTGCGCGGAGAGGGGATCCATCCCTGGGGCGTCGCGGAAGCGGAGCGGGCAGGATTGCTGCCGGTCCTGCAGGCCGCCGGGGCCAACCCGCTACCCGTCTGGCAGACCTATACCAACCGCAAACCAGATGAGCCCTATCACTGGGCGGATGACTCGGTCGGCGGGCATGTGGAGATGGGTGTCTATCATCCGGCGCTGCAGGATGCGTCCCTGCAATGGGCGGCGGAGCAGGGCGCGACCGTATTCCGACCAGCGACGGCAGTCGCCGGACGCGTCGGGAAAGAGCCGGAGGTCACCGTCGAGGCCGACGGCCGCACGACGACCTTGTCTGCGCGGCTCCTCGTCGGCGCGGATGGCCGGTACTCTCGAGTTCGTCAGTGGATCGGGGCGACGACGGAGAAGGATCCCGTTCATCACCGGTTCGGTGGCGGTCTGCTCCAGGGTGTCCAGCTGGATGCCAGCTCCGCCCACGCCGGCTCCTATCCGGGTGGACGCGCCTACCTCCTGCCGCAGGGGAACGGCAAGGCCCGAGCGTACGTCGTCATCTCTCCCGAGCGGTTGGAGGAGAAGCAAGCGCAACGCCCGGAGCAGTTCATCGCCGTCTGCGCGAGCGTGCTGCCAGAAGGTGCGCTAGAAGGTGTGACCCCTGCCGGTCCGGTCGCATTCTTCCCGAACGCGGATATCTGGTCGTCGAAGCTGACCGCGCCGGGAGTGGTGCTGATCGGCGACGCCGCCGGCGCCAACGATCCGAGCGTCGGCAACGGGCTCTCGCTCGTCTACCGCGACGTTCGCACGCTGCGCGACCTTCTGCTTTCGACCGGCGATTGGGATAACGCCACGGAGGAATACGCGCGGCGGCGCCAGCAAGACCTCTCGGTGCTACGTGCCCACGCGCAATGGCTCGCCAAGCTGACCACCGAGGAAGGCCCGGAAGCGGACGAGCGCCGGCAGCGCGTAGCCCGCGCGCGAGAGCTCGACCCGACCGCGGGCGGCTTTGCGCTCATCTTCGCTCGCGGCCCGGATGGTCTCGTTGCCGACGAAGCCGCGCGTCGACGATTTTTCGGGGAGGCGGAAGCAGGCGAATAGGCCCCTCCGCCAACGGAGTGGCCCAAGTTCTCCAGGTTCGCGCGTTCGCCGAGCGCCAATGACGCACCGGCAGCACTCCGACCTGGAGGAGAATCGAGATCTGATTTGCGGGAAGGCGTTTGTCGCTATCAGTCAGTCCGGCGCAAGAGATGCCTTGGCTCCGCACCGGCGTGAGGCACATCGTTCGCGGGCACGACCTGGCCATTGGCCGGCAGCAACCCATCCCCGCTCGTGACCGGCGCAAGGCGCGGGCGAGTCACAAGTATTTCCCGCCCCACCTCATCGCCGACGCTGGCTCCGTCCTGGCTGGGCTCTGTCTTGCCGGACTCGATCCAGAGCATGATCGTTTCCAGGCGTACCCCTTTCGCGGCAGCCCGCGACCTCAGCGCGATCATGCGGTCCAGGGATGCCCGCTCGATGAGCCAATTTCGCCCAATGCGGGCGCCCATCACATAAGAGCGGCGCATCCACACATGCATTGTTTGTCGGGAGACTCCGGCTCGGTCGGCCGCTTCCGCGACCGTCAACCACGCCCTGTCCTCACCCCGCTCAACCGCCAAGAGCTGCCCCCCTTCACTCAGCACCACACTCTACTGCCGCGAAGGTCTGCAATCCTCCACGACGCAGGGTGCGGGGAATTGCGGTTGGATCTCGCCAGGGCGGGCGATGTCCGTATATAAGCATACGCCAATTTGTGCGCCGCGACATCTAGGACATTAGGGTTTGTTACTCGCAGCACAAGTCCTGACCCATGTGGATATAGAAAGTTGCCCGCTATACTTTCTTGCTAGCCCTTTGATTTCGGCATTCCGGTGCTAGAATGGCGAACAACGCGATCGACGCAGTGTGGCTGTCACTCGGAAGAGTGCGGTCACCCCGCCACTCTACCCCCAGCCTGACGGCTCTGAGGAGAATCGGCTCATGGACACTGCGCTTGTGCTCTCACGGCTCCTGCTTGCGGCAGTCTTTGCCCTCGCAGGTGTCATGAAGCTCCTCGATCGGGAGGGATCGCGGCAGGCGGTTGTCGGGTTTGGTGTACCGGCGTCGCTCGCGTTGCCCGTGGCCATTGGGCTACCGATCGCTGAAATCGCGGTTGCTGTGATGCTTCTCATCAAACCAGCCGCGTGGTGGGGAGCGCTTGGCGCCTTGGCGCTGCTCCTTGCCTTCATCGTCGGTATCGCGATCAATATGGCCAAGGGGAACCATCCTGACTGCCACTGCTTCGGCCAACTTCACTCCGAGCCAGCTGGCTGGCCCACGCTGATCCGCAACAGCATCCTTGGCGCGATTGCCCTCTTCGTCGTCGCGACCGGGCGGGATCTGTTCTCCTTCAGCAATGAGGATGCGGGCTACAGCGCATTCGCCTGGCTCGGCCGGCTCACGGCCTGGGAGTTGGTCGTGACCATCGTCGGCGCGCTGGCGATCGTGGCCATCGCCGCCGAAGGTTGGCTGCTGGTTCAGATCTTCGGGCAGAACGGCCGCATGCTGCTCCGGCTCGATGCCCTCGAAACGATGATCAACGAGGGCAAGGCAGCCAAACCCGAGATGCGCACTGCCCCCGCCTCCGCGCTAGAAGAGAAATCGGGTCTGCCAGAAGGCACCCCGGCGCCCAGCTTCTCGTTGGAGGATCTTGCCGGTGAGACGGTGACCCTCGACTCCCTCCGCGCTGACGGTAAGCCGGTTCTGCTCATCTTCGCTGATCCGAACTGCGGTCCGTGCAACACCCTGTTCCCGGATGTGGCGAAGTGGCAACGCGAGCACGGCTCGCAGCTCACCATTGCCGTGATTAGCCGGGGCGCGGCCGAGGCCAACCGCAACAAGGCGACTCAGCACGGGATTTCTCGCATCCTGCTCCAGAAGGACCGCGAGGTGGCGCAGGCCTACAAGTCGTCTGGCACGCCCTCGGCAGTGTTGATCCGGCCCGATGGCACGATCGGCAGCGAGATGGCAGGTGGAGCCATCGCGGTTCGCCAACTCGTCTCGAAGATTGTGGCCGATCTGGCCGCGGCTCCCGCCGCCGCCAACGCGCAGTCGAACGGCGGTCAGGAGCCTGTCCGCGCGGTCGCGCCGGCGAACGGCGCGGCGGAGCCTCCGCGGCTGAAGCCTGGCGACGCGGCTCCCAACTTCTCGCTGCCCGATCTCGAAGGCAAGACCGTCTCACTGAGCGATTTCAAGGGCAGCAAGACGCTTCTCCTCTTCTTCAGCCCGCATTGCGGCTTCTGTCGCCGGATGCTCAATGACCTAAAGGCATGGGAGGAAAACCCGCCAGCCGATGCTCCCAAGCTCCTCATCATTTCGCGAGGCACGGCTGAGGAGCATAAAGAGCTCGGCCTCCGCTCGACCATCCTCCTCGACAACGTGATGGGAATCGGTCGGGTGTTCGGCTCCACTGGCACTCCGACCGGCGTCCTCATCGACGCGGAGGGGAAGATCGCCTCGGACCTGGCGGTCGGAGCGAGGGCCGTCATGGCGCTCGCTCGCGGCGAGGAGTTGCCAGCCCCCGGTGACAATGGCGCCGTGCCGGTTCAGGTGGCCCGCAAGGGCGATCCGGCGCCAGAAGTCGTCCTCACCGATCTGGACGGCGGCACGTTCAAGCTCTCGGAGCAGCG
>CALGSZ010000051.1 GCA_937901745.1 uncultured Chloroflexota bacterium | reverse complement strand
CGATTGGCTGTGTTGTGTAAGGCGCGTGGTGCACCGTCTACTGGCTTGTCGACTAGATGATGGGCTCTGTCCAGCACCGACACAGTTGATGAACGGCGGTGGTTCCGGCGGATGCGACCGTCGCGGCAGTACCCAGCCTTCACCTATCACGCCTATGGGGTCATGGTTCCTGGAACCACGCTGGATCTGTAAACGGGGTCATCGCCTGATCTGGAGCATCGAGATGACGAGGTCAGGCTCTATACGCAACCCACGCGATGCTCCGTCCCGCTCGCTGATCCGTCAGGCAAGCATTGAGGGCTCGTCGATGACTGGGGGCGACGATCAGATGCTTGTGACTGGTTGCTTTGTGATCTTTAGACCTTTTAGAAACTGGTCGAAGACCACCCCGTGAAAGGCAGGATGGCGCCACCCGATTTCGGGGTGATCTGCGCTGCCCGTGCGTTCTGATCTCGCACGGTTCCGAATACAGAACCCACTCTCAGTCTCTTGCTGGCAGCCTTTGTCGGCTTATCTGACTCTATTGCGACCGAATCTGTGCCGAAGACAGTAAGCGACATGGCGGGACCCAGCCTGCTGTTTGACTCCAATGTCTTCTACGCCGCAATAGGGATCTCAAGCGACCACCTACACAAGGATGCTGAGATCGCCACGCGGTTGATGGAGCTCGCCCAGAAACACGACTGCCCGTTGTACCTGGCGCAGGCCACCGCAGACGATATCAACAGGGCCACCGACCCGAAGCTGAGGACAGCTTCCACGCTTTATATGAAGCAGTGGAAGACCCTAGGGGATGTCCCGCTCACTGACGAGTTCCTGACCTCAGCCGGTTACGAGGGAGAACTCAGCGAGAGCGACAAGGTCGACGCCCGCATACTCGCCACCCTCAACGCAAACGCAGCCGACTTCCTGGTGACCCAAGACAGGAGGCTCAGGCAGCACGCTAACCAGGCCGGCCTCGGTGACCGGACACTGTCGATCACCAGTGCGATCGAGCTACTCCAGCAGCTGTTCGAAACGGCACCCTTCGACGTTCCAACGCTTGAAGAGCTCAAGGGGTACCAGCTCGATGTAAGAGACCCCATCTTCGACTCGCTCAAATCCGACTATCCGGGTTTCGACGAATGGTTTAGCAAGGTCCAGAAGGAGCATCGTGACTGCTATGTCGTACGATCCCCGGACGGCAGTCAGCTAGACGCCATAGCAATCCTGAAGATCGAAGAGGATCGACCCTACGATCTGTCCGGTCGAGTACTGAAGATTTGCACTTTCAAGGTCGCCGACCATGCGACGGGAGCCAAACGCGGGGAACTGCTCCTCAAAGCCATCTTCAACTACGCCAGGTCCAAGGATGTCGAAAGCATTTACGTGGAAGTGCTGCCCATTTATGACACGCTCATCGGTTTCCTCGAGACCTTCGGATTTGTTGACCGAGGCATCACGAAAGCGCCGATGCCTGGCCAGGACCCAGAGGTCGTGCTCGTAAAGCAGCTTCGGCCTCCGACGATCCCTGGGACTCTGGCTCCTTTGGACGTCCACAAGTTGTATGGACCAGGTTCCCTCCTACTTCGAGACGTGTTTGTGGTACCGATCAGACCCGTGTGGCACGACATCCTCTTTCCGGAGGCCCGTCCATCCGACCAACTCCCCTTCGCACCACTGCCAGCCGGGAACGCCCTGATCAAGGCTTATCTCACCCGATCCGCCATCACTAAGTTGACACCCGGTGCGACGCTCCTGTTCTACCGTTCCCAGGACGCCCAGGCCATTACCGCGGTCGGGGTGGTGGACGACCTCTTCCGATCCAGCGACCCCAACGAGTTGCGTCGGTTCGTGGGACTGAGAACTGTCTACACGGCCTCGGAGATCGAGGAGCTCACCGCCTCCGGCAAAGAAAGAGTTTTGGCGATTCGGTTTCGCCACGACCGTGTATTGGAGAACCCATGGCCGCTCGACGAACTGATCACGAGAAGAATCGTGTCGGCCGCCCCTCAGACCATCCAGCAGGTCACTGATCAAGGAGCACTCACATGGATAGCCGGAGAAGTCAACGCGCGGCTCTGATGTCCATCCACCCGAGGTTCGCCAACGCCATCCTGGCGGGCGCCAAAAGGGTCGAGTTTCGCAAGCGCCCCCTGGCCACTGACGTGAGAGTTGTCGTCATCTACACCACCTCGCCGGTCAAGGCCGTAACGGGAGAGTTCACGGTCGCGGAGCAGGTGATAGACACACCTGAAGCCCTCTGGGAGCGCTTCAGCGACGTCGGCGGAATCGAGCCTGATGGATTCTTCGATTACTTCGCCGGGCACGAGCAGGCCGTAGGGATAGTCATCGACGAAGTGAAGGCATACCAGCAACCCAAGCCCCTACAGGACGTCGACCCCGGGGCCCGACCACCCCAGAGCTTCAAGTACCTAAGGCTTGACTCCGCAATGTCCCCTGTCGCCTGAGGTGCCATCCGGGTGCGCCGGAGCCCGCTCTCGAGTTCGCCGAAGTCGCGGCTAGTGACATTGCATCCATCGAATGAACCACTACGAGGCGCCACCAGCGCCATGGAGCTAGCGCCGGCTGCAAGGCGCGAACCTTGCTCCCAGGCTGGCGTGGCAGCGACGACGTGGCTGCTAAGGGACCTGCGATGTACGAGTAGGAACTCTCCAGCACTTCATCAGTTGGGGGAACATCTATCGGAAGCGCTTTACCCCTAGCGAGCAGCGCGACGAGATCGACATCGTTCTGATTGCCTACTTAGCGGAGTTCGTGGGCTTCTCAGATCGATTGGTATGTTCCGTGTCCGGGGACCCATGACGGGGTCGGAAGCCTCTACCGAACCTTGTTCGAAACATGGGCCGCGCG
>CALGSZ010000050.1 GCA_937901745.1 uncultured Chloroflexota bacterium | reverse complement strand
GTGGCGCGGTGGCGGAGGACCTGTTCGCGCGTGGTCTCTGCCTGCCGTCCGGCTCGGACCTCGCTCCTGCTGACATTGAGCGCGTTATCGGCGTAATCTATGGCCTCTGTCCGGCCGCGAGGCTATCGGCCTAGGCCCAAGAGGGACACGTGACCCGCCTCGCACCGCTCATCCAACGAAAACGATGACTTTCTGATCTCGCAACGATCGAAGGGGAAAGCAGTACATGCTGTTGGTAACTGGTGGAGCAGGCTTTATTGGGTCGCACATCGTTGAGCGCCTCGTCGAAATGGGCGAACCGGTTCGCATCCTCGATAACTTCTCCACCGGTAAGCGCGAAAACCTGGCAGGTGTGCTGGACCGAATCGAGATCGTGGAGGGCGATCTCCGCGATCCAGAGGCCGTGCGTCGCGCGGTAACTGGAGTACGGACCGTGTTCCACCAGGCAGCGGTGCCCTCCGTGCCGCGGTCGATCGCTGATCCAGAGACGACGATGGATGTCAACGTCATGGGCACGCTCAACCTCCTCCAGGCCGCGCGTGATGCTGGGTGCAAGCGCATCGTCTTCGCCTCCTCGTCGTCCGTGTATGGCAACACGCCTGTTCTGCCCAAGACCGAGACGATGACTCCGTCGCCGCTCTCGCCGTACGCGGTGTCCAAGCTGACCGGAGAGCACCTTTGCTCTGTCTTCACGCACGTCTTTGGGCTAGAGACGGTCTCGCTCCGCTATTTCAATGTCTTTGGACCGCGCCAAGATCCTCATTCTCAGTACGCGGCGGTGATTCCGAAATTCGTCCAGGCGTTGAAAACAGGAGATGAGCCAACAATCTTTGGTGATGGAGAGCAATCACGCGACTTTACCTATGTCGCGAACGTCGTCGATGCAAATCTTCGCGCGGCGACGGCGGACGGAGTTGCGGGCCGCGTCTTCAATGTTGCATCGGGTCGTGCCGTCTCGATCAACACGTTATTAGCGACGATCGCCGAGCGAATGGGCGTCGAGGCGCGGCCGCGCTATTGCCCACCGCGTCCGGGCGACGTTCGTGATTCGCTCGCGGATATCGCTGCCGCGCGTGAGTGTCTGGGGTACCAAGTCTCCGTGCCGTTCGAAGACGGGATTGCCCAGACGGTCGCGGCAGCCGCGGAGCCCGCGCCCGCGTGAGTTTGAGGCGAACCCCACCTTCGGCCGTGGGCACACGGCATTCTACGTGAGGGACGAACGAGTATGGCGATGGTGACCAACGGTGCCGCGATTGGCGGAGCGGAGACCTTGCCGGTTCTTGCCGGCGTCGGAACGTGGCCCGATCTCGCGAAGAAACTCCGTGAGGACATCGAGACTCGTCGGGCGCGGGTTGGCGTTGTTGGTCTCGGGTATGTCGGATTGCCACTCAGCGTGGCATTCGCCGAGGCTGGCTTTCGAGTGGTCGGGCTCGATGTCAACCGGGAGCGGGTGCGAGCACTCAACGAGGGACTGTCTCACATCCCGGATATCCCGGCCGAGCGCGTAGGTCAGCTCGTGCGGGAACGGCGTTTTCGCGCGGCGGATGATATGGCGCAGCTCGCGGAGGTCGACGCCATAAGCATCTGCGTGCCGACGCCGCTCAGCAAGACGCGCGATCCAGATATCTCGTACGTCGTCGCTGCGGCAGAGCAGGTAGCGCGCTCGCTCCGTCCGGGTCAGTTGATTGTGCTGGAAAGCACCACCTATCCTGGGACGACGCGAGAGGTCATCTTGCCGATTCTGGAGGCGACGGGGCTCCGCCCGGGAGAGGACTTCTTCCTGGCGTTCTCTCCGGAGCGTGTGGACCCGGGCAACACTCGGTACGGCATCCGCAACACGCCGAAGGTAGTGGGCGGCCTCGACGAGCGTTCGACCGAGCTCGCCGCGCTGCTCTACGGCCAGGCGATCGAGACCGTAGTGCCCGTGTCCTCTCCGGAAGCGGCCGAGATGGTAAAGCTGCTGGAGAATACGTTCCGGTCGGTGAACATCGCGCTGGCGAACGAGACGGCGCTGATGTGCGACCGGCTTGGGCTGAACGTCTGGGAGGTAATCGAGGCGGCGGCTACCAAGCCTTTTGGCTTCATGCCGTTCTACCCCGGACCGGGTATCGGCGGCCACTGCATTCCGCTCGACCCATATTACCTTTCCTGGAAAATGCGGACGTTGAATTACCGGGCGCGCTTCATCGAGCTCGCCGGGGAAATCAACGCCGAAATGCCGCACTACGTCGTCAGTAAAGTGATCGACGGGTTGAACGAGTTCGAGCGGAGCGTGAAAGGCGCGAACATCCTGGTGCTCGGTGTCGCCTACAAGGCAGACATCGACGACTGCCGCGAGTCGCCCGCCCTCGACATCATGGGCTTGCTGAAGCAGCGTGGGGCAACGGTGGCCTACAGCGACCCGCATGTGCCGCGGATCGAACTCGGTGGCGAGACGATGAGATCCGAGGCGCTAACGCCCAGTCGGTTATCGGCCGCCGACTGTGTGGTGATAGCCACGAACCATCGAGCGTTCGACTATGAGATGATTGCACGCCATTCGCGGCTGATCATCGATACGCGGAACGCGCTCCGCGACTGGACGAATGGCTCCGCTAAAGTGATCCGCCTTTAGATGGCTGTGGCCAGTTGGACTCCCCGAGTATCAGCCCCGTGGTAGGTTCAAATGGGTGGGCCTGTCGAAGTGCGACAGTGGTGGGTTCAGCGTACTTCGGCTAGGTATCAAGGGTCGGAAGTTGTGGAATCCCGAAGGATTAAGGATTAGCGGTAACGGAGCATGCTGGTAGGAGCAGGACGATCATGCCTCTTTGAATACGGTGACACGCTTGGCAAGTGACAACACTCGGGAAATCTCGCTACCTGGTGTGAATCCAACAGATTGCAGCCAGAGGAGGAACTCATGAGTATTGTCCCACTATCTCATGCAACCGCTACAGGTATTCGCACAACGATTAAGAGCCTTGTTGGGAAACCGATGAGGTACCAAATCGCAAGATCCTGGAATCTCAGCACCGATGAGTTCTGGAAATACCAAGGCGAGCAATTTCGCAGGATCTATAGTCATGCTCGACGAAGGGTCAAATTTTATCGAGACCGAAGTCATGAGTACCCCGACTTGCCGGTGGGCGATCACCATGTCTTGGAGCTTCTAGCAGCGCTGCCTGTTCTGAAGAAGCAAACGGTTAGGGAACACAATGAGGATTTTTGGTGGTTGCCACCTCTTCCGATAACAAGCTTTCACACCACTAGCGGGACAAGCGGTACTCCGCTCCGAATTCCTGGCACGATCTGGGAGCGAGCGTTTCAACAGGCCATTCGTGAAGACTACTGGCAACGCCTAACTGGTCGGAAGCGACCTCGCGTGTTGAATTTGACCGGATTTCTGACTCCGACTCCGTCAGACAAGGATCTGTATTGGGTTGACCGACTTACCGGAGATGTCTACCTCTCAATTTACGCCCTGAAATCGGAGCACCGGGAGCAGATTAGAGAACTCCTCCAGAGTCTAGATCCACAACTGATCTACGGATATGCCTCCGCAGTCCACCAGCTTGCAATGTTGTTTCCAGAGGGAACGGGTGCTGCAAGAGATCGCCGAGTGGCCATTGTGACGTCAGAAGTGCTAGAGACTCATTGGCGTCACGATATCGAGGCGCTGCTGTGCCGCCGAGTGTACGACTTCTATGGCTCGCAAGAGGCTAGCCATTGGGTGATGCAGTGTGATCACGGCCAGATGCACATTTCGCCACTAGTCGGAATTGTTGAGATCGTTGACGAAGAGAACAAGCCAGCACCGGCAGGAGCGTGTGGTCGTGTGCTGATTACAAGCCTTCGCCGATGGAGCATGCCACTTGTGCGATACGAGATAGGCGACATAGCCGAGTCCACGGGATACGATCATGATTGCTCCTGCGGCTTGCGTTGGCCCACAATAGGCAAGATCCAAGGACGCTCTGAAGATTTGATCCGGACCAGAGACGGTCGTCGTATTGCCCTCCTCTCCTACCATGCTATGAAAGATCTTTCGGGGGTGAAGGAGTCTCAAATTGTTCAGACAGACTACGAGTCGTTCGTTTGCAACATGGTTCTAGATGAGAAAGCGCCAGTTGATCGAGATTCGATTGAAGAGAAGGTTCGTTCGGAAATCGCCAGAAGACTCCAGGTACCTGTCAAGGTGAGCTTCAGGTATCTTGATACGATTCCGCGCGGTTCGAACGGAAAGTTCAAGGCGGTCGTCGTCGCATTTGACCCCACAAGTCAAGACGAGACCCACAGAATGTCTGAGGTTTCCGTTAGTCCATGACAATCGCGAATTCAGGTTCTGGGAGTAGACCAATGGTGAACACATTGATTCCACCTGAAAGTCCAGCTGACGCCCAGCAGAAGGCGTTGAGCTGACAATGCGATCCGAATGTGCCGTGACTCAAGCTTGGTGGCGAGACGATGAGCTCTGAGGCTCTGACAACGGTGAGGCTGGCAACTCCGGACTGTGAGACGAACGCGTGCGGTGCGCGGTTCATCATCGATGTACGGGACGCGCTCCGGAGCGTATCGCGTGGCTCCACTAGAATCACGCGTCAAGTCGTGGAATTGCAGTAATGTCAGATCAAGCCCGGGTGGCTGCGCCGCAATCTGAAATCAGGAAAAGGGGGGCAGGTCGGGCAGCGCACAACTACCCTGGACTTTCGCTCAGACGAAACTTCTCCTGGACCTTCGTCGGAAATGTGGTTTACGCAGCCAGCCAATGGGCGAGCTTGGCTATCCTGGCCAGGCTCGGGCGCCCAGAGTTGGTTGGAAAGTTTGCACTCGCGCTTGCAATTACGGCTCCGATATTCCTGCTTGGCAATTTGTCGCTGAGGACAATCCAAGCATCCGATGCGCGCGAGGAGCATCGATTTGGCGACCTGTTGGCGTTGCGACTCATTACCACAAGCCTCGCCCTATTCGTCACTTTCGCCATAGCTGCAACTGCAAACTTTCCCAGGGAGACAACGTTGGTCATCTGCATAGTTGCTGTCGCAAAGGGCTTTGACGCAATTGGTGACATATTCAACGGACTGTTCCAACACCATGAGCGTATGGATCTCGTGGCGAGAGCATTGATGGCCAATGGAGTCTTGTCTTTGCTGGCAATGGCAGTAGCTTTAATCGCAACGAAGAGCGTAGTTTGGGGATCAGCAGGATATGCTGCTGCCTCGCTGGTGGTGCTCATTGGCTATAGTATTCCAACCGGTCTTGTTCTCCTCAAGAGAGAGAAGATTGAGACCTGGTCACCATTGTCAATCGTAGGGCGTCCGAGCAACGACGGTTATGCGATACACCATTCACCTCCGGCAATGCGAAGATTGTTGCGATTGGCGCTCCCTCTCGGCCTTGCTGCTTCTCTTAATTCAATCAACGCCAATGTTCCTCGCTACACAGTCGAGCGTTTTCTCGGCGAGCATGAGCTCGGGATCTTTGCAGCCTTAGCTTACGTCGTACTTGCCGCGAACCTCATAGCCAGTGCACTGGCCCAGTCCGCGCTCCCTCGTCTCTCCAGGTATCATGCGTCTGGTGACATAGGCTCATTTCAAAGGCTGGTTTCCAAGCTCCTCGGAGTCGCGGCAGTAATCGGTTTCATCGGTTGCTTCGTGAGCGCGATATTCGGCTCGTGGATTCTAAGGATCCTGTACGGTCCGGAGTATGCCCGATTTGATGACGTGCTCCTTTGGTTGATGATCGCGGCAACGTTAGCGTGCGCTGGTTGGTTCCTCGACAGTAGCATCTTTGCGGCACATAGATTCCTCGATCAGTTCAGGATTAGTATCGCCGTATTCGTGGTGGTGGGTATAGCTTGTGGTGTCTTAGTTCCACATCATGGACTCATTGGAGCTGCGTGGGCAACCTGCGTAGGCATGGGATTTCAAGTGGCGCTAAAGGCGTTCGTTGTCTATTTTGGTCTCCTGACGAAGACGCCAACACCCGTAGAATTCCGACCAAGTGAGTACCACAAGCTATGAGCAGGTTTTGGCCACATCGGCCAAATCGCGACCCTAATCAGTCAATTGGCAGGTGCCGGCACTTGATCCAGGACATTGTCCGACCATGATGCAGATTGCTGAAGCCAAGTTCAGTCCCCATACCTTGTCTCCCATATCTCGGACCGTCGAGAGAAGTGGAGGCACCAATGTCCTCATTTCGTTCTACGTCTGTAGCATCATACTTGTGGGATTCATCATTGCGACTGATCAGGTTCATCACTGGTTCATCGTGCCGGTGTTCGCCAGCGGGGTGCTCATTGGCACGGATCTGGTACGATGGCTTCGCGGTCAGATCGATACATTTGATCCCATTGGCATCATCGGGCTTCTCGGGTTTCACTTCTTCTTCTTGGCACCACTCCTTCATGTGAAGTGGGACTCCTGGATGCTATACGTGGTGCCTCCACCAGATTGGCGGCCATGGCTCGGTCGAATGGCCGTGATCAATCTTGCCGGGATTCTTGTCTACTTCGGCTCTCGCTCGGTGTTTCAGCGCCGATTCGCCAATCAGAAATCTCGTAGTGCCTGGCGACTCAAGCCATTGCTATTTGGCCGATTGATCGGTGCTGGTCTAGTCCTGACAGCAGCACTTCAAATACTTGTATATCTTAGGTTTGGTGGGATTACTGGCTATATCACCGCATTTGAGTCCAGAGCCGGACATTTCGAGGGAATGGGCTGGCTATTCACCCTTTCGGAGTCCTTCCCCATTCTCGCGTTCCTCGCCTTTGCAGTCCTGTCTCGCGAACGTGTCACATGGCGCCAATGGGGGGTGATCTTTGGAGCGCTGGCAGCATTCCTTGTGCTGAAACTGCTCTTTGGAGGGCTTCGAGGAAGTCGCAGCAACACCATCTGGGGACTTTTCTGGGCAGTAGGAATCATCCACCTTTGGATCCGCACGGTCCCAAGGAAGCTCATTTTGGCTGGATTGGGTTTCATTCTTGTCTTTCTCTATGTCTATGGATTCTACAAGACCTATGGCACTGAAGGGATTGATGCGATCAGCGTTGCCGAGGAGCGCGCTCGCCTCGCAGAAGATTCTGGGCGCACGTGGGAAGGACTGATTCTTCGAGATCTGGGAAGAAGCGACGTACAAGCCTACGTCCTCTATGGCCTGTCGCCGGAAAATGGATTTGGATACTCGTATTCATACTCTCGGGGAACTACCTACGCTGGAGCCCTCGCACTCGTTATCCCGAGGCAGATATGGCCGAATCGCCCGGCTACGAAGGTCAAAGCAGGCACCGACTTGATCCTCGGGCCTGGCGCCTATGAAGCGGGCTTGCATGCCACGCGAATCTACGGACTCGCTGGAGAGGCGATGCTCAACTTCGGACCTTGGGCTGCGCCATTTGCATTCGTCGCGCTTGGAGCTGTAGTGGCGAGGGTGAGGAATTGGATTCACGCATGGAGGGCCACTCAAGACTGTCGGTTGCTGTTGGCCCCGCTGCTGATCAACTTATGCTTCAATGTCTTGGCGATGGATTCCGACAATCTCGTGTTTTTCTTGATCAAGAATGGAACCATCCCCTTCATCGTCATTCTCCTCTCATCTAAGCTCTTGCAGCTCAATCTATTGCTGATAGGCGGAGGGCGCGAAAGTGAGAGTCGTGGTCACGTGTGAAACTCGATTTGACCAGGCGCCAGATGGATCAACGTGGACGAAAGGTGCGCTTCATTACTCGTTTTGGCAGCGGTACCTGGAGGTCTTTGACCACGTGTGTGTCGTAGCCCGGACGCGTCCCGTTCAGGACATCCCGCCCGGCGCTCTGCGTGCTGACGGACCCGGAATATCGTTTGTCCCGGTTCCGTATTACGTGGGACCGGCGCAGTATTTGAGGCAGATTCGAGAGGTTAGGCGTACCCTGCGAAACGCGGCTGGAAGCCATGACGCGGTCATTCTGCGCGCACCGTCCGTGCTCGCGTACGAATTGGCGAAAGTGTTGCGTCGGCGGGGACAGGCATACGCTGTCGAAGTAATTGGGGACCCGTGGGATGTCTTTACTCCAGGCGCCGTGCGTCACCCGCTGCGTCCTCTCATGCGGCACTTGTTTGCGAGGGAGCTGCGCAAGCTTAGTGCCAGAGCCGAGGCTGCGGCGTATGTCACAGAAGAGGCTCTGCAGCGTCGATATCCGCCTGCACCGGGCGCATACTCCACGCATTATTCAAGCGTCAGAGTAAGTGCGTCAGCGTTTGCATCTGAGGCGCGATGCGCTCGACTTGTTGAAGGTCCGATAAGAATCGTCACTGTTGGATCGCTTGAGCAACGTTACAAGGGTGTGGATGTCCTATTGGAAAGCGTCGCTCTCCTCTGCCGCGATGGCCTTGATCTCAGACTCGTAGTCGTCGGCGACGGTCGGTATAGGGGGGAGCTGGAGGAGCAGGCCGCGAAACTGAGTCTAAGTGAGCGGGTGGTTTTCACCGGGCGATTACCAGCGGGGGAGGCAGTCCAGGCAGAGCTCGATCGCGCGAATCTCTTCGTGCTGGCATCCCGGACGGAAGGTTTGCCTCGGGCGATGATTGAGGCGATGGCTCGTGCCCTGCCGTGTATTGGCACGGCCGTGGGTGGCATCCCTGAACTGCTTGAGCCCGAGGACCTAGTCCCGCCGAACAATGCGGTTGCCTTGGCAGCGAAGGTTCGTGAAGTTGTCACTAATCCCGAGCGGATGGCGCAAATGTCGGCTCGGAACCTCGCAAAGGCAGCGGAGTATCGCGAGGATGTGCTGCGGGAACGTCGTTTGGGCTTTTACCGGTACGTGCGTCGCCAGGTGGAAGCTCGAATTGCCGCAAGTACGTCGGGGCACGGTCGGCCGCGCCAAACGCTTGCCACAAGGGCATGAGGAGACCCATCGAATATGGCCACGACTCAATTGCTGAATTTGCACAATCTAGTCCAAGTCGAAATCGAGGGAGATGAGAAGTTTCACCATGACTTTGATTACTACCTTGGCGACATGATCTCGCAGACCCGTCAGCGAGCGAGTGCACACCCGAGTCGTGATGGCCGCCGGCGGTTTCTGCGGGTGGTGCATCGCCCCAGCATCGTGACCACCAACATGCGAGAGGTCAGTCCTGGGCTGTTCATTAGTGGATCTGCTGCGGTCGATACAGAGTACCGGGTGAGGATCGAGCGCTCAGAGGATGGGATTCTCGAAATTCAGAGCCCTCAGGCACCCGTCGAATGGTTCATGTGGCTATTGCAATTGATGATTCTTCAAGAGAATGCTAGCTTCGTGCATTGCGCGGGAGTAGAGCTGGACGGACGGGCGTTGATCTTCCCTTCCTGGGGTGGGGTCGGCAAGACGGCGATCACGAACTCGCTTGTACGAGACAAGCATTGGCGCCTCCTCGGTGACGACCGCGTCATTCTGACAGCAGACGGTCGGTGCTACGGTTTTCCGCAGGCCATGGTGATCTATGCCTATCACCGCGAGGTGTTCCCCGAGCTATTTGCACAGGGTAAGGGGCCCACGGCACCAGCCTTAGCCAATGAATTGCTGACTAAGCTAGCGATCGGAGTCAAGCCGATCCTGCGACGGATGCCGCTCCTCCTTAACTGGATACGTCGACACAATCCGCAATCTGTGCGCGTTAGACCGTCAGATGTTTTGGGCAGCCAGTCACTAGCGACATGTGCGACGCTTGATGCGTGCATTTGGATCGATCGCGATCCCACGATTTGTTCTCCAAAGGTTGTTCAGCCAGATGACATGCTAGTTTCGCGTATTGCTGGTAGCACCTTGTCTGAGTATGACCGGCATTGCGTTGGGCTAACTCCGGCGCTGTGTGGCGCGGGGATTGTCCCCTTCGAGTCGACTTTCGCTGCGTGGCCCTCGGTGGTTAAGTCCGCCTTGTCAGGCCGGCCTACTTGGATGGTGCTACTGCCAGCTGACATGCCGGTATCACAGGTTCCGCTGGTCCTGACGGAGATTCTTCGGAGCTGTGAGGTGTCGATCTAGGAAAGAAAAGAGGCAGCTGGAAGCCGCGCGGTGCGAGTTGTCCCAATGCTTGGAGCCCGCTTACTAGGTTCCGCGTTGCCAACTTTTCGACCTTGCTGAGGTGTAGAGACCCGGCCCCCGTCGGTTTGCATGCATTTCGCTGCTAGGGAGGTGATCCAAGCTCGTGACACGGCTGGTGCACGTGACCACTGTTCCAATCAGCCTGCGGTTCATAACCGGCCAGGCTCAATTCATGGCACAGCGGGGCCTCAAGGTAGCGGCAGTGTCGTCACCGGAACCTGGGCTTGTGCGCTTTGGCGAACAGGAAGGGGTCGACGTGCATGGTATCGGGATGGCGCGGGAAATCAGCCCGCTGCGCGATGCCGTGGCGCTGGCGCGGATGGTGAGGTTGTTCCGCCGCCTGAGACCCACAATAGTGCATGGGCACACGCCGAAAGGCGGGTTATTGAGTATGTGCGCAGCCTGGCTAACGCGAACTCCCGTGCGCGTTTACCACCTGCACGGTTTGCGATATGTGACGGCCACGGGATACCAGCGAGAGTTACTGCGTTGGACAGAGCGGCTGTCCTGCCGGCTTGCACATCGAGTGCTTTGTGTCAGTCCCTCAGTTCGGCAGGTTGCGATGAACGATCGGATTTGCAAGCCGGAGAAGATCGCGGTGCCGCTCGGTGGCACGATCAACGGCATCGATGCAAGAGGACGCTTCAACCCAGAACGATTCGGGGCCAAAGAGCGGCTAGCCGTCAGACAGCGGTACGCAATCCCGCCTGACGCCTTGGTCGTCGGTTTTGTCGGACGAATTGCCCGGGACAAGGGCATAACGGAACTATTGGCCGCGAAGCGAACTCTGTCCGAAGAGTTTTCTAACCTGCACTGGCTCATTGTTGGGACCTTTGACGACACGGATCCAATCAAGCCTGAGGAACGTGATGAAATCTTGGGAGACTCCCGAATCCACTTGACTGGATGGATTGAGGATATCGTTGAACTCTACGCCGCAATGGACGTATTGGTCTTGCCTACATACAGGGAGGGGTTCCCCACTGCCCCGATAGAAGCGGCGGCGATGGAGGTGCCCGTCGTCGCAACGCGCATCCCCGGCTGCGTGGACGCGGTGCAGG
>CALGSZ010000049.1 GCA_937901745.1 uncultured Chloroflexota bacterium | reverse complement strand
TTGTGTTCCCGGGCCCCCCGGATGAGGATCGTGTCGGTCGACACTGAGACTCCGCCTGGCTAGTGAACGACGCGAGTGTAGTTCACCTCCGGGGAGAACGCATGTTCGATTGCAGGTCAGCGATCCGCCAGCGAACCCAGCACTTCGGCTCCGACAGCAGCGGCCTTCCCGACGTTGAAGACGACCTGGTGGCGCAAGGCCTCGAGCTCCTCACGGAGCTCATTCTTCCGGTCGACCATCTCGGCCACTAGCTCCCCCACGGCCGAGGGTTCGACGATCCGGCCGACCCGTGAGCGCATGTCTCGCTCGAACGAACCGAGCCCGATCTCTTGCCATTCGTCGTTGAAGATCTTTTGGGGTGTCTCGATGAAGGCGACGGGCCGGAGGGTGCCGAGGGCGTATTCGTATGCCGCTCCTGACCAGTCGCTCACCATCACGTCGGCTTCGTGGAAGGAATCCTCTGTGTCGATCGACTTCTCGATCACGACCAATGGATCGTCGCCGAACTGGCGCTCGAGGCCAGCGACGATCCCTTCGCCCTCCGGATACAAGGAGTGGAAGAACTGGGGATGCGGGCGAACGATGACTCTGAATCCCTCCGCTCGGAGTGCGGAGACGACTTCCGCCCCGTGCGCCTCCAAGATGTTGCCTCGCCCCCACGACGGAGCGACGAGAACAGTCGTGTCCGTCGGCCACTTCTTCGTGTAGGCGGCGTGGTCGCGGATGATCCGGTCGAGCTTGTAGTAGCCGACCTCGAACAGCTCTGGCTCCGGCAATCCTCGCTGACTCCGGAGCGCTCGGAGCTCTGCGACGTGGTGTGGACCCGTGCATAGGAAGGCGTCGTAGTGGTCGAAGGCGCCTGTGCGGTACGCCGTGTGGGTGCTGTTGAGCGAGTGGAAGACGTAGGCGGTGGTCCCGACCGGCGGCACGGGGACGTGAAACTGCCCGAGGTCGGGCATGGTGATAGCGAGGACCTTGGAGTCGAGCTTCTCGAAGAGGCGGGGCAGCTGCTTGTCGACGTAGAACGGCTGCAAGCCGGATGGTGGATCGGCGAGGAGCGGGTCGTGAGCTGCCGACGTGACATAGCCGATCTTCCGTCCGGCGGCGAGAAGGCTCGAGACGTAGCCCTCGTACTGCACGTATGTGAAGGTGTCCTCGGCGTAGAAGACGATTGGCCGTTCCTCGGGATCCGTGGTGAGGAATCGGCCGAGGTCCCGTGACTCCGCCAGAGTGCTCTTCAGGCCTTTGAACACCGCCATGTCCTCATCCCAGGTTCTTGACCAGCTCGAGTAGCGACACCTCGTCGAGGCGTCGGGGGTTGTTGCTGAGCCGTTCCACGTTCACCGACCCCACCCACTGGCGGCGCCGATCCTCAGTGTCCACACCGAAATGTGTCGGTCGCGTTTCCAGGCCTATGGCTTGCATCAATTCGGCGACAGCCTTTCGACCTGCCGACGGATCGTCGGCACCGATGATCTCGCAGATCCGATCGACGGCCTGCCTCACGTGCCCGGGACCGCGGGGATCGACCGTATCCGGTTCAGTCGCATCAGCGTTGTATTCGAGGAACGCCCCCAGGGTCACGGCGACAGCGTGGCCGTGGGGCACGTGATAACGGGCGGTCAGGTGATACGACATGGCGTGAGCAGCCGTCGTCCGGGTCTTGCTGATGGCGGCGCCGGCCAGGGTCGCCGCCTCCAGCATGCGCTCTCGGGCTACCCGATCTCCCTGCCATGCCGGTGCCAGGTGATACCAGGCCAGCTGCAGGCCCGCCTCGGCGTCCCTCCGCGACTGTTCCGTTGAGTTCACGTTCCAGATGGACTCCATCGCATGGCCGATGGCGTCGAAGCCCGAAGCCGCGATTGTCTGCGGACTGGCGGAGTCCAGGAGCTCGGGGTCGAGGATGGCGAGGGCCGGTTCCAACGATGGATGGTCGACCGAGTACTTGCGCTCCCCCACGTACATGACCGCGAAGGGCGTTCGCTCTGCTCCTGAACCGGCGGTCGTCGGCACGGCGATGATCTGAGGCACAGGGCGGGTGAGGTCGAGACCGGGCTCGACCAGAGCCTCCGGCGCTCGACCCGTGGCAATCGACAATGCGACGACTTTCGCCGTATCGATCACCGACCCCCCTCCCACAGCGACGATCACCGACGGCAACTCGTCGGTGGCCCTCGCCAGGCAGGCTGACACGGACTCGGCCGACGGGTTGGCCGGCACACCGCCGACGTGAACGACCCGACGGCTCTCCACGAAGGGCCGGAGCGCGGCTTCGGCTCCCGACGAGGAGAAGGATCGCCCACCCGTCAACAAGAGGACGGGCGACTCGGACGGCGCCAGGCGGTCACCCGCATCGCGGAGGGCGCCTCGACCGAAAATCACCTCAGTCATCTGCTAGGGACTCGCGGAGCCTGCGAAAGCGCTTCCCCAGATCGGACGGACGTCCGAGGTTGTCGAGTGTGCCTGTCGCCACAGCGACATCCAAGAAGAGCGGTCTCTCCGCAACCGTCCGCAACGCACGACGGAGTTCATCCGCGTCGTTGCAGCGCATTGCCGCGGGATAGCCGGACGCCCGGGCCAAGCCGACGAGATCGGCGTTGCGAACCGAGGTCCGCTGTCCGCCGACCGACTCATGGACGCCGTTGTTGATCACGACGTGCACCAGGTTCGTGGGCCTCTCCGCGCCGATCAATGGAAGCACACCTGTGTGCATCGCCACGGCCCCGTCTCCGTCGATACAGCACACCGGGGTGTCGGGCGAAGCAACGGCGATTCCGAACGCGATGGAGGAGGCGTGGCCCATCGACCCGACCACCAGGAGGTCGCGAACCCCCTCTTCGTGTCGCTCGTCCCTCAATTGCGCCAGTTCCCGGCCGGCGTAGCCGGTGGTAGCTACGAATACTGTGTCGGCGGGCAATTCCTCCAACAGGGTGGCGATGACGTCAGCCCGACGCAGTGAGTACTTCACCGTTCCATCGCCCCGGTCGACCGACCCGCTCAGATCACCCTTCCGGACGACGATGGCAGTCGGACCGGGCCGATCGATGGCCGCCTGTACCGCCGTTTCGACGAGATCGGCGAGGCTCTCGCCGCCGCTCGGGATCTCGAAGATCGGTATGCGGAGCAGCCTCAGCTGATCCAGCATCACCTCGCCCTGCAAGAGGTGCTGGGGCTCGTCGGGACGCCCCGGCTCACCTCTCCATCCGATCACCAGAACCATAGGGATGCCGTAGACGCCAGGGTCGGTGAGGGACACGAGCGGATTCCATGCGTTTCCCAGGCCCGAGTTCTGGAGATAGACGACGGGCACCCGGCCGCTGGCGGCGTGGTACCCGGCCGCGACGGCCACGGCGGATCCCTCGTTCGGAGCCGGGATGTGGGTGAGCTCCCCCTCGCGACGTTCGATTTCGGCGTTGAAAGGAGCGAGGAGCGAGTCCGCCACCCCTGTGTAGAACTCGACACCTGCTGCTGAAAACGCTGCGACGAGGTCGCCGGCTTCGAAGGTCATCGGTTCCCGGGAATGAGCGACAGGACGTCTTTGATGGGCAGGCAGTGCTCCTCGGCTTCCAACGCTCTTCCGTGCTCGAGGATGGACTGGGCTACCTGCACCATGGCCGGGTAGGCCGCCCGGAGGAGATGATTGGCATAGATGACGATGTTGGCCCCGGCCTCGGCGAGTTCGGCCTCGGTCACGTGACTGAAGGCAGTCGGGACAACGACGAGGGGTGTCTCGCCCTTGAACTCGCGGAGGACCTCGAACACCTGCGACGGATCGGTTTGGCTCGCATGGATCATGAGGCCGTCCGCCCCGTGATCGAGGTAGATCTTTCCCCGGTTGATGGCATCGTCGACGCCTGCGCCGAGGACGAGGGACTCGATCCGGGCGATGACCATGAACTCGTCAGTCGTCTGGGCCGCCTTCCCGGCCGCAATCTTCTCGCCGAATGCTTCGGGTATGTCCTGTGTCTGGCCGACATCGGCGCCGTACAGAGAGTTTCGCTTGGGCCCGATCTTGTCCTCGACGATCACAGCCGAGATCCCAAGGCGCTCGAGCGTCTTGACCCGCATGGCGAAATGCTCGGGCAGTCCCCCGGTGTCGGCGTCATAGATGATCGGCTTCGTGGTGACTTCGAGGATCTCCTCGACCGTGGTGAGCCGGGACGTGAGATCCACGTACTCGGTGTCGGGCCGGCCTTTCCGCGTGGAATCGGTCAGCGACGACAGCCACAGGCCGTCGAAGGCCACGGGTATCCCGTCGCGCTCCGCTGTCGTGTGCTCGACGATGAGGCCTGTCAGGCCGCTGTGGGCCTCCATGAACCTGATCAGGGGGCGCACGGCGAGCAGGCGGCGGAGGATCCGCCGGCGGATGTCGGGCGTGGTTCCGATCTCTCTCAGGCTCTGGTGGACTCGCGTCGACGAGATCCCCTCGGTGTACTTGGGCTCGACCAGCTGCCCGCCCCACTCGGCGAGGGTGTCGATGACGCGTTGGCGAACCGGGGCCTGAACACCCGTCTTCCAGTCATCACCATGGACGACGTAGTCGGGGCGGAGCGCTTGAAGATTCTCCACGTAGTCGAGGGTGTGCTGAGGCACCACCTCGTCGACACCCTTGAGCTCGGCGACCACCGCCCTGCGCTCGTCGTAGGTCATCAGCGGGAGGCGCTTGTAGGAAGCAATCGCCTCGTCAGTGAGAAGGCCTACGATGACACGGCCGAGCTTGCGGGCTTCATTGATGATGTTGATGTGCCCGGGGTGGACGACGTCCGCGCTCATGGCGACGTAGACGGATGGTTGTTCGGGCTGCTGTTTCATGTGACTCCGAGAACCCTGTTGGACAGACCGTAGCCTCTCGGTCTTGCCTTCTCATCGGTGGCAACAAAGGTCGGCTTGATTGATATGTGAATCTGCTTTAGATCGACCAGATGTGGCCGAAACCACCGCAAAGCATGACTTCGAACCGTAGCCATCAGAGGGCGCGCCCTTCTCTGCGAGCCTGGGATTTCGTACAGCTCTTTGTGCTCGCCACCCACCATCCGGCTCTTTGGTTGGCGGCGAACGTCCGCAACCAACCAGATTTCGCAGCCGTCGGTCTAGTCACAGCCGCGCTATTCGTGTTGGCGGTCGCCGCAGCAGGCACCAGCGGAGCCCTTACACAACAGATGGAGAAAGCCGTTGGAGCCTGTTCCATGGCCATCCTCGTCTTTTGGTACTGGCCTTCGCTCGTACTCGACGTCGGCCCTGTTGCCGGTGAGGTGGCCGCTGTGGCAATCACGGTCCTTCTTCTTCTCGTTGGTTGGGTCTACGGCTCGAACCGGCGCTTTCGGGTGGTTGCCCTGACTGCCGGCCTCACGATGCTCTCCGTAGGTTTCGCGCTCCTCACCATCCGCTGGCTTCCAGAGCGAGAGCTTCACGTCCGCGACACGTCAGAACTGGGAGTCTCCGTCGGTGTCAGCAACGCGTCCCCGCCGGACATATATGTCGTCGTCCTCGACGGCATGGCCCGCAGTGATGTGTTGAAAGATCTCTACGAGTTCGATGACTCCGACTTCCGGCGCTCCCTCGAGATTGCTGGGTTCTCGATCGCGTCCGAGGCAACGGCGAACTATTCGATCACTCATATGTCGCTGGCGTCGATGCTCGATATGCGGTACCCGCTCGAGCCCGGCCCAGTTCCGACCACGGCTGATTTCGACGAGCTTGCTCGCATCATGTCGGGAGACAACAGATTCATCGAGACGCTGCGTTCAGCCGGCTACTCCTACATCCATGGCGAGCACCATTGGTGGGGCACGAGGTGCGACCCAGCAAAGGCTGACCTTTGCCTTCCCACCCCAGGAACGAACCTGACCGCCTTCGAACTCCTCTCGACCACCCCAGTGGGGTACCTCCTCGAGCGCCCGGCCGGTTATCCCGCGGCTACTGCGACCCTCGGACGGTTGGACCAGCTCGAAGAGTGGGATCGAGTCATCGGCGGCTTGCCCCATCCTCATGTCGTGTTCCTTCACTTTGGACTGCCGCATCCTCCCCTCTACCTCGATCGGAATTGTTCGCCCGTTGTGGACCCTCTGCGTCGAGGCACGTTGCTGAATGGCGTTCCGCAGCTGCCCGATGAAGTGTTGGCTGAGCGACGCGCGGCGTACGTTGGTCAAGTCGAATGCGCACACCGCGTTGTGGATGCCGTTCTCGCGGCCGCGCCGCCTGGTGCCGTCGTCTTGTTTGTGTCTGACCACGGGCCCGACTCGTTGGGACAGCTCGGCATGCCTCCCGAGGAGGTAGACCTCGAGGGACAGTGGGAACGCCTCTCGGCCCTGGTATCGGTGCGGCTACCAACAACGTGCCAGGACCCTGTGCCGAGCGACATATCGTTGGTCAACTTGTTGCCCCGAGTGCTGAACTGCGTCTTCGACGCCGAGTTGGAGCTAGTAGCGGATCGCTATTTCATCGCCGGCGCAACAGGGACACCTCTTCCGCTGGTAGAAGTGCAGGACCCCGATGTCACCTACAGTGCGGCGTCCGGCTGACCGATGAACCCCCACGAACGAGCTTGAAAGGGCACAAAGATGAATCCGATCTTCGCATACCTCGATCCCGCAACCGGCAGCGCCCTCACCCAGTTGGCGCTCGGTGCCGTCGCGGCCGTCAGTCTCGGATACCACTTCCTGCGACGTCGCATCAGTGACTTCTTCCGCCGTACCCGGGGTGAGAAGACACCCGCTGAATGAATCCGGAACGCTCCTAGCTGCGTTCGCCGGTCGCCACCGCGGTGAGCTCATCCAACGTCGAACCCTCGACCGGCCACACATCGATCAACGCTCCATCCTCGGCAGCCACATTCGGGATGATCATCGACTGGGGTGTAGGACGTTCGGCATCGATCCCGAGGCAATTCAATACCGACGGAACGACCGTTACGCCAGCACGCGTGTCGACGTCACAGCCAGGGAATCGAACAGCGGCAAGGGTCAGCAACCGCTCTTTGACCATGTCGGAGGTCCATTCCACCGGAGGTAGTGCGGCCTGCCCGAGCAATTCCGATCCGTGGTCACCGACAACGATGACGACATCATCGGCTGGGACCTCTTCCAGCCATCCCTCCACCAAGGCATCCACGCAGCGGACTTGATCGACGAACGCCTCGCCGCGCTCTCGAACCATTACCGGATCCAACTCACGAAGTCCGAGCACGCGCCCCGAGGTCTGTGCCGACGATCCCCGTGGACGGCACTCCCGATCGAGCAGCATCGGTGGGTGGGGAATCAGCGAATGCGCCAGAATCAGCCGAGGTGAGCCGTTCTCTTCTGCTGCGAGCCGTTCGAGAACTCTGAATGTCCTCTGAGAGGCAAACCGGGTTCCGAGATCGGGATCGACTCCGAACAACGACGGCGCCAGAGATCCAGCCACCAGCGACGACAGCATGTCGTCATAGACGCCGCTTCTGACACATCGGTCGATTCGAGTTCCACACACCGACTGATGCCAACCCGCCTCGACCATGGTGACGGCGTACCCGGCGTCGGAGAGGCTCCGCACCAGCAGCGACTCGCCACCGATGATCTCGCCAAGCGCAAGCTCTTCTTCGACACCGATCGTGGCGCCAGCAGGGATCACCATCCTCCCGTCCAGGATCGAAGGGAGAGCACCGACGGTCCTGGAGTATGCGGCCAGAGAGTTGGGTTCGACGACGAAGCCGAGTTCGTCGAGCGTGGAGTAGAGCTTCGGCGCGTCAGCACCAAAGACGTTCTCCATGGCCCAACCCGATGGGTAGCCGTCGACCACCAACAGCCAGATGTCAGGGCGATCAGTCACAGCTGAGACGTCGGTTTCGCCGAGGGCCAGTGTGACCTCTGACTGTTCGAGGGTGGGCCGCTGGGCCATCGTCAACGTCGGGGCGAGAATCAACAAAGCGGTAAAACCGACCATCACCGTGTTGAGCCAATTGGAGAGCCCGAGGGCCAACACGCAGATTGCACCGAGAACCGCGAGACCCAATACGCCGGCCGCGCCGAACGACCCCGCCAGACCTCTCCCCGAGGAGAAGAGAAACCAGAAGACAGCGACTGCGAACCAGGCAGCGCCGGTACGGGTTGGCAAAACGCGTGCCAGAACCCCGCTGAGCGCCGCCAGCACGATGAACACGAGGATGACAACAAACGCGAGGCGATAACCGCGCGCCAGAAGCCTCGACTGGGTCGCGTACAGGCTTGCGGGAGCATAAGCGGCCGCCGCGAGCACGGTGAGCATCGCCCAGCCCGGGTCCGGCAACCTCAGAAAGCGGCGACGGGTGACATCTACTCCGACTTCGTCGGCCATTCGGCTCCTACGCAGCCCCGGGACTACCGTGCCGCTTCCGCGGTTTCCCTCAGCTCCCGCCTCAGCTCGGCGATTTCGTCTCTCAGCCGCGCCGCGTACTCGAATCTCAGCTCCTTGGCCGCCTCGTGCATCTCGTCCTCGAGGGACATAATCAGTCGGTGGAGATCTTCGCCTTCCAGGTCGAGCGGACGGCGCCTTTCCACCTCGCGTCGTCTCTTATCGGCGGCCGGCGCCTCGGACTGGACCAGTTCGAGGATGTCGGAGACCT
>CALGSZ010000048.1 GCA_937901745.1 uncultured Chloroflexota bacterium | reverse complement strand
CCTCCCCCCGCTACCATCGCCCTGCACCCACGCGCCCCACTCCCATGCCAACCCCACTCCCCCTCCTCGGTTTCCACCGTTCAATTCGTCGCGAGAACGCACCTCAAAAGAGGCTGAGTTGCGTCGTCGCCTCTTGGTTGCGCGCTTCGTCGAGATCCGTTCGAAGCGTGAGGGGCGGGAAGAACCGCGTGAACTCGGCGTCTGAGGAGAACAGCGCGCGAAACCGCGCCGCTGTCTCGTGGAGACGACGTAGCAAGTAGGGCAGATTCTCGTCGTTGGCGTACTCGTCTCTCACCGCTAGCTCGCCGTCCTGCCGCTCGTAGATTTCGTACCGATCCCCACCCCGGGGCGACGCCCCTAGCCGCTCCAAGAGACGCCGCAATCTCGGTTGCGAGCCGATAGTTTCGTCGTTGAGCATCGCCCACTGGACGAACTCCGACAGGTCGAGCTCGCGACGGCGAATGCGCTCCCCCAGCGCGAAATAGGCTTCCCGAGCCGCCTCCCGATTCCCTTCGAGAAATGCGCGGGCCGCAACCTGAATGAACTCTCGGAAGCAGGCTTCCATTCGACGGCTGCGCAGCGCACTGCCCTTGAGAATGATCCGGTCGTCGTAGGTCAGCAGAGCATACGTCTTGATCTTCAGAGACAGCATCGCCTTGTATCGGCCGTCGTGACTCAGCCGGATCCCTGCCGGGAGCGTTTCCCCAACTGCCTCCACAAAGGCGCGCTCGGCCTCTTCGTCGCGTACGTCGTCAGGGGGAACGAAATAGACGCCATCGGTGTCGACCTCGATCGGCCGAGCTCCAGTCTCACGCAGCCGCTCGACGGTCTCCTTGATGATCCGCTGACCGGCGAGCGTCACCCGCTCCGCCGCGTCGTAGTCGTTGAACAGCCCTCCACTGAATCCCAAATACCCATAAAACGAGTTGATCAACACCTTGAAGCTCGATTGCAATCCTTCCCACATCGCGCGCTCGGCGCCTTTCGTCTCGCGACTCTTCGCCTTGGCGTGCAGCCGCCGTCGCGTGAGCTCACTCAGCATAGGAAGGTAAGCGCCGAGCGTGTCGCTGATAGAGGTGATGCCCTCCACGAGCATGATGGAGGGATACAGGCTCTCCACGTCGCACTTGACGACCGGTGAGAACGCCCCAACCTCGAGGAGATCCGCGTATCCGCCGGCATAGCTTCGCGGAGGCTGCGCCGCCGGTATGCTGTGCCGCTGCAGGATGTACGCCCGGACCATGAGATCGTTGATCTTGCCGCCGGGTCCGCCTGTCGCCACGTCCTGGAACGTCCGTGGCAGCAGCTGCGTCTGATAGAACTCGGTCGGCAACGCCAGCCGAGAGAGTGTGTCTACGTCCCGCACGTCGTCCAAGGCATAGCGAATGATGCGTACCGGATCCGTGCGCCATATCGAGCGGATCTGATCGCCCGGAACGAATTCGCGGTCTGGCCGCGTCAGCCCTAGGGCATCGACCGCGTTCTTAAGCCCATAGCTTGTCAGATGCCCGCCGGTGTCGTACCGCTGAATCTGCTGATAGGTGTCAATGATGTGACGCCCATAGACATGGGCCGGGCTGTATGGGAGCGTCAGCGCGCCGACTTTGAAGCGCTGCTGTCCTGGACCGATCCGCAGCGGCGATCCATCCCGACCCCAACGGAGCTCAGATCCTACCTGCGCGGCGCGAGTGGCAATGTAAGGCAAGTCGAAATTGAAGAGGTTGTGCCCCTCGATGACGTCTGGATCCCACTCCTGAATTCGCTCCGTGAGCCGATCCAGGAGGTCTCGCTCCGACGTCTCAATCGGCAAGACTTCCTCCCGCCCATCGGAGAGGCGCAGCGCGATAGCGATGATGTGATTGTTCGGATCACGGGCATCGAAGCCCGCGGTTTCGATGTCAAGCTGGAGCCGGCGCAGGTCATCAAAGGTCATGCCCTTGAAGAGCGTGCGCCCTGACATCATCAAATAGTGCTCTGCGGCTGAGCCGGGCGCAAAGTACCGCTCGCCGGTTTCTCGCGCCGCTCGGCTGGCATCCAAGAAGCTGTTCCACGTCGAGAACCGGACGAGATACCGATACGTGTGGTCGCCTTCCAACCGCTCGATCTCCGGTCGAGGGCGAAGCGCTTGCCAAGGCCCCTGGCGCTCCGCCACGAGCCACGGTTGGAATGGCACGTCCTCGCGGATCGTTCCAGACCCTTCCCTGCGATAGACCGCAACGCGATCGGGGCCAGCAAGCTCGACGGCAACAAGACCGGTGGTCGAGTCGGTTCCGTAGAGTAGCTCGCTCGTCGAAAGGTGGGTTGTCTGCGTCGAGTGACTCATAGGCAGAAGCGTACCATCCTTCCGCGCGACCGGCGGCGATTGTGACCTTTTGGGGATTCCATCTATGAATGAACTTTGAATGCGTTTCGACTTTCGAACGATGAGCCTACCGACGAATTCGTCGTGACCTCCGTACTATTGTCGCACCCCTCCGCCGTTCCTATTATCGCCGCTAGGAACGGATGACCGCGGACGTGACACCCATCGCGGGGCGCGGATTCTCGTCCCGTGTGCGGTAGCGTGCGCTGTGTCAGGCGTCACAACGCAGCGCGAAAGGTCTGCCCGGCGCGGCCGTCGTCCGGAGGCAGCGGAGGAGTCGGTAATGAAGAAAGGTGGCAACAAGCTCTTCTTGGTCGCCGGGGTCGCGCTGGCGGCGGTGGCGATCGCTCTGCTCGCGTCCAGCATGCTCGGCGACACCGGGGAGGCCAACACGAGTCAGCAGCCGAAGCAAACGAAGGTCACTGTGGTCGAGGCTGCTGTCGACATTCCGGCCCACACCTTGCTGACCGCGGAGGATCTCGTTGAAGTCCAAGTCGATGAGAGCGAGGCGGCGGCAGACGCGGTCCGCTCGAAGCTGGAAGTAGTCGGGATGGCGTATCGCAAGCCGCTGGTCAAGGGTGAGCGGCTCGTCATGTCGCAGACTGAGCAGCCGGGCTTGCGAAACGATATCGAGCCCGGAAAGCGCGCCGTCTCGCTGCCGGCCGACGCGGTCAACCTCCTATCCGGTCTCGTTCAAGATGGCGATTACATCGATGTGATCTTCGATGCGCGCCTGAACCTGATCCGCTTGCTTCCGACGACGCTGGCGATCGCTGGCGAGGATGAGCCGTCGTACTCCTTCAGCTCTGGCAGCACGGGTCGGAGTGGCGATGAGGAGGAAGAGGAAAACGAGGAGGACGACGACGAGCCGTCTGGCGTCGCGTGGTTGCCGCCGGGTGTCGAACTGCCGAACCACCCCTTCACGGGCGATCCTGGATCGCACTTCATCATTCGGGACGCAACCGGGGATGAGGGACAGCTGGAACCGGTGGCCAAGATCATCGTTCAGGACGTTCGCGTCCTCCGCGTCGTTCGGCCGGGCGAGTCGTATCTGCCGAACGGGACGCGCGCCGAGGCCGCCGCGAGCGACGTCGCGGCGCCAGTGAGCGAGGACCAGACTGGATATCTCATCCTGGAAGTCACGCCGCAGCAAGCGGAAGTGCTCGCGTTCATCGATGACGAGCGCCACGAGTATCGCATCCTGGTTCGCGGCAACGACGATCACGAGCAGGTCACGACGACTGGCATCACGTTCGAGATCCTGGCGACCGATTCGCAATGGGCGCTGCCGTGGCCGCAGTCGCTGACGGCGCCGCAGGAGCAGACGCGAGGCAGCGGATCAGCCGCCGCGACGCCGACCGCCGCGGCTACGCCACAGTCCGGATCGAGCGCCGACACTGAACAGTCTGACGAGTAAGTGATGGGGCTGGAGGGCGCGCCCTCCAGCCTCCAACACCGGGTTACAGGAAGGTACGAAAAGCGGTGCGCGGAGCAGTCGAGATGAAACGCGGATCCGGGGAGCGAGCGTGATGGCCGGTTCGGGAAAGATTCGAGTTCTGATCGTTGACGACATCCTCGAGAGCCGGGACAACGTCGCGAAGCTCCTGCGGTTCGAGCCCGATGTGGAAATCGTCGGCATGGCGGAGGGCGGGCAGGAAGGGATCGATCTCGCCCTCCAGCTCGAGCCCGACATTGTCCTGATGGACATCAACATGCCGGGCGTTGACGGCATCACGGCGACGCAGCGCATCAATGCGCGCCTGCCGAACACTGCCGTCATCATGATGTCGGTGCAGAACGAGCCGGACTACCTGCGCCGCGCGATGCTGGCCGGGGCGCGAGAGTTCCTCGCCAAGCCGTTCAGCCTGGACGAGCTAGTCGAGAGCATCCGGCATGTCCACCAGCTTGCCCAGTCGACCCGGCGCGTCATCCCCGATCCCGCGCACACACCGGTCCCGATTGGTGGCGGTAAGGGACGGTCCGCGCAGCTGCTCTCCGTCTTCAGCCTCAAGGGGGGCGTTGGCCGATCGACGCTTGCGATCAACCTCGCCGTGGCGTTGCGCAATCAGGCGCCGGATCGCGAGGTCTGCATCGTCGATGGGAACCTACTGTACGGTGATGTCGGCGTGATGATGAACATCACGCAGAATAAGACGATCGCTGACATCATCCGCAATTTCCAAACGCTCGATCGCGATCTTATTAGCGATATCCTGGTTACTCACTCCTCGGGCGTGAAGGTGTTGCTCGCTCCGCCGGACCCGCAGGCCGGCGAGCAGGTCACCGCGGAGCACATGCGGCAGATTCTCCATCACCTTCACGCGATGATGGATTTCATTATCATCGACACGCGCCCGTCCTTCGACGATGTGACGCTGACGCTGCTCGATCTTTCCGATCGGATTCTGCTGACGATGTGCCTGGAGCTGACGGCGATCAAGGGCGCGAAGCAGTACCTAGAGTTGGGTGATCTCCTCGGTTACGACCAGGACAAGATTCTGCTCGTGCTCAACCGCGCATCGGTCCAGGCCGGTATCCCAATCACCGATATCGAAACGAGCCTGAAGGGTGAGCTGATCGCGAAGCTGCCGGATGATCCCATGCTCGTTCTGCGCGCGATCAACGAAGGCGTTCCCTTCATGCAGAGTGCGCCGCATTCGGCACTGTCACAGGAGATCGCGGCGCTGGCGGCCTACCTGACGCGACCGGAGGAGGTTGAGGCCGAGCCCGAAGCGTCAGCGCCGCCTCCGCCTCAGCCCGTCAGAGGGCTCAGCCGGTGGATCCGGCCAGCCGTGCGCAAGAAGGCCGGGTGAGTGAGACGGGCTATCGGGCAAGGAGGTAATAAGCAATGTCACTGCTGAAACGGCTCAACAGCGAAGCGACAGCGAGTACGGGAGCGGCGACCAAGCCGATGGATCCCAGTACGGGCAGCGGGTCGCTCGGGACGGGTGAGCTGTTCAGCCGCCCGACGACCCCGATGCCGGCGCCGCCGACGACGGCGGATCTTTTCTCGCCCGCCGCGGCACCCCCGCGCCCGACGATGTCGCTTCCCGATCCAAACGTCAGTGGTCCTCGCTCGCGCTCCAAGCAGCAGGACTCATTCAACGAGTTGAAGGCGCGGATTCAGAACCGGCTCATCGCGGAGCTCGATCCGCGGATGGATCTCGGCAACGCCGATGAGGTCCGGAAGACCGTCGAGGAGACGTTCAACTCCGTCATCGAGGCGGAGGGAATCACACTGACGCGCGTCGAGCGTCTCCGCCTCTTCGAGGCGATCTCGGCGGAGATTCTCGGCTACGGTCCGATCGAGCCGCTCCTCAAGGATCCGACGATCAACGAAGTCATGGTCAATGGTCCGAAGCAGGTGTACGTCGAACGCCAGGGCAAGCTGGAACTGACCGATGTCACCTTCCAGGACGACGACCACGTGATGCGAGTCATTGACCGGATCGTCTCACCACTCGGTCGCCGTATTGACGAATCGTCGCCGACGGTCGACGCTCGCCTTCCGGACGGATCCCGCGTCAACGCGGTCATTCCTCCGATCGCCCTGAACGGTCCATGCCTCACGATCCGGAAATTCTCCAAGGACCCGCTCACGGTCGAGGACTTGATCCGGTTCGGCACCTTCACCGCCGAGATGGCGACGTTCCTGAAGGCTTGCGTCGAGGCTCGGCTGAACATCGTCGTCTCCGGCGGTACGGGCTCCGGTAAGACGACGATGCTCAACGTTCTCTCGTCCTTCATCCCGAACGACGAGCGAATTATCACGATCGAGAACGCGGCCGAGCTCCAGCTCCGGCAGGAGCACGTCGTGCGGCTGGAGTCTCGCCCGCCCAACATCGAGGGGAAGGGCGAGATCACGATCCGCGATCTCGTCATCAACTCCCTACGAATGCGACCGGAGCGCATCGTCGTCGGTGAGTGCCGCGGCGGCGAGGCCCTCGACATGCTGCAAGCGATGAACACTGGCCACGATGGCTCGATGACGACGCTGCACGCGAACAGCCCGCGCGACTGCCTCTCCCGCCTTGAGACGATGTGCCTGATGGCCGGAATGGATCTGCCGGTTCGCGCGATTCGCGAACAGATCGCCTCGGCGATTGATCTCATCGTGCAGCAGGAGCGCCTCAAGGACGGCTCCCGGAAGATCGTGAACATCACCGAGGTGCAAGGCATGGAGGGAGACGTCATCGTTCTCCAGGATGTCTTCACCTTCCAGCAGACCGGTATCGAGAACGGCAAGATCGTGGGCCGAATGAAGCCGACGGGGATCCGGCCGAAGTTTATCCACCGATTCGAGGTGGCGAATATCTACCTGCCGCCGAACATCTTTGGCGCGGGGGTGCACTTCTAGGCGTCTGACGGTCTGGGGCGGCGTGGCGTTCCGCCCCAGATCAGGTCGCCGGGTTGGGAGAGACCATGAACGTGCCGATTCTTGCCGCTGGGCTCATTCTCGTCGCGGCCATCCTGCTGCTACTGGCGTACCGCTACCGCCGAGGAAAACAGCTGAGCCCGGAAGAGGTCATGGAGCGGATGGGCCGCTTCGCGACCCGCGAGGAATTCCTGGCGGTGGGCGACGGCTCCGCTGCCCGCGGTGAGCCGAACCGCGTCGCCCGCACGATCGAAGAGATCGTTGAGGGGCGCGACATCGCCGAGCGGACCGCCAACCTGCTCGCGCGGGCCGATGTGCATATGACGGTCGGCGAGCTCTTGCTCATGCGGTTCGCTGCCGCGGCGGGTGGATTCGCGATTGGCTTCCTGGTGCTGTCTCGCTTTGCTCCCGCGCTCGGCGTCCTTCTCGGCATCGTTATGGCGTTCGTCGGTTACGCCGTTCCCTACTTTTGGCTGACGATCAAGGCCAAGCGCCGGCAGAAGGCGTTCATCAACCAGCTCGGCGATACGATCACGCTGATGGCGAACTCGCTGCGCGCGGGTTATAGCCTGTTGCAGACGATGGAGATGGTCTCGCGGGAGATGCCGGACCCGATGGCGACCGAGTTCCGCCGCGTCGTGCGCGAGGTCGGACTCGGAATTAGCCATCAGGAGGCGATGCAAAACCTCCTGCGGCGGGTGCCGAGTGACGATCTCGACCTGCTGATCACGGCGATCAATATCCAGCATGAAGTCGGAGGCAATCTGGCGCAGATCTTGACGACGATCGGCCACACGATTCGTGAGCGCATCCGCATCAAAGGCGAGATCAGCGTCCTCACGGCCCAGGTGCGAATCTCGGGGTACATCATCACCGCCATGCCGGTCGTCCTCGGAGCCGTCATCTTCATGATGAATCCGAGCTACATGATGGGATTGTTCGTTTGGCCGTACATCTGCATGCCCATCGGCAGCGTCATCTCGATCATCATTGGGTATTTCGTGATGCAGAAGATCACCGCGATCGAGGTCTGAGCGCAGATGGCCGGGATCGGCGCGCGACGAGTGGGGGCGGTTCGGGCGGGGCGAGATCGAGCGAGGAGTGAGTAATGTCACCGCAAATCATGGGAATCTTTATCCTCTTGATGGGGGGCGGGCTGATCCTCGTGGGGTTGAGCCGGCGGAAGGCTCCCGTAAGCATTGAGGAGCGGCTAGCGACATTCGCTGATCGCCCGCTCACCATTGAAGAGGAGGAGCTTCAAAAGCCGTTCTCTGAGCGTGTCCTGAAGCCGCTCATCCGGCAGTGGGCCGTCCGCCTCGGCTCGCGAACACCATCCGCGACGGCCGAGAAGCTCAAGATCAAGCTCGAGCAAGCAGGCAATCCGAGCGGATTGGGGCCAACTGAATTCGTGGGCCTCAAGTTTCTCCTCGCTATCTCGCTCGGCGTCGGCTCCTTCTTCCTCTTCTCGATCGCCCGCATGTCGCCGACGCTCTCCCTTATCCTGCCGATCTGCTTGGCCTTCTTCGGCTATCTGCTTCCGGGGATCTGGCTGGATCGGCGCATCAAGCAGCGGCGCAAGGAGATCGCGAAGACTCTACCGGATGCCATTGATCTCCTGACGATCAGCGTAGAGTCGGGACTTGGCTTCGATCCGGCCATGATGCGTGTGGCCGAAAAGTGGGACAACCACTTGTCCCGCGAGTTCGCGCGCGTCCTTTCGGAGATGCGCCTCGGCAAGACCAAGCGCGAGGCTTTGCGCGAGATGGCGGACCGCGTCGGAGACGACGGGTTGAATACGTTCGTCAGCGCTGTTATCCAGGCCGACCAGCTCGGTGTGGCGATCACGCAAGTTCTGCGCATCCAGTCCGACGCGATGCGCGTGCGCAGGCGCCAAAAGGCGGAAGAGCTGGCGCAGAAGGCGCCGATCAAGATGCTCTTCCCGATGGCGTTCCTCATCTTCCCCGCGCTGTACGTGGTGATTCTCGGTCCGGCCGTGCCGCGAGTCGTCGAGGCATTCAGCAAGTAGTCACGAGCGACCAACCCAATAACTCTGTATGAGAGAACCGGCGTCGCGGCTCCCAGGTGGGGCAGACAGCGGCGCCGGTTCCGCGTACGATGACGCACCGCGCCAGGCCGAATAATGAGGCCTCTCGAGGTCTGATTAGCAACAGGTGGGTGTGGCCCATGCGGGGTTCGATGCTGGCGCGCCGCGTGGCCAGCATCTTGGTGGAGACGGCATTCCCACGCCGCTGCGCGGGGTGTGGCCGTCGCGGAACATGGGTCTGTGCCGAATGTGAGGCCGCGCTGCCGCGGTTTACGCCGCCTTGGTGCCGGCGATGCGGGGCTCCGCCCGGGCTCGCCGCGTGCCGGTGCGAGGATCTCCCGGCGTCGTTATCCGAGGTGCGGTCCGCGGCGCTGTTCGACGGTTGGCTAAGACAGGCGATCCACGCCTTCAAGTACCAGGGTGAGACGGCCAGGGCTGAACACTTGGCTGCCCTCCTCGCGCCGCTCTTCGCCGACTTGGCGCCATTCGATATCGTTTGTCCTGTTCCACTGCATCCGAAGCGGGAACGAGCCCGAGGGTACAACCAAGCGCGGTTGCTGGCCACCGTGGCTGGACGCGCCGGTGGATATCGCGTCGAGGAGCTGGCGACGAGGATTCGGCCAACGCAGCAGCAGGTGCATCTAAGTGCGGCGGAGCGGCAGGAAAACATGCGCGGCGCATTCGCCACTCTCCCGGTCGCTGGCATTCGCGGGGCGCGCATCGTACTCGTCGACGACGTGTTGACCACCGGAGCGACACTGGGAAACTGCGCCGAGGCGCTCCTAGCTGCTGGAGCGACGTCAGTTGCCGCAGTGACGCTTGCGAGGGAAAGCTAATCGCGGATGCTATTGGGCCCCGCACGCTTGGATGAGGCGGCGGGCTTCCGCTCGCGCCCAGCGGTCGGCTTCCAGAACGACTTCGAGGTCCGTGACTGGCTGAGGAGTGTGCGCGTCGAGCGTGCGAGCGACGACTTCAGTGATTCCCGGGAAGGAGAGCTGGCCGGCGAGGAACGCCTCGACGGCGACCTCATCGGCCGCGCTGAGGACCGTGGGGTACGTCTGGCCCGCGACGCCAGCGGACCGGGAGAGCGAGAGGGCGGGGAACCGATTGGTATCGGGCGGCTCGAAGTGGAGCGCTCCGATGGCCGTCAAGTCGAGTCGCTGGCAGGGACTCGGCAGGCGATCGGGAAAGGTCAGCGCATATTGGATCGGCAGGCGCATGTCCGGCAGGCTCAGCTGGGCCAGCTGGCTGCCGTCGGCGAACTCCACGATCGAATGCACGATGCTCTCCGGGTGCACCACGACCTCGATGCGATCGTACGGAATGCCGAAGAGCCGTTGTGCCTCGATCAGCTCGAGGCCCTTGTTCATCAACGTCGCGGAGTCAACGGTGATCTTGCCGCCCATGCGCCATGTCGGATGGGCGAGCGCCTCGGCCGCCGTCACCTTGCGAAGCTCCTCAGCCGGCGTCGTTCGAAACGGCCCGCCAGACGCTGTCAGGTAGAGCCGGCTCACCTCGGCCGTCGGCGCCGAGCCCAACGCCTGCCAAATCGCACTGTGCTCACTGTCCACGGGATGTATTGGCACGCCGCGCTCCAGGGCTAGCGGCACGATCAACTCGCCGGCGCAGACGATCGATTCCTTGTTGGCCAGCGCGATCGTCTTTCCCGCCTCGATTGCTCGCACTGTCGGCAGGATGCCCGCGTGTCCGGATGTCGCGACAACGACGATTTCGACGTCCGGGTGTGTTGCCGCTTCGATGAGACCGTTTGCGCCAGTCATCATCTGGCAGTCGTGGAGCCCCAGTGACTGAGCTTCTTCGATGTTGTCGCAGGCAACAATGGAGGGGCGATGCCGCGTGACCTGTTCCGCCAGTTGGCGCAGGTTCCGATGAGCGGCCAAGGCGACGACGCGAAATCGCTCCGGCAGATGCTCGATCACGTCGAGGGTTTGCCGTCCGATCGATCCTGTCGAGCCGAGGATCGCTACACCGACCGGCCTTCCTGGCTTTCGCGATGGAATGTGGTCACGCCCGGTCCGTGGGACGGGGCTGGGCAACGTCGACGTCATTGGAACATCCGGTCGGCGAGGAGGGCGAGATACCAGCCGGCAGTCCAAGTAAAGAGCAGCGCATCAAGCCTGTCGAGCATGCCGCCGTGGCCCGGGATCAAAGTCCCGCTATCCTTTACACCCGCCTGCCGCTTGAGAACCGATTCGACGAGGTCACCGAGCACGGCGATGAGTCCGAGTACGAAACCAAGCGCCAGACCAATGCTCCAGTGTATCCCGAGACCGAAGAGCTCGACCGCGACCAACCCGGTCAGCGCCGCGCAGGCCAGACCGCCGACGAATCCCTCCACGGTCTTCTTCGGGCTCACGACCGGGATGAGCGGCTGCCGACCAAATGATCGCCCGATCAGATACGCGCCGGAGTCGCCGAGCCAGGTGACGACGATGACGAGGAGGAGCCAAGCGAGCCCACGCGGATCGGCTTGCCAGGAGATCGCGGCCCAACTCGCGAGGTCGCTCAGCCAGCCGGTATCGATGGAGCCGTTGATCTGCCGCAGCGAGATCGCAGCGACGAGCGGGATGCCGAGATAGAGGGTGTTGGCGGTGCCGAGAGCCCAAGCGGCGAATGCCCCTGTCAAGTCGCGCCGAAACACGGTCTCGGCCATCGGGATGCCCACCGCGAGCGCTACGATCCCGAGGACCGCCTGGGCGCCGCCCTCAAGGGCGCCGACCAGCGCGAAGGCTGGCAGAATGAGGAGGCTGAAGGGCCGGACGGTCGGCTCGATCCGGCGCGCCATGGTGTGAAGCTCGTGTGCTCCGATGAGGAACAGAATTGTGAGCACGATCGCCCAGACGGGGCCGCCGAGAAATGCAGGCACGAGCCCGACAATCACGACGCCGACTGAACTGATCGAGCGTTGGCGCACCGGTGGAGTCCGGCTAGAGCGACGTGCCCGCGGAGGCTGGCACTCGTCCGAAGCGTCGCTCGCGCCGCGAGAAATCGAGGACAGCGGCGCGCAGATCGTCCGGTCCGAAGTCAGGCCAGAGCACGGGGCTGAAATACAGCTCCGCGTAGGCGGCCTGCCAGAGGAGGAAATTGCTCATCCTCACCTCGCCGGACGTCCGGATGATGAGGTCGGGATCGGGCAGATCGCGCGTGAAGAGATGGTTGCAGATCGTCTGCTCGTCGATCGCTTCCGGTGGGATGCCGCTGGCGACGATCTCTCGCACCGCGTGGACGAGCTCCTGCCGCCCGCCATAGTCGAACGCCAGCGTTAAGACGAGCTTGTTGTTGTTGCGGGTGAGCTCGATCGCGTCAATAACAGATTGCCGCAGCTCGGGATCGAGGCCGTCGAGACTCCCGATGTGCCGCAGCTGCGCGCCTTGACGGTGGAGCTCGAGCGTTTCGCGCTCGAGCGCCTCACCGAGCACCCGCATGATGCCCTGGACTTCTTCGGGAGGGCGGCGCCAGTTCTCCGTGGAGAACGCCCAGAGCGTGAGGTACTCGATGCCGATTTCGCCGGCCGTGAAGGTGATCCGCCGGATGTTGTCGGTGCCCCGCTCGTGCCCCGCGACTCGCGGCAAGCCGCGTTTGGCCGCCCAGCGCCCATTGCCGTCCATGATGATGGCAACGTGCCGCGGAATGGCGGAGCGGGGAAGCGCGGCGACCGCCTGGGCCAGATCTTCCGTATCGTGTGTGGGAGCGGGCGAGGATGCGCCGGTCAAGGTCGTCTAGACCTCCATCACCTCGTGCTCCTTCGCCTTCCCGATCCGATCTGCTTCCTCGATGAAGCGCTTCGTCAGCTCGTCCAGTTGGTGCTCGGCGCGGCGCTCGTCGTCCTCGGAGATGAGCTTGTCGTTCATCATCTGCCGGACCTGAGCCATGGCATCGCGCCGGATGTTGCGCACCGCAACCTTGGCTTCCTCGACGTGCCCGTGCACGACCTTGACGAGTTGCTTGCGGCGCTCCTCAGTGAGCGGCGGGATGGCGATCCGGATCACCTGACCATCGCTGGTCGGGTTAAGCCCGAGGTCTGACTTCTGAATCGCCTTCTCGATCTGGCCAAGAGTACCGCGATCCCAGGGTTGAATGACAAGGAGCCGGGCCTCGGGCGCGGAGATGCCAGCGACCTGATTCAGCGGTGTCGGCGTACCGTAGTAATCAATCGTGATCCGGTCGAGCAACGATGGGGAAGCGCGGCCAGTCCGGACGGTATTCAGATCGCGACGGAGGGCTTCCATCGCTTTCGTCATCCGTTGTTCGGCATCCGTCAGCGTTTCGCGAATCATCTGCCAGCTCCCATCTCAACTGATTTCGAGCGATGCACGTTCGGCAGTTGGTCGGGTGCATCGTCAGATCCGCGCCAATGCAGCGATTCGATCTCGGCGCTCCCTACCCGACGCCAACGCCTATTCGCGAGCGCCGACCGGCTCTTCCAATACCGTCTCGCCCGCAGCGACGAGGGTCCCGACCGGTTCGCCAGCGACCGCCCGCTCGATCGCTCCCTCCTCTGTCATCGCGAAGACGAGGATCGGGAGGTTGTTTTCACGGCACAACGAGAACGCGGAGGCGTCCATCACCTTTAGATTCCGCTCGAACGCCTCCTTATGGCTGATGCGCAAGAAGCGCCGAGCCGCGGGGTTGACGCGCGGATCGTCAGAGTAGACACCATTGACCCGGTTCTTGGCCATCAGCAGGATGTCGACGTTGAGCTCGAGCGCTCGAAGCGCCGCCGCGGTGTCGGTCGTGAAGTAGGGATTGCCGGTGCCCGCGGCTAGGATGACGACGCGGCCCTTCTCCATGTGGCGAATGGCCCGCCGGCGGATATACGGCTCTGCCACCTCGTGCATCTGGATCGCTGTCATGACGCGCGTCGGCACGCCCGCCTTCTCAAGGGCGTCCTGGAGGGCAAGGGCATTGAGGACCGTCGCGACCATCCCCATGTAATCGGCGGTTGCGCGGTCCATGCCCTTGCTGCTCGCGGAGAGCCCGCGCCAAATGTTCCCTCCGCCAATGACGATTGCGATCTGAACGTCGAGGGTGATGGCGCGGCAGATCTGACGGGCGATCGAGGTGGCGACAGCGGGGTCGATCCCGTAGGGCGCATCGCCCATTAGCGCCTCGCCACTGAGCTTGAGCAGCACTCGTCGATAGCGCCCCACGGTTTGCTCCGTTGCTTGAACGCCTTGCGGGCTCGCCGCATCATCCGGCGATGACCGCGCTCGCCCCGTCATGTCCTATTCGGCTGACTCTTCGGTCGCCCCCAGATCCGCGCCGACCTCGAACCGGGCAAAGCGCCGAACGACGATATTTTCGCCCAGCTTGCCGATTTGCGCCTTGATGAGATCCCGGATGGTCTGGCGAGGATCCTTGATGAACGGCTGATCCAGCAGGCTCACGGCCTCGAGCGCCCGCTTGCGATCGCCGAATTCTCGCTCCAGCTCCGCCCAATCGCTCTCCGGGATCTGATCCTCGGCGACGTAGCGCGGAGACGTCGCGGCGACCTGCATCGCCAGATCGTGAGCGAGTGCCCGGAAGTCAGGCGTGCGGGCGACGAAGTCCGTCTCGCAGTTGAGCTCGACCAGGGCGCCGATGCGGCCGCCGGCGTGGATATATGGCTCGACGATACCCTGCATCGCCACGCGACCAGCCTTCTTCTCCGCCTTGGCAAGACCTTGCTGCTTGAGGAGATCGATCGCGCGCTCGACATCGCCGCCGGTTTCCTCGAGAGCGCGCTTGCACTCCATGATACCGGCGCCGGTCCGTTCGCGGAGATCCTTGACCTGTGTGGCACTAATCGTCACTGACACGGTTGCCCTCGCATCACTTGTTAGCGCTCGTCCGCGGGGACGAGTTCGCTTGCCTCTTCGAAATCAGGTGAATAGCTTGCAGCCCCTTCGGCATCCTCGGCGCCGCCAATATCCGTGGCCTCCTCGGCGTGAGCAATCTCAGCGCGCATCGCGCCCTGAATCGCCGCGTCAGCGATACCAGCCGTCAGCAGACGAATCGAGCGGATTGCGTCATCGTTGCCGGGAATCACGAAGTCGATCTCATCCGGATCGCAGTTCGTGTCCACGATCGCGATGATCGGGATTCCCAGGCGGCGCGCCTCGGTCACGGCCAGATGCTCGCGCTTGGGATCGACGACGAAGAGAGCCGCCGGAAGCTGCGTCATGTCCCGCATGCCGCCCAAGCTGCGCTCGAGCCGCTCCAGCTCGCGCATCTTGACGGACGCTTCCTGCTTCGGCAGGAGCGTGAACTCGCCACGATCGCGCTGGCGCTGCAGCTCTTTCAGGGCGCGAAGCCGCTGGCGGATTGTGACGAAGTTCGTCAGCGTGCCGCCGAGCCAGCGCCGGTTGACATAGAACTGCCCGCAGCGCTTCGCCTCGCGCTCGACCACGTCTTGCGCCTGCTTCTTGGTGCCGACGAAAAGGATTGTGCCGCCATTGGCGACCGTGTCGGTCACGAACTGGTGCGCTTGCGCGAGCAGATCGAGCGTCTGATTTAGGTCAATGATGTGAATGCCGTTGCGCTCCGTGAAAATGTACGGGCGCATCTTCGGATTCCAACGCTTGGTCTGATGGCCGAAGTGCACGCCCGCTTCGAGGAGCGCCTTCATCAATTGCTCGGGCGGCATGCCCAAGGTGCTGGGAACAGTAGACTCCACGTGAACCTCCGTTTTGCGTTGGACTTCCGCGTCATTCATCCCGAGCCGAACCAGCGCCTCATGGCACTGGCACGCCGGTCTCGGTCCTGACGCGTGCTACGCTACATGACTTCGCGGGATGGCGAAGCATAACACGGCCCGGCGCCAGCCGGGCCGCGTCCAGTATACCACTCGATCTCGCATCCTGCGGTCAGGATGCGTACCGGTCAGAGGGGCCGATTTGCTCTACGCAGCTACCAGGTAATCGTCAGCGACCCAGCCCTCTTGCTCGGTTTCGGTGACTTGCACGTTTCGCCAGATGTAGCCGTTCGCCTCGACGACCTCGTTCGAAAGAATGCGAAGCTCGGTTCCGTCTTCGAGCAACGTGACGATTTCTCCATCAGTTGACGGTTCCTCTCTGAGGTTGATGCCAGTGCCATCGTCCGTTTGCACGATGACGAGATCGCCCTCCACGAACTCTAAGTCGTCGGGAGGCGCCGCTTCTTCGGTCGGCGTCTCCTCGGCGCTCGCGCGTGGCGTCCGGGTTGGCCGCGGCGTGGGCTCGCCGGTATCGCCCCCGGTTTCTTCGGTCGCCTCCGCGGTCGGCGACGCGCCGGCGGGCTGCGTCTGGGATGGGTTAGCCGTCTGGACCGGAATGTTGCCGACGGGCTCTGTTGGGGTGGGAGTGAATGTCGCGGCATTGACGAGGCCAACGTCGACTGGTGTGCCGGTGGGCGAATCGGCCTCGTCGCCGATCAACTCTCGGGCCCAATACCAGAAGAGACCAAGCAGGAGGAGCAAGCCGACGACCGGCAGCGCCACCCGCAAATAGTCCGTCCAATAGCGCTCTTCCGGTTGGTAGCTCACCGTTCGCTCCTGTCCGGGCGGTGGCCCGCCACCTCCTCGGCGTGGCGGAGCCGCGCTAGGTGGAATCGAGCCGCCGGCACTGCTGCCGCCGCCTGGAGTGCGGCCGCTGGAGCTGCTCGCTCCGCCGCCGGCTGATCCGCCTTTGCCACTCACCATTCCAGTGCCTCCGGCAATGTGGCTGGCCGTCCGGGAGACAACCTCGGCCGGCGCAGAGCCGGATACGACGTCATTATGATGCAGCGATTGCCGCTCTGGCGACGACTCCGCCCGCGCACCCACGCTCGAGGCGACCTTGACCGGCTCGCCAAAGTCCGGCAGGTCGGGGAGCGATCCAGCCACATCGTCGGGTGGTGGACTGCCATTCGTTTCATTCGGACTCGCCGGTTCGGCAGGCTCCCAGTAGTTTCCCAGCCGGTGTGCACAATCCAAATCGTCCGCGTCAACCAGGTGACTTTGCTGCGGCGAGTAGAGCCGCGGATTACGGCACCACCCCTTTCGCCGGATCGGCGACGCTTCGTAGTGCTTGCACGTTCGGCATTTGCGATCCGGCATGCCCCGAAGATCCTGTCCGCGGCCAAAGGCGCGGCCCGAGCCGTGATGCAGGCAGTGCCTCTCGTTCGATTCAGCAATCTATCTAGCGCTGAGTGGTATCAGCAACGGTTCCCAGGCGCGCGTTCACAATGCTTCGGCGGCCGACTGAGTATAGCATGGGGGGGAGAAACGCTTGGCCGCATCGCACTTCTTAGGTCGTGCCCGTCTCTGGCTGGAGTGCGAAGGCACGTGTGCGGCGAGCTACGAACCGGATGACTCGTCGGTGCGCTCCTGCTCGCCCTCCTCGCCTGATTGCTGTTCCCAGGGAGTCTCCGGTCCGCCGAGTCGACGAATGAAGGTGCTGGCGTTGCTAGAGCTGGCCGACGTTGACGATGACGACTCGCTGCTCGCCGGCTGCGTGCTCGCGGACGATCCAGCGGGCTTCGGTGGGAGAATCCGCGGCGCGGAGGCGGGTTGAAGCTGGGTGCGCTGTTCGGGCGGAGCCATCTCCAGCTCGCCCTCGTAATACGCCCCTTCATTGATGACGAGCGTCATCGTCTTGACCTTGCCGCGGACTTGGCCGCTGGGCATGATCTGCAGGCGACCCTGGCAGCGAACCTCGCCATTGAGATGACCCGCGACTGTGATGTTCTCAGCCTCGACCTTCGCTGAGACGGTCGCCCCTTCCGCGACGAAGAGCGTCCCTTGGCACTCGATCGTCCCCTTGACCTCACCCTCGATGCGAAGATCTCGGTTGGCGCGGAAGGTGCCATCAAAGGTCGAGTGCCGGTCAATGACGCTGTACGAATCCTCCCGGCTCGCGTCAGCGGCGCCGTTCGTCGACGCCCTCTCGCCCGCGTAGTCCGTGTCAGCGGAACGAATTGACATCCGATAACCCCCTCCTAGCGATGAGTGGCAGGCGCCAAGGTGCCGGCGACGCCTCCTACTGGAGACCGCCGGCTTGCAAACGGCATGCCCGCGAAGGCAAGCTCACGGCGTCCGCCGCTCACGCTGTTCCCCGAGCCTGGCGCCGTTGGATGACTGAGGTTGGCTTGGCCGTCTCCGCTGTCTCGGTCGTGTCCGCGGCTCCCATACGGAACTGTCCGTTAATCACCGCCCCCTCGTGGACGACGACCGTCGGCGTTTGAATATCGGCCGTGACGCGACCGGTTGGCAATGCCTCGAAGCGGCCGCGACAGCGGATGCTGCCCGTCACCGTGCCGGCAATGACCACGCGCTCGGCGGTGACCGTCGCATCGACATTCGCCTCCTCGGCGATGACGACGTCCTCGCGAGCGCGGATCGTGCCCTCGAACCGGCCGTGGACGTGGATGCTCCCCTCGGAGGTCAGCTCACCCTTCCAAACGGTGTTGTTCGCAATGACCGTGGTGGTGGCGTCAACCGGAGGGATGTTGGGCAACTCTGGATGCGTCGGCGCGGGCTCGGCCGGAGTGTACTCCGCCTGGCCCGACTCCTCGGCGCCAAAGCCGAAGCTACGGCTGTAGGGCTCTCCCTGTGCGCTTCGCTCCTGCGTCTGCCGCGCTTCCTCCTGGTCGCTCTCGGAATCCGACTCTCCGCCGAGCTGCTGGCGCAGCGCATTGATCTGGCGCTGAAACGAATCCCCCGCCTTATCGCGACGGAACACCATCGCAGGTCCCCCTTCTCGAGGCTCGTCGACCAAAGCGCGCATGACACGCTTGGTCAGCAACAGGTGCAAGTCTGGCCATCCTTGTCACGGCTCCACGAGCGAGCACTCGGTCACCAGCTCGGCTTGACCGGTGACACAGAACGGCCGACCTTACGGCGCGGGTCGCCATTACGCGGGGTTCGACGGTACGAACAGGATACCACGTTCGTCAAGCGTCCCCTTAGGGTGAACGCGCATAAAGACTGAATGGTTTCATCCACGGTTACACCGTGAATCAATGCCTGGATACTTCCGCTTCTTGCGGTGTGCACTTGGAAGGCACGGCACCGCTAACGTAACGCGTATTGAGAAAGCGTGAGACAGGCACAGCGCAAGAGCCGCGACCGATTTTCGATGGATTTGGGATTGGTGAATGGTACGCCCGGCAGGATTCGAACCTGCGACCTTTTGCTCCGGAGGCAAACGCTCTATCCCCTGAGCTACGGGCGCATTAGCTGCTCTTCAGTATACCCGATCCGTTACGCCTCCGTCACGTCCTGACCGCTCCCCGAGGCCGCTTGCATGTCGCCGCGAAGCCAGCAGATGCCTTCCTCGGCGCTAGCGAGCGCGCAATGCGCTTGGATGACACTCATCGGCTCACCGGTGCGTAAGGACGGGCGTGACGAGCCGCCTTATGCCTCGCCTGCTTGGGATTCGCCCTGGCCTTCGCCAGTAGCGCCCGGGACGCCCTCGACCTTCTCAGTCGGGGGGCCTTCCCGCGTGGTGACGTGCTTGGAATCGTCGTGGCCACTGCCCGGTTCCGGATGGCCCGCCGCGCCCGGTATTGGGCCGCCGTGCGGCTCCTTCTCGCGATCTCGCCGCCCTAGCTCTTGGTCGCGTCGCACATCTGACTCACTCATCTCATCCTCCTATGGGCCCGACAATCGGCCGGACACACCCTCAGCCCGCGCACGGGGCGTGCCAGGTGGGAAGCTGGAAGCAAGAAGAAGGGCAGCGAACTCGAGCGGAGGTCCTGCATTCTGGCTCGCGTAAGGTGCGAAAACGTATGCTCGCCGATCTGCTTGCTCTTGCTCTCCGATGCTGGCAGCAGTGACCAATTCATTGGCACACGACTTGCCTCACGTTCCTGAGGTTCAGAGGACCGATAGAGCCCCTGGCAGCGATTGCGTACGGCGTCATTGGAGATCATTCGGGTGCCGGTCCGGAGGCGAGCAGTGGATCGGCAGGGGAGCTTGGATGACAGCCCCTGTCTTTGACACGCCGGTTCCGCTGGACCGGGACGTTTTCATGCGCCGTTTGATCGAGTGCCCGGGCTACCTTAGCGAAGTACCGCCGAGATCACGCCTCAAAGCGAGCCTGGCTAAGGTACCCACGTCACTTTCCGGATGACGACGCAGGGAATGGCGACGGAATTGGGCGACGATGCCTGAGCGAGTCCTGATAGTCGAGGACGACTACGTCCTGCGCGAGACACTCCGCGAACTGCTGGAACTGGAAGGCTACAGCGTCACTACGGCGGCGGACGGAATTGAGGGACTGGACCGGTTCGGCGAGGGCGCCACGGTCGTGATTCTCGATCTCAACATGCCGCGGCTGGATGGCTTCGGCTTCGCGGTCGAGCTGGAGCGGCGTGGCCTGCGTGAGGACGTTGCGTTGCTTATCCTCACGTCTGATTTTCGGGCTTGGGAGAAGGCCGCGCGGATCGGTGCTGAGGCGTGGCTAGCGAAGCCGTTCGATGCCTCGCATCTTCTCGATCTCGTGGCGCAGCTTGCCAGCCGCCAATCGCGGCAAGCGTGAACCGTGCTGTCGCTGCCCTGAACACCTCCTGTCGTCCACGGACCAGAACGGACTGTCGATGCGCTTGTGGCAGCGACCGACGCGGTCTAGAGACTCTAACGTTCGCTGAATCGGATCAGGCAGCTGCCCGCTGCTGATCGCCGCGCAGAGCCACGCCGGTCGCCGGATCGAAGACGTGGATGCGATCGGCCGGGAAGATGAGTGTGACGGAATCCCCGGTGCGCAGCGGAGTCGTCTTTTCCGTCTCGATCGCCACGAGTTTGCCCCCGACCGGCGCGTGTAGGATCGTTGCTGAGCCCATCGGCTCGACCAGGGAGATGGTCGTCTGAATGCCATCGCCGCCCGGCACAATCTCGATGTCCTCAGGCCGAATGCCAATCGTGACGCGCTGCCCCCGCGAGAGATGCGCGTGTGGCTGGGTCAAGGGTACGGAGAAACCATCCCCAACCAATGCAGCTCCGCGCGCCGTATCGCTCACCTGCGCGTCTAGGAAGTTCATCGGCGGAGAGCCGAGGAAGCCGGCGACGAAGATATTGACCGGTTGGTTGTATAGCTCGAGCGGAGTGCCGACCTGCTGGAGCACGCCGCGATCGAAGATCGCCACGCGGTCGGACATCGTCATCGCTTCGGCCTGGTCGTGCGTGACATAAACGACGGTCGTCTCCAGGCGGTCGAACAGAAGCTTCAGCTCCGCTCGCATCTGCACGCGGAGCTTGGCGTCGAGATTGGACAGCGGCTCATCGAGCAGGAAGATGCGCGGCTCGCGGACGAGCGCCCGGCCGAGCGCGACGCGCTGCCGCTGGCCGCCAGAGAGCTGTCGGGGCTTGCGATCCAGTAGCTCCTCGATGCCGAGCATCTTGGCGGCTCGCTGCACGCGCTCGGCGATGACGTTTTTAGGCATCCCGCGCACCTTGAGCGCGAAGGCGAGGTTGTCGCGGACGCTCATGTGCGGATAGAGGGCGTAGCTCTGGAAGACCATCGCGATGTCCCGCTCGCCGGGGAGCAGGCCGGACACCGGCTGGCCGTCAATGTAGATCTCGCCCTCGGTGACCTCTTCCAGCCCGGCCAGCATGTTCAGCGTCGTGCTCTTGCCGCAGCCGGAAGGGCCGACGAGCGTCATGAACTGGCCGTCGGCAATCTCCAGCGTCAGGTCGCGGACGGCCTCGACTTTCCCATAGCGCTTGGTTACGTGGTCGAAGAGAACTGAAGCCAAGGTGTTCCTCCCAGGAGAGGTGTCGGCTAAGCTGGCCTCCGCCGCTCAGCCATCTATTCTTTGACGGCGCCGAGCGTCAGGCCGCGAACGAGATACCGTTGCACAGCCAGCGCGAAGACGAGCACGGGCAGCACCGTAATCACGCCCAGCGCGGTCATTTGATCCCAGAGCATTCCCTTATCAGTGATGAATCCAGACATGACGACGGGAAGCGTCTTCGCCTCAATCCGCGTCAGCATCACGGCGAAGAGGAACTCGTTCCAAGCCAGCACCGCGGAGAGAATCGCGGTGGCGACGAGCGCCGGCGCCGAGAGCGGCAGGACGATCTTCCAGAACCGCTGCCAGGCGTTGCAGCCGTCAACCATCGCCGCACGCTCCAACTCCGGTGGCAGCTCCTCGAAGAAGCCGATCATCAGCCAGACGACAAATGGCAGGTTGAACGCGGTGTAGGTGAAGACCAGTGCCCGGCGCGTATCGAGCCATTGCAGCTCTCGCATGATCAAGAAGTACGGGATCGCGGTGACGATGGCTGGATACATCCGTGTCAGGAGCATCCAGAAAGCGAGGATGCCGTTCAGCTTAAACGGGAGCTTGGCGCGCGACAGGCCGTAAGCCGCCATCGAGCCGATCAGGACCGAGAGCGCCGTCGACGAAAGCGTCACGACGACCGAGTTCATGAAGAAGTGGCCGAGCTCGTTGCGCTCAAACAAGACGCGATAGCCATCGAGCGTCCAGCTGTTCGGAATCAGCCGGGGCGGGTAGGCGAGGTAGTCAACCTCGTGCTTGAACGAGGTCGTCACGAGCCAGAGCGTTGGCACCAGCGTGATGACGAGGCCGAGACCGAGCGCGATCCAACGCGCGACCGACCAGCCCACGTTGCCCCAGCGCAAGCGCCGCTGCCGTGTCTCAGGGGCGGCGATCAGCCGTCGTGTTTCCTCGGTTGTCGTCGTTACTGCCATGCGCGTGCCTCAGGAACCTTACTCACAGTGATCTGCTCGCTCGGCGGCGCGCCCAGATGACCAGGAGCGAGAGGAAGATCACCGCGAGCAAGAAGAGCCACGACGCCGCCGCGGCTCCACCGATATTGAAGTAGCGCAGTCCTTGCTTATAGATGTACGAGGAGAGCATCTCCGTCGCGTAACCAGGACCGCCGTTTGTCAGCACATAGATCGTGTCGAAGACTTTGATGGCATCCATGAAGCGCAAGAGCGCCGTGACGAGGATGACCGGCCAAAGCATGGGCAGCGTGATGTAGCGGAAGACCTGCCAGCGGGACGCGCCGTCAATCTGCGCGGCGCGATACGGCTCGCTTGGCAGCGCCGCGATGGCCGCGGTCATCACGATGAGTACGAATGGCGTCCATTGCCAAATGTCGACGAGCATGACGGCGATGAAAGCCCACGTCGGCTCGACGAACCACAGGATGGGATCCAGACCAACAAGATCGAGCAGATAATTGACGAGTCCCTTATCGAACAGCAGGATGCGCCAGAGGACGCCGACGACGACCGGCGTCATGATCATCGGAATGAGCAGGATCGAGCGAATGACTCGCGTCCACCAGCTGCCGGTCATGATGGCGAGCGCCAGGCCGAGACCGAGCACGAGCTCGGCGGCGACAGTGCCCAAGCCGAAGATCGCCGTGTGGTACGCGGAGGTGCGAAACACCTCGTCCGACAAGGCAGCGCGGTAGTTGGCCAGCCCGGCCCACTGTGGCTCGGTTCCCGGCTGGTTCATGAACCAGGTGTGGAAGCTCAGCCAGAACGTGCGACCGAGCGGGTAGAGGCTCGAGATCGCCAGGACGATGATCGCCGGGAGGAGAAACGCGATGAAAACCGGCTGCTCTCCGAGCCGCGCGCTGAATCTCCGTTTTCGAGGTGACGGCAGGGCGGTGGCCATGGTTATCGTCGCTGTGGAGCGTGGGGAGACGGGCCGAGCGCACGCACATTCGTGGGCGCCCGGTTCGGAGTGGCCCGGGCCGCAGGGACCCGGGCGCACTCCTCAACGCTCCCGAAGGCGCGCCAATTACTCAACGTACGGCGCGGTCGGCGGATTCTGGTCGAGAAGCTTGTTCCACTCGTCGGCGATCCGGTTGAGCGTCTCCTGCGGATCGGCGTCCTGGTAGACCGTCTTCTCTAGCTCCTTCTGAAGGATATCCCAAGCAGCCGGGAACTGCGGGATGCGCCAGATCGGCTTGGCTGCCTGGATCGCGGCCAGAATCTGCGGGTACTCCGGATAGAGTTCCGTCAGCTCCGGATCCTCCCAGGTCGCGAGCTGCGGCGAGCCGATGCCGAATTCAACCGCGAAGCGCTTCGCGTTCTCCGGCGAGGTGTACATCTTGATCCATTCCCAGGCGAGATCCTTGTTTTGGGTCGTCTGAGGAATGGCGAGGTTCCACGCGCTCAGCTCGGACGGACCGGGGAACGGAGTCAGTGCCCATTTGTCGACGATCTTCGACTTCTCGGGATCGCGGGCCTCGGCGCGAATGAAGCTCGGCCAGAGCTCGCCCTGCGCCACCTCTCCGTTGAGCACCGCGTTCTTGTGCGTCGGGATGTCCCAACCCGGCATGCCTGGCGGCGCGTACTGCAGCGCATCCCGCAGGAGCTGGATCGCGCGGACGCCGGCCTCATTCTGGTGGAAGAGCGGCCGCCAGTTCTCGTCGCAGAGCGGCTCGCCAGACTCCCAGTACCGGCTCAGCCAGTAGCCCTGAAGCTGCTCTCCGATGCCGACCCAGGACGCGCCGAAAATGCCGTCCTTCGTCAGCGCGGCGGCGTGACTGTTGTACTCCTCCCAGGTCGTCGGCGGCTCCAGACCAGCAGCTTCGTAGAGGTCAGTCCGGTAGATGATCCCCATCGCATCGTTCGCGTTCGGGATGCCGTAGCGCACGTCCTGCCACAGGCCGGAGAGCTTCGCCACATTCGGGATGAACCGCTCCATGTCGTACCCATCCCGCTCGATGTACTCCTCGAGCGGGGTCATGTAGGGCGCGAACTCGCCATCCCACTGGAATGCGACGTCGATCACGTCGTAGGCACCGGTGCCGGTGATGAGATCGGTGGCGGCGTTGTCGTGGAGGTTCTGATACGGGAAGGCCACCACCTCAACCGTCGCGCCGGTCGCCTCCTCGAACTCAGGCGCGATGAGGCGTGCCGCGGCGTCGTAGGTGCCGGACTCCATGTAGAGAACGGTAAGCTTCTCACCCTGGAACCGCTTGGACCGGATGACCGCGGGAGCCTTCGGCGCCGCCTTCGCCCGCGCGCCAACTCCGGCCGCAACCGCTGCCGCGGAGGCGCCGGCGACGGCCTTCAACGCGCCGCGCCTCGTAATCTTCCGTTCCATGTCCATCTTCTCGCTCACGTGAGTCCTCCTTTCACCGCCGCGTCTGCCAATCGAAACGCGGCATAGTCGAAACAACTCATCGACCTTTTCTGCGTGCTTGCAGTGTCCTTCAGCTATTTCCCCCACTCGCTCCGAAGCACAGCGCCGTCAGCGCGTACATGCGCATCGCTTGCTTCACGCTCGTCACGCTCACCCACTCGTTCGGGCCGTGCGCGAGCGGAAGCTGACCGGGACCGAAGGCCGCCAGCGTGGGGATGCCACCCAGGACATGGAACGCGTAGGCGTCGGTAGCTCCCGGGAAGGCAGCGAGCGGCGGCGCCTGGCCCAGGATGTCGCGTGAAGCTGCCAGCGCGGCTGTCACCATTGGATGGTCAGTCGGGACCTCCGAGGGCGGAATCCACTCGAGAACCGGATGCGGATCAATCTCGTACGTCGCCCCGCGCAGCTCCGACTCGACGCGCTTGAGCGTGGTCATGACGTCCTCGAAGAATGTCTCGCGCTCCATGCCGGGCGTCGTCCGGACGTCAGTCCAGAACTCCGCGTGGCCTGGCACCACGCCGTACCCAACGCCGCCGAGCGTCTTGACGCCGATGTTGATCGTCGGACCGGTCGGGCAGAGCGGATGGGCAGGATAGCGAGGCTTGAATTCGCGGCGGAAGGCGACCATGAACCGCGCCATCGCCTCGACCGCGTTCACGGTTGGAAGCAAATCGGAAATCGATGAGTGAGTCTGTGTTCCGTGAACGACGACGCGAAAGCACGAGATGCCGCGCGAGACGATCCGAATCGCGTCCCAGTCCTCGTGCACGCCGGACGGCTCGCCCAGGATGATGGAATCGATGCCTTCGAGCGCCCCGGCTTCGACGAGGTACTTGGCGCCCATGGCCGAACCATACTCCTCGTCGGCGGTAAAAACTAGGCTGAGCGACCCAGCAGCGTCTGGAGCAGCGTGGGCGAAGGCCGCGCCCGCGAGGATCATCGCCGCCACCGCGCCCTTCATGTCCGTCGAGCCGAGGCCGTACAGCCGGTCCCCCTGGATCGTCGGCGTGAGCGGATCTGTACGCCACTCGGGGGCGGCGTCACCCACCGGCTTCGTGTCGATGTGTCCGCACAGGGCCAGATGCGGTCCGGGATGAGCGCCGTCGATGCGGACGATCAAGTTCGGCCGGTGCGGCTCCTTGGCGATGACGCGCGGCTCGGGTAGCCCGTAGCGCTTGAGCGCGTCGGTGATGACGGCCGCCGGCGCGGTCTCATCGCCTGGCAAGTTCGGGCTCGGCGCGGCTATGAGGGCACAGGCGAGATCAATGACTTCCTGGTCTCGCCCGGCGAGAAACTCAATTGCCGCGGCTCGCGCTCGCTCCACGTTCGCTCCCATGTCCCTCCTCACTCCCCAGTTCCGTCGGGCATGCCGGGGTGGCGCAGAAGGAATCCGCCGTCGACTGGAACGATCGCGCCGGTCACGTAGCTCGCCTCGTCTGAAGCGAGGAACGCGACGACGGCTGCCACTTCTTCCGGCAGACCGTATCGCCTCAGGCTCGTCGCGCGCTCCAGCGCCGCGCGTGCTTCGGGATCCTGCGGCGCCTTCACGGATGCCGTCTCGCTGACGTCGATCGGGCCGGGAGCGACGGCATTGACGCGAATGCCGAACGGGCCGAGTGCTAACGCGAGATTCTTCGTCAATGACTCAACCGCGGATTTGGCAGCGTCGTAATGCGGCGTGAGAGCGTTCGGCCGGTGCGCGTGAACGGAGGAGATATTGACGATTGCGCCGCGCCGGTTCTCCCGCATGATCCGGCCAGCCGCGCGCGAAACGAAGAAGAAGCTGGAGAGATTGACGTCGATGACGCGCTGCCACTCCTCGGTCGCCATATCGAGCAACGGCGCGAAGCCGACGCCACTCGCCGCCGTCAGCGACGCGTTGTTGACCAAGATGTCGATCGTGCCGAACGTGTCCGCCGCCTCGGCGACCAGCCGCTCTACCGCCTGCTCATTGCTGACATCAACGGCGCGAGCGAGGGCCCGGCCGCCATTGCCGGTAATCTCCGCGGCAACTGCTTCGACAGCCGCCAGGTCGCGGCCGCACAGAGCAACCGCGGCGCCTTCCGCGGCGAGCCGCCGCGCGATTGCTCGTCCGATTCCCTTGCCGCCCCCGGTGATGAGGGCGACGCGTCTGTCAAAACGCTGTGTCATCGTGGCTGCCCGTCCACCTGCGCCTCAATTCCGAGATAGCTCGCCAGGTGCTCGATGCCATCTTTCGGCGTGATCCGCTGCAGGTTGAGAGGCGCGCGCTTGAGCAGTACGTGCGTCTCCCGGTGGCCGGAGCCGGTAAGGACGGCAACCACCGATTGCCCTGGCTGCATCTTGCCTTCGGCCAAGAGACGCTCGATCGCGGGCAGCACGACGGTCGATGACGGCTCGGCGTACAGACCCTCCGCGGCTCCGATCCGGCGGAGAGCTAGGATCGCCTCCTCGTCCGTGGCGACGCAGACAGCGCCGCCGGACTCGCGGATCGCCGCCAGCGCCTCAGCGCCATCGTGCGGGTAGGTGTGCTGCAGCTTGACCAGGATCGTCTCTGGCGTCTCTGGGAACGGGATCGCCAGCAGGTCCTCGTCCGTGCTGAGACCTTCCCGCTCCGCGATTTCGAGCGCGTTGTACGCGGCCGGTTGGACTCCCGCGATTCGCGGCAGGCGATCGATGCGTCCCATCTCGCGCAGGTCAAGGAGCGCCCGCCAAATCGACGACAGGGTGCCACCGCCGCCAATCGGGACGACGATCCAATCCGGCACGCCGCCGTATTGCAGGATGATCTCGTAGCCGAGTGTCTTCGCGCCCTCGCTTTGGTACGGGTTCGCCCGGCGGTAGGTCGTCGTCTCGTAGGCGCCGAGGCGATCGCGGGCCTGCGCGAGCAGGTCTAGCGTCTCCTCGATCGTCCCGTCCACCTCGAATATGGCGGACCCGAGCGCGGCCAACGGCATCAGACGCGCAGGAGGCACGCCCCGGCTGACAAGAACGGCGTGGCGCAGACCCGCGCGTGCGGCATAGGCGGCCGACGAAAGCCCGGCTGAGCCAGTCGAGCCGATGATCGCGGAGGAATAGTCAAGTGCCTTCCCCTTGGCGATCGCGACGGCCAAGCCACGGTCCTTCTGCGACCCGGTGGGGTTGACTCCTTCCCATTTCCAGTGCAGGCGTAGACCCAGCGTTGAGCCCAGGCGCGCTGGGATCAACGGCGTCATGCCCTCGCCGAGAGTTACCAGATCGGCTGATTCGTCAATCGGTAGCAGATCGATGAAGCGCCAAATACCGGGAAGCTCGCGGTCGAGTCGCGCGATCCGAAGATCGTAGACGAACTCAATATCACCGCCGCAGAGAGTGCATCGCTGAACGTAGCGGTCCGTTGGCAATTCCTGGCCGCATTTTCGACAGCGAATGCAGTACTTACCCATGCGCAGGGGCTCCCTCCTGTACCTGCCGATTCCCGCGCCGCGTTTGCCGTTGCCGGGAGCGGGTTTCGGATTGGGGGACCGGACCGACGCGGAGGTGGGTCTCGATCCACTCGATCACCTCCCGCCGGTTGGGAGGCGATCCTTGCCACCGCCGATCGACCACGGCGGCGGAAAGGATGTCCGCGAGGACCATGATGGTGTCGAAGGCAATCAGGAAGGTGCCGGCGCGGGCCACTTCAGGCGTCAGGACAGCGAGGGAGATCGTCGCCTCGGCGGCCAGCGGGGACTGCGGCACGGTCGTGATCGCGATCGCCGTCGCGCCGAACGACTTCGCCAGGGCTAGCATCTCGATCAGCTCGCGCGTGCGTCCCTGGTGGGAGATGCCGATGACGACATCTTGATCGTTCGTCGCAATGACCTGGTTGGAGAAGAGGTCGATCGTCGCCGCGGTGCACGGGATTCCGGCCCAATTCAGCTTGATCGCCATCCCCAACGCCGGGACATAGGCGCCACCGTGACCGAGTGTGGTGACGTGACGCGCGTTGGCGATAGCCTCCACTGCGCGCTCGATCGCCGCGTAGTCGAGCGTCTTCAGTGTCGTTTGCAGCGCGTCGATCTGCCGCTTGACGATCGTGCTCGCCAGACCTTCCAGTCCGTTGCCGGACGTGGGTGGCCCGAGCGTTTCGAGGTCCTTGGATTCGATGCGACCGAGCGACTGGGCGATACCCTGGACGAGCTCCCGGAAGCCGGCGTAGCCGACGGCTCGGCAGAAGCGCGTGACGGAGGGGAGACTAACGCCGCTAATGGCAGCAACGTCGTAAATCGTCATGCCCAATATGGCCCAGGGATCTCTTACGATCGCCTCGGCCACCCGACGCGAAGCGCCGGTGAGCGCCGGAAGGCGCTGCTCGATCATCGTCAAGCAGTCGATCGTGCGATACCTAGCTGCCTGATCCACCATCTGATCCTCCCACGGCGTCGGGGGAAGCGACGACGACGTCCGCTGAAAGAAATTTCCAGCAATTGTACTGGCGCGATGACCCCCGTCAAGTGGGAGTCGGGCAGCAGTGCTGCTTCACGGCGCGCGTCACAACCGCTTCCCAATTGAAAAGGTGCTTTCCGGCGCGATGACCGCGGAGAGTCGCCGATTAATTCGGCTTCTTGCTCGCTCGGACCATCCCGCGGTGCCACGTCACCCCTGCGGGGCAGTCTCCTATTGTGCATGATTTCGCTGGCAAGCATAGCCTCATCGGCGCACCCGCCCGCTGGACTGGTCACCGGTAGGCGTTCCCGGATATGGGGCGGCTTGAAGGCGAAAAGAAGTTTCGCTCCCTGAAATCGTCGCCTGTCCGGCCCTTGCTGAGAGTCAGCGGGGGGCCTGGTTGCCCGGTTGGAGTTGTTGAGAGAGTTACTTTCGCCCGCCATAACCACGAGATCGCGACAGACCGCCACCGCCTTCGCGATGCGTTCCCTGGGGATGGCGCACAATGCTAAGGGCGCGCTTCGCACGAGCGGAGTCAGGCGCGCTGACACGCGGGGGTGAGGAACATGCCGATCGCGTACTTCGATCCATTTTCCGGCGCGAGCGGGGACATGATCCTCGGCGCCTTGATCGACGCGGGGGTGCCGCTGGAGCAATTGCGGGTTGAGCTGGCGAAACTGGACATCAGTGGCTACTCCCTCGACGCGCATTCAGCGAATCAGCATGGCCTCACTGGAACGCGCGTCACGGTGACTTCGACCTCCGATCAGCCCGCGCGTGCCTGGCGCGAGATCCGCGCGCTCATCGAGCGGTCGGCGCTCGAGGACTCCGTCAAATCGCGGTCTCTCGCGATCTTTGAGCGGCTGGCGAAGGCAGAAGCAAGCGTCCACGGCGTCTCGCCCGAGGATGTGCATTTCCACGAGGTCGGCGCGGTTGACGCGATCGTCGACATCTGCGGCGCGTGCATTGGGCTGCAGCTGCTCGGCGTGACCGAGGTCTTCAGCGGGCCGCCGCGACTAGGAACCGGGTTTGTCCGGGCCGCGCACGGCGTGCTTCCGGTCCCAGCGCCAGCCACCGCCGCGCTACTCGCGGACGCGTCGGCTCCGACCCTGGGACCGGTCGCGGGGCACGAGCATGTCGAGGCAGAGCTCCTCACACCGACGGGCGCCGCGATCCTGACGACTCTTGCTCGCTTCGAGCGACCCCCGTTCGCCGTCTCACGCGTCGGCTACGGCTTCGGGGCTCGGGAGTTGCCGTGGCCGAACGCGCTCCGCCTGTGGATCGGTGAGCCGACGCCAGAGGAGCGGCGAGACAATGGCGAGTCCGAGCTGCTGCTCGAGACGAATATCGACGACATGAGCCCACAGGCGTACGAGCTGCTGGTCGAGCGTCTCTTCGCCGCGGGCGCGCTCGATGTCTGGCTAACACCGGTCATGATGAAGAAGGGGCGGCCCGGAACCGTCGTCAGCGCGCTGTGCCCGGCTGACCGGCGGGAAGAGATTGAGGAAGCGTTCATCCTGAACAGCACGACCCTCGGCGTCAGGCGTGTGCCGATCGCGCGAACGAAGGCCGAGCGGCTAATCGAGACGGTCGTGACTCGCTGGGGCGATGTGCGGATCAAGCTCCGGGGCTGGCGCGGCCGGGTGATCGACGTGATGCCGGAGCATGACGATTGCGCCCGGATCGCCCGCGACACCGGCGTGCCACTCCGCGAGGTGCAGGACGAAGCCCGCCGCATCGCGGAGGCCTACGTGGGCCGGCGTATGAGCGAGATCGAGCAAACGCGAAGTTCATAGCCGTGCTTGTTTGCGCAGGCTGGCGGCTGCGCGGCCGTCACTATCGCTGGCAGCTGAACATCATTCCGCGGTCGTCGAAGCGAGAACGCTCCCCCAGGCAAAACTGTTGTCGACGCTACAATGACCGCAAGCCACGGAATTGAAGCGCGCGGAATCGCGATGGGGGTGAGTCATGGCACAGTCGTCGTATCCGGTGCGTTTCTCGATCGATTATCCCGACCGGCCGCTGAACCGATTGACGACGTTCTTTCGACTCTTCACCGCGATCCCGATCCTCATCGTGCTTGGCACTGTCTCCGGCTCGACGGGGGAATGGACCGGCGACAACGAACGCGTGGTGGTTGGGGGTGTCGGCGGGCTGCTCTTCTTTGGCCCGTTGTTGATGATCTTGTTCCGACAGAAGTATCCCCGCTGGTGGTTCGACTGGAATCTCGAGCTCCAACGATTCAGCAATCGCGTACTGGCGTACCTCGCGCTAATGGACGACCGGTATCCCTCGACCGATGAGCATCAGTCGGTCCACCTCGACTACGACTATCCTGATGTTCCGCGAGACCTGAATCGCTGGATGCCACTGGTGAAGTGGCTGCTCGCGTTTCCGCACTACATCGTCCTCACCGTCCTCGCGATACTGGCGATCGGCGCGGTCGTCGTCGCCTGGTTCGCGATTCTGATTACCGGGCGCTACCCAAGGGAGCTTTTCACCTTCGTCGAGGGCGTGCTGCGCTGGAGCAACCGCGTCGCCGGCTACGCCTTCACGCTCGTCACCGACCGTTATCCGCCGTTCAGGCTCTCCCCGTAGAGCCAATGGCTTAGCCGGGCACCGTCGCCGGAAGTTGAACGGCTAACCGCGCCGGAGCTTTGCCATGAGAGCGTCGCGTAGCGTCTGAAGTTCCTCGACTCGGAGGAGATGGAGGGCTGCAGCGTACCAGCCCGCGCCGATAAGCACCGGCGCCGCAACGAGTACGATCTCCCTACCCAGGTGCAGCCAAGCGGTGGGTGACTCGGGCAAGAGGGCATCCACGGCAAGCCAGGTGGCTCCCGCGGCCGCGGCCATCGTCAGCGCGGCCGCGGCGCAGCGGATCGCGGTGCGGAGTAGCGCGGGAGAGACGATCCGGCCCATCGTCCGGCGCGCGAGATACCACATGATCAGCGCGTGCCCGATGAATTGGGCGGAATTGGCGAGGACAAGTCCCAGCATCCCGAGCCAGTTGACGAGGCTCAGCGCGACGAGGAAGTAGATGCCGATGGCGACGACGCCGACGATCACCGGCGTACGTGTGTTCTGCCGGGCGTAGAAGGCGAAGATCAGAATCTGATCGTAGGCGGCGAAGAGCGTGCCGGGCAGATAACCGAGAAGCGCGACGACGATCAGTCTGGCGCCCGTTTCATCCGTCGCGCCGTGGTGAAAGAGAAGGTCGACCGTGGGGCGGGAGATCGCGGCCAAGCCGAGCACTGCCGGAAGGATTAGGACGGTGGTCATCGCCAGCGCCCGACCCAGTGTGGTCCGAAAGCGCTCCTCATCTCCGGCGCTGAAGTGGCGCGAAAGGGTGGGCAACGCGGCCAGCGAGATCGCGGCGGCGACAAGTCCGAGGACGAGCTGCACGAGCGTCGTCGCGTAGCGCATCGCCCCCAACGCGTCCCGCTCTGCTCCCCAGGCTAGGTTGCGATCGACGACGGTCGCGACCGTGTTCACGATCAGGCCGAGAAAGATCGGGACGTAGAGGCGCAACACCCGCCGGACGGCTGGATGCCCAAACGCCAGGTTCGGTCTCGGCAGCGCGCCGGCCCGGCGCAGCGGCGGAATCTGCATCGCTGCGATCAGCGCCGCTCCGGCCACGACGCCAATCGCCATGCTCTTGACACCCAGCGGCCCGGCAAACACGGCGATGGCGACGACGACCGCCGCGTTGCGAACGGCGACGGAGAGTGCGGGAGCCGTGACGCGCTCCAGCGCGTAGAGGACGCCCATCATCACAGTGCCAGCAGTCAGGAAGACGACTGCCGGCAAGATGATTCGCACCAGTGTGATCGTAAGCGCCGTGGTGGCCGGGTCGCGCGCGTCTTCGCCGCCGAGCGCCGTCATCAATCGCACGACCTGAGGCGCGAAGAGGACCCCGATGGCGACCGTGATGCCGGAAACGATCAGCGCCAAGCTGAGAAGCGCGCCGCTGATCCGGCGGAGCTCCTCTCGCGTCGCCTGATTCGGCGCGGCCCACTGGGCGAGCACGGGAACGAGCGCGGCCTGAAGCATGCCGCTGATGAGGAGATCGAAGAGAAGGGTGGCAACGTTGTCGGCGATCGTGAACGCGGCGATCTCATCGCCCGTTCCGAATAGCCCGGCCGCGAGCTGCTCTCGCGCCATGCCGAGGAGCCGGCTCAGCACGTTGCCGAGCATGATCAGCATGGCCGCGCCGGCAATGCCTCGACCGAGGTGGCTTTGCGCTTCGGCGGGTGTCTGCCGCGAGGCGGCGTCCGGAGTGATGGGACCAGCCGCGGCCACTGCGCGCCTAACGAGAGGGAGCTACCGGAAGCGGTACCAGACGATCAGCGCCGCCAAGGCCGCGAACAGCCCGTCGGGGATGATCGTCAGGTAGAGCGCCTCCTCGACCCCGGGAGCGAGGCGGTTGATCTGCGACCAAGAGATGCCGAGTCGCTGCGCGAGAATCGCTCGGCCGACGATGAGCGAGACGACGACGGCGGCGATGCCGACGATCTGAAGATCCGCGCCACGCTTCCCTTGCGCGGCCCACGCCATCCCTTCCGCGACGCCGAAGCCGAGCAGCAGCATCAGATAGAAGTTCCAATCCGGCGCGTAACCCCAGAGGATGCCGATCACCACCGCGATGCCGAAACCGACCCCGGCTGCCCGCGCCAAGGAAGTCGTGCTTGTGCGATAGGTCGGCAGGCCGCGAACGCCGGCACACTCCGGGCAGCGAAGACCAACCGGCGTGCGCACGCCGCAGCGCGGACAAATCGGCTTGCCGCAACGCGAGCACCGCAGCCGCGTCATCACGCCCGGGTGGTAGCTGCACCGGACCTCGCCTGTAACGGTGGGGAATTCCTCGGTGGTGGCCATCCGTCCTCAGTCGCGCTCAGTCCGGCCGCTTCCGGACCAATCTGAACTGCAAGGATACGTCATGCGGGCAGCTGCCCGGAAATTCGGGGTTGATGCGCCGCGCCTGAACGCGGGCAGTCTACCGGCTATTTGGAGCGAGCGTACTTCTGAGGCCGATTGCCCCGGCGCCAGAGACGAGCCAGCCAGTCGCGCAAGACATGAAATGAGAAGAGTGGTAACGCCATTTGTCTCCTCCAGCGCCAAGGCTGGCGGACTAGCCGGTAAAGCCATTCCAAGCCGAGCGATCGCAGCCACCGGGGCGCGCGGGGAGCCGCGCCAGCGATGAAATCGAGCGCGCCGCCGACACCGATGGCGACTCGTACGCCCAACCGCGCGAGCTGCTCGCGATTCCGCTGGATCCACACCACCTGTGCCGGAGCTCCATAGGCGACGGCGACGGCGCGAGCGCCGGATTCCGCGATGCGATTCAGGCTCGCCTGATCGTCCGCCTGATTGGGAGTCCCGTCTGACCACCAACCCGCAATTCGCGCGCTTGGAAAGCGCCGGGTCAGCGCGTCGGCGGCGGCTGCCGCGACGCCCGGTCCGGCACCGAGCAAGAACAGCGGCGCCTCGGCCGGCCCGCTTTCCTCGGCCAGCCATTCCACGATTTCGACGCCGGTCACGCGCTCGATCCGCGCTCCAACCCGAGGATAGAGCAGCCGCGCCGCAAGGACGACGCCGATGCCGTCAGCCGTGATCAAATCGGCGTCGGCGATGGCTGCCGCGAACTCCGGCATCTGGCGCGCGGCCATGACGTACTCGGGATTGAGCGTAACGATATGCGCGCAGTGATTGCCGGAGGCGTTGGCCAGCGAGGCTCGCAGCGACTGCCGAACGGACCGGGCGTCGGTGACATCGACCGGGATTCCGAGGATTGCAAGGCGGGAATCGGAACCGTTCGCCGGCGGCTCTCGTTCAGCGGTCATCGCTCCGACCCATCGCCGCCATGTAAGAACGGGAGGACGGCGGCCAGGAAGGGCTCGGTGAGGTCGCGGTGCAGGAAATGCCCGCCACCGGGTATGTGCGCCCACGTCACAGTTGGCAGCAGGCTCCGGACGCGCGCCACATCTTCAGGGTGGACGACGCTGCCGGCTTCGGTGTCGCCATACGTCACGAGTATCGGCGTGCGAACCGCTGGGAGCCGTGCCAAGGCCGCCTCGCGATCGTCGCACATCGCGAAGGGACGCAGCTCGGTAAAGACGCCCGGCGCCGTGCTCGTGATGCTCTCGGCGCGGCGCAGGCAATCGGCGTCGCTCCAATCCGGATGCTTCTGTTTGAGATCCCGCGCGACGACTTCGGTGGGTGTCGTGGCGAGCGTGAGCCATCGGTCGAACCGGTCGCCCGCGCCGGGATCGGGACGCAATGGCGGATCCTCCAGGACGATCCGCGCGGCGCGATCGGGCCACTTTGCCGCCCAATAGAGCGCGATCAGCGCGCCGAGCGAATGGCCGATTATCATCGGGCGTTCCAGGCCCAGCGTCGAGATCAGGCCGTCAAGGTCTGAGACATAGTCGTCGATCAGGTAGCCGGTCGGCGGCTTGTCCGAGTCGCCGTGGCCGCGGAGGTCCGGGACAATCAGCCGGAAGCGCGTGGCCAGGCAGTCGATGATGGGAATCCAGGAAACGCCGCGAGATCCGATACCGTGGAGAAGGATCACTGGCTCTCCAGCGGAGCCATATACGGAGACGGCGAGGTGAATGGGGCCAACGTGATAACGGGCGCGGCGGTTCGTGATTGCGTGCAAACGAGTCATCGAGGTTCGTGCTCCACTCCTCCGACCTGGGTCCGAGGGCGCGTCGCTCTCAATCGTCGCACAGGTACGTCCAAGGGTGCAGCTAGGAATTGGGGAATTTCCTGACACGCACGGTCGTCATTTGCCTGTACAATGCTGCCGGAAGGGTGGCCGCCAAGCCACGCGGCGGCTTCGGCATGTCTCTTGCGTCAACAGCGCTGCGGTGGAGCCGCGGGCGGTCCGCGGATCGGCCAGCAGTGTGCTGGTTGCCCCCGAGCGCCGGCGGCAGTCGAGAATGGAGGATGAATCAGATGCTTAAGCGGAGCCTATCGGTCTTCATGGTCGCCCTGCTGGCGGTCGTCGTGCTGGCAGCGTGTGGTGACGACGACGAGGACGAGGAGCCAACGGCGACCCCGACCGAATCGGCTGAAGTAACTCCGACCACGGGCGGTGCCGCGGAAACGCCAGCCGGATCTCCCGCCGCATCGCCGGCTGCTTCTCCGGTCGCTTCGCCGGTTGCTTCCCCAGTCGCCTCGCCCGCCGCTTCCCCGGCCGCTTCGCCGGCCGCATCGCCTGAAAGCAGCCCTGAGGCCTCGCCGGCTACTGGTACGGCGGCGGAGTCCCCGGCCGCTGGTGGCGGCGGTGGCGCCGCGGTGACGGAGATCACCATCATTGCCGGCAAGCCGACTGAGCTGCAATTCGACCCGGCCCAGTTCACGATCGCGGCTGGCACTGAGGTCAAGGTTACCCTGGTCAACGAGGGCGCGCTGCCGCACAACTTCGCGGTTGATGAGCTCGGCATCAGCGTCGACGTCCAAGCGGGGCAGACCCAGGAGTTCACCATCACGGCTGATCAGCCTGGCACCTACGAGTTCTATTGCAACGTGCCCGGTCACCGCGAGGCGGGCATGGTCGGGACGCTGATCGTCGAATAGCCGGTCGGCAAAGACAGCGGATTCGCGGCCACGGTGCAAAATCCGTGGCCGCGTTCTTTCTTGCGCTCCCGTATCATTGCGCTCAAATCGAGGGCGACGCGAGCGCGGTCGCCGGCAGGGCGCAACCGGCGCGAGGAGCGCCGCGGGAGTAGAGAAGGAGGCATGAGCAATGGCTCGTCTGCCGTATGCTGACCTCGCTGAGCTGCGCCGCGAGACGGATGGGATCCTGACGATCAGGGATGGCGGCGTCGAGATCAACGACGCCGAAGCGTTGCGGTCGAAAGTACTCGACCGCCTTGTCGCGACGGCCACGTTCGGTGAGGGCGATCTTCGAGATTCTGCGCGCTGGCTGATCCGCGCTGCCGCGGTGCGGCTCGGCGCCGTGCCGGCGTCTATTCACGACCTGTACCTCGCCGCTGGCCGGAACGAGTACAGCAACGCCACCGCTCCGGCGATCAACGTCCGCGGCCTGACCTACGACGTCGCGCAGACCATCTTCCGCGCGGCGATGAAGAACGACACGAAGATCGTCATCTTCGAGATTGCCCGCTCGGAGATGAGCTACACCTGGCAGAGACCGGCTGAATACGCTTCGGCGGTCTTGGCGGCGGCGATCAAGACTGGCTACCAGGGACCGGTCTTCATCCAGGGCGATCACTTCCAAGCGATCGCGAAGAACTACGCGAAGGACCCGGCGGCCGAGATCCAGAAGGTGCGGGACCTGGCGCAGGAGGCCATAGCCGCGGGTTTCTTCAATATTGACATTGACGCTTCCACGCTCGTGGACCTCTCGCGGCCGACGGTGCGCGAGCAGCAGGAGCTGAATTATCGCCACACCGCGGAGCTGACCGAGTTCATCCGCTCGATCGAGCCGGAGGGCATCACCGTCTCGATCGGCGGTGAGATCGGCGAGGTCGGCGGGCGCAACAGCACCGTCGAGGACCTCCATGGCTTCATGGAGGGATACCTGGCGGAGCTGAAGCAGCGTGGCGAGGCGGCCGGCAAGCCGATTGCGGGCATCAGCAAGATCAGCGTCCAGACCGGGACGAGCCACGGCGGCGTCGTCCTGCCAGACGGATCGATCGCTCAGGTCAACGTCGATTTCGAGACGCTCGCCACACTCTCGAAGGTCGCGCGCGAGCAGTACGGACTCGGCGGCGCGGTCCAGCACGGCGCCTCGACGCTCCCGGAAGAGGCGTTCAACAAATTCGCCGAGGCGAACGCGATCGAGGTGCACCTCGCGACGGCGTTCCAGAACCAGATCTACGACAGCCCGGCCTTCCCGGCTGACCTGAGGGAGCGAATCTACGCCTATCTCACGGAGCGCCATGCCGACGAGCGCAAGCCGGGGCAGACGGACGCGCAGTTCTATTACACGACGCGCAAGCGCGGATTCGGCCCGTTCAAGCGGGACCTGTGGGATCTGCCGGAGGAGACGCGGAGCCAGCTGATGTCCGAGCTGTTCTCCACGTTCGACTTGATCATGCAGCGGCTCGGCGTCGCCGGGAAGGCGTCGCTCGTCGACCGCATCGTCAAGCTGGTCGAGGTTCCCGTTCCCGCCCCGCAGGCGCTTCTGGCGACGTCGGTTCGGTAGCGGAGGCTCGCACCGCCTCGACGGTCAGTCGCCAGCCGGCATTTCCTGGCTGAATTCGGTCCTCGAGCGACTCAAGGACACGGAGAGCCGGCTCGCAGCGGTGGTAGAGGTCGTCCCGGCGCAGGATCCAGCGGAAGGCGAGGAGCATCGCCAGCCGGATGGCCTCAGCCACGCCGAGCCGGCTCGTCTTTGACGCGCGAATCTCGAACGCGGGCGTCAGCATGGCGCGGAAGTCAGCGAGTTTGTAGTGACGTCGCCAGCCGATCTCGTTCGTTTCGATCGGCCGCTCCCCTCGCCCCGTGATGTCCACGATGTAGTGGTAGAGGTTATACGTGTCGAGCCAAGCCAAGGGACCGGCGTAGGGGACGGAAATCACCAGCTGGCCACCGGGCCGGATGAGCCGCGTTAGCTCCTCGATGAGGGCCAGATCGTCGCGGACGTACTCGAACACGCCGTCGCAGACAATCCGGTCGCATGAGGCATCGGGAAGCGGAATCGCCCACGAGTCGGCCAGGAACGTGTGTCGCCCGGTCTGGCAGATGACGGGCCATGGCCGGCTGACCGTGCCGTGAAGGCTTTGGTCCGCCGGCAGAGGCAATCCGCACAGGCTGCGTTCTCGCGTTGGTCGGCTGATGTTGAGCGTGGAAATGCGAACGGTGCAGCGCCGGGATATCCCGGCTTTCGCGCTGCTTTCGTCCGCGTCCGGGTTGGTGGTTTCGATTTTGCTCGGTGCGCTCATGAGCCTAAGCTTACTGGAGGAGCGCGAGCGACGTGGGGCCCCAGGCGTATAATGTGATTCACGTGCCGCAACGGTAGCTTGCCCCGATATCCATCACTCCATGGAACACTGCTCGCTTCACCCATTCGACATGGACCTCGTGCGGCTCTATGCCCGGTCTGCCGCGGGCGACGATGCGCTGCTCGATGCCTTACCCGGCGATGGCCGCTGGCGGGAGTGGGTCGTTAGCGCGGCGCGGCGTGGTTATGAGCGCGCGCGAGCCGGCGACGAGGAAGGGGCGTCCGCGCTGACCTACGCACTTGGCCAGGTGCTGGCGACGCGCGAGCCGAGCTTCTTCTGCGAGGGTGTCAGCCTGACTTCCTGGGAGGCGCGCATCGATCGCGGGGTTGGGATGTTGATGCGGCCGCCGTCTCGCCTCTTCATTGACGCCGGGCTCGACACGGGTGCGGCGCGTGTGCTGCCGATACGGCTCGACCTCTCGCGCGGGATGATGGGTGGGGCGTACATCCCGGCGCGGCTCGTACCCGACTTCGAGCGGCTTCTGGAGGCGCGCCTCGAGCGCGTGGTGCGCCGGTTAATTGATGCCGAGCTCGATGGCGTTGCCGTAATGGGGCTAATGCTCGAGGTGGCGCGGTACGCGCGCGAGCGCGGGTTGGGGCTTTACGAGGCAATGGATGTCATCACGCCGGGGACCCCGGAAGCGTTGCCGCCGGGGGCGCGCCTCGTGGTCGCCGACCGCAAGCGGATCGCTCCGGACTTGCGCAAGCGCCTGGAGGCAGCCGCAAAGCCGCCAAAGAAGCCGGGACTGCTCTCACGAATCCTCGGCAAGTCCGCGGCGCCCAGCGATCCCCAATGGCCAGGAGGTGGCGGGTGATGAGCGAGGACGGAAATGGCGCGCCCGAGCGGCCCCGCCTCTTCACGCTCGAGGAAGCCAACGCGCTCTTGCCGCGAATCGCGCCGATCCTCGAGGAGCTGCAGGCGATGAAGGCAGAGCTGGACACCGCCCGCTTGGCCCTCGCGCAATTCACGCCAGCGATGCGCTCGAACGGTCACGGCGTCGAGGCGCTGGCGCACGAGCGCCAGATCGCGAACCTCGTCGCCAAGCTCTCGCAAGGCCTGCGCGAGATTGCGGGTCTCGGCGTCGAGGTCAAGGATCTCGACCACGGCATCGTCGACTTCCCGTCGCGGCGCGGCGATCGGATCGTCTACCTCTGCTGGCGCCTTGGGGAGGAGCGAATCCGCTACTGGCACGAGCTCGACGCCGGCTTTTCCGGTCGGCAGCCGCTCTAGCAATCCAGCCCCACCCGCACGGCACTCCCGACGCGTCCTCCTGTCCCGGCTGTTGGGGACGTGACCCAAAATTCCCGTACGGACGCTCTAACCAGACCCAGCGAGCTTGACGGAAACTACGCGAGATTGCTATCCTGTGGCCGTTAGCACTCTCGCGTTTCGAGTGCTAACAGTAGTGGAGCGAGCGATGGCGCAGCGGAGTGACACCCGACAAGCAGATCGCGGAGAGGGCCGAAAGGCGGACCTGACGCCGCGTCAGCGGGCGATTCTCAAGCTCATCGTCCACGAGTACGTGGCGACCGGCCGTCCCGTCGGATCGAAGGCGCTGACAGAGCGCTATCCGATCGGCGTGTCTCCGGCGACGATCCGCAACGAGATGGCGGAGCTCGAGGCCAGTGGCTACGTCGAGCATCTGCATACGTCTGGTGGTCGGGTGCCAACCGGAGCCGGGTATCGCTACTTCGTCCATCACCTGATGGGCGATGTCGAGCTTCCGCCTGGCGAGCAGATCATGATTCGACACCTCTTCCGCCAGGCGGAAGGGCAGCTCGAAGGGTGGATGGAGCTGGCCGCGACGACGCTCGCCGAAATCGCGGGCAGCGTCTCGGTCGTCAGCGCGCCGCGCAGCGCGGCCGCCCGCGTGCGGCACCTCGAGCTGATCTCGCTTCAGCCACGCGTCGCCCTGCTGATTCTGGTCACGCTCGAGAGCATGGTGCGGCAGATCATGATTCACTTGCCGCAGCCCGCGACTCAGGAGCAGCTCAGCAGACTGGCGGACACGCTGGTATTGGATGTGCGGGGGCTTGGCGCGGATGAGGTGGCCAGCCGTGGTCGCGGCACCGACACCCTGACGAGGCTGGTGATCGAGCACATCGAAGGGACGCTCCGCTCGTTGGACGCCGCCGGCCACATGCTGGTGCGGCATTCTGGCTTGGAGAACCTGGTCGGTTTGCCGGACCTCACGGACGCGGACTTGCAGCAGCTCTTCTCGCTCGTTCGTGGCGGCGGCTTCCTGTCGGTGCTGCTCCCTCGATTGGCGCCGCGGGCGGATGTCCAGGTCTTCATCGGCGATACCAGTCTCCCGGACGAGCTGCGACGCTTCGGCATCGTCGTCTCGATGTATGGCGTCGAGGATGTCGTAACCGGAGTCCTCGGAGTCTTGGGACCGACGCGCATGCCGTACCCGCGAGCCGTCTCGACCGTGCGCTACATGGCGCGATTGATGAGTGATCTCGTTTCGGAGCTGTATCCAACTGGAGACGGCGAATTTGGTAGGTCTGATCAACGTCGATCGCTACCGAGCTAAAGGGAAATGATGGTGACGGATGCAGAGGAGCCAGTGAAGCAGGCAGAGGACGTGGCCGCGGAAGACAACAAGGCGAATCCCGAGGCGGCCTCGGCCGAGCCGAATCATCAGACAGAGTCGGCGGCTGCGCAGAAGGAATCGAGCAACGGCGCGGCGACAGAAGCGACGCCTGATCTGGCAACGGTCATCGCGGAGCGCGATAGCTATCTCGATCAGCTGAAGCGTAGTCTGGCGGAGTTCGCCAACTATCGGCGACGGGTCGATCAGGAGCGGGCGCTGGCTCGTGAGCTCTCGACCCGCGATCTCCTGCGAGCGCTCGTGCCGATCATTGATGACTTCGAGCGAGCGCTGGCGGCTGTGCCAGAGGATTTGCGGGAGCATCCCTGGGTCGAAGGTATCCGGCTCATCGAGCGCAAGCTGCAAGCGCTGCTCGAGCGTGAAGGCGTGACCCCGGTCGAGGCGCTCGGCAAACCGTTCGATCCCGGTCTCCACGAAGCGGTAGCCACTGAGCCTGGAAGCACGCAGAATATTGTGGTCGAGGTGTATCAGAAGGGTTACTTGCACGGCCAGCATCTTCTGCGCCCGGCGATGGTCAAGGTAGGAGACGCACTGAGAGAGGAGACCGGAAGCGAGCAGCAGCCGCCCGCCGGAGACGAGGCGACAGCAGAGCAAGGAGAGTAAGCGGGCGGCGATCAGCGAGCCACCACGCACCAAACCAAGGGAGCAGACGAACATGGGACGGATGATTGGTATCGACTTGGGGACGACGAACTCAGTGATGGCCACTATCGAAGGTGGCGAGCCCGTCGTGATCCCCAACGCCGAGGGTGAGCGAATCACCCCGTCGGTTGTTGCCGTTACGAGCAGCGGCGAGCGCCTGGTCGGTCGCTTCGCGCGGCGCCAGGCGGTGACCAACCCGGAGAACACGATCTTCTCCATCAAGCGCTTCATGGGGCGCAAGTTCAGCGATCCCTCGGTCCAGCGCGACAAGGATCTCGTGCCGTACAAGATCCGGGAGGCGAGCAACGGCGGCGTTGAGGTCAAGATGGGCGACCGCTGGTACAGCCCGCCCGAGATCTCGGCGATGATCCTGCAGAAGCTGAAGGCGGACGCCGAGGCCTATCTGGGCGAGAAGGTCGACCGCGCGGTCATCACCGTGCCGGCTTACTTCGATGACTCGCAGCGGCAGGCGACGAAGGACGCTGGACGCATCGCTGGACTGAACGTCGAGCGCATCATCAACGAGCCGACGGCGTCGGCGCTGGCCTACGGTCTCGACAAGAAGGGCGATGAGAAAATTGCCGTCTACGACCTCGGCGGCGGTACCTACGATATCTCCATCCTGGACCTCTCCGAGGGCGTGTTCCAGGTTCTGGCGACGAACGGCGACACGCATCTCGGCGGCGATGACTTCGACCAGGTGATCATCGACTGGCTCGCCGAGGAGTTCATGCGCCAGGAAGGGATCGATCTGCGCAAGGACCGGATGGCCCTCCAGCGCCTGAAGGAGGCGGCCGAGAAGGCGAAGATCGAGCTCTCCAGCACGCAGCAGACGGAGATCAATCTCCCGTTCATTACCGCCGACGCGAGCGGGCCGAAGCACCTGAACATCACGCTGACCCGCTCCAAGCTCGAGCAGCTCGTCAATCACCTGGTCGAGCGCACGGTGGCGCCGATGGACGCGGCGCTGCGCGACGCGGGTCTGAGCAAGAATCAGATTGACGAGGCGGTTCTGGTCGGCGGTCAGACGCGAATGCCGCTCGTGCAGCGGCGGGTCCAGGCCTACTTCGGCAAGGAGCCGCACAAGGGAATCAACCCGGACGAGGTCGTGGCGATCGGTGCGGCGATTCAGGGTGGCGTCCTCGGCGGTGAGGTCAAGGACATTCTCCTGCTCGACGTCACGCCGCTGACGCTGTCGATCGAGACGCTCGGTGGTGTCGCGACGCCGCTGATCGAGCGCAACACGACGATTCCGACGCGCAAGAGCCAGATCTTCTCGACGGCGACCGACAACCAGCCGCAGGTCGAGATCCACGTCGTCCAGGGTGAGCGGCCGATGGCGGCGGACAACAAGAGCCTCGGCAAGTTCATCCTCGACGGCATCCTGCCCGCGCCGCGCGGCGTGCCGAAGATCGAAGTGACCTTCGACATCGACGCCAACGGTATCCTCAACGTGACCGCGAAGGACCTCGCCACGGGCAAGGAGCAGAAGATCACCATCACTGGCTCCTCGGGCCTGACGGAAGAGGAAGTCCAGCGGATGATCAAGGAGGCCGAGGCGCACGCCGAGGAGGACCGGCGCCGGCGCGAGGCGATTAGCCTGCGGAACGACGCCGAGAGCATGGTCTACCAGGCGGAACAGGTGCTGCGTGAGCACGGCGAGCGGATTCCGTCCGAGATCAAGGCCGAGCTCGATCAGAAGGTCGCGACGGTCAAGGAGATCCTCGACAAGGATCGCGAGAACATCGACCGGCTCAAGCCGGCCTACGAGGAGCTGGTCCAGGCTCTGTCCAAGGTCGGCACGGCGATGTACCAGGCGGCCGGCACACCGGCGGGCGGCGGTGGCGAGTCCGGCTCGGACTTCGGCGCCAATGGCGCGCAGGAGGGCGGCAGCCAGGACGAGACCACGATCGAGGGCGAGTTCCGCGAGGTCGGCTCCGACCGCTAAGCCGCATTCCAAACCAGGTAACGAACAGGGGTGGTGCTTCGCCACCCCTGTTTTCTTTGGCTCCGCGCCCAAGTTCTCATCCTCGAAATCAGTGCTGATTTGGGATGCGGCGCGTCACTTGGACCTTGCTACAATCCCGCGGGAATTCGAACAGGTGACTGAGGGTTCGGAGTGACGCGGGAAACGACCATCCGGGTGGAGCAAGAACGGGCGCTGGAAGCGCTGGCTCCCGAGCGCTTCGGCTTTCGGCCGTATCAGTCGGGGTGGATTCGGGAGTTTACCGGCATCGGCGACGTCGCATTCGCGCCGCTCGGCTGGCACCACGCTCAATCTCCCTCCTACAACGTGGTCAACGGTGAGCGGGTCCCGATCACGGTCCTGGAGCTCATCGTCCTGCTGCAGGAGCGCGTCTGGGGCTTCCCGCCGGAGTTGACCGTGCCGACCAACGTGCTGGCGATCATCCCAGACGGAGGCGGTCAGACGATCATCGCCTACGACCTGGCAAAGGGCTGTAACGCGGACGGTTGGCTCGGCTTCCTTATCAGTCTCGGCGGCCGGTCCGGCACACTCGTCTCTCACATGCTCGGCATTCGAGAGGACATGCGCGGGTCATTGGATCTCGGCTGGTTCCTCAAGGTGCTGCAGGCGTATGACGCCGTTCGGACGGGCCACCACGCGGTGTCCTGGACCTTCGATCCGATGCGCGGCGCGAACGCCAGGCTGAACCTCGAGAAGCTGCGCGCGACAGTCGAGGAGTACACCATCGATAAGTACGGGCCGCTGACCAGTGCGCTCTACGGCGACGTCCCGAGCGATCGCTTCACGGCGCGGTGGGATCTCCTGTCGCCCGAGGTCCATGAGCGATTACGTCTCGTTTATGAGGGCCAGTATCGACCAATGTCGCTGGAGGATGTCGCGGACATCCCTGAGGTCACGACCGATTCGTGCGCGGAGCTGCTGGCGGCCGCGCCGCCGCGCCTGCGCTACCGCATCCCGGGCGATATCGACGCGCTGATGCGGAGCGACCAAGGAACGGCGATTCGGTGGCGGCAGGAGTTGCGGGCGGTCATCGGCGCTCTGGTCACGACCAAGTCGGCTCGCGATGTTGATACCGACCAGGGACCGATCGCCGCTCGTGTCGAGGCGCGGCCTGGGCGCTACGCGATCACCGAGTTCGCGACCGGGCTCGACGCCGCTGGCGAGCGGCAGAGCTACTACGTGCTCGAGCGGAAGCAGGGAGAGGAGAAGGATCACTCGTGAAACTTGCGCGCATTACCGTTTATCTCGCGACGCTCGAGCTTCGCGTCCCGTTCACGACGTCTTTCGGCACACAGAAAACGCTGCCGCGGCCGTTCGTGGTTATTGAGACTACCGACGGCCTCCGCGGCATCGGCGAGATTCCGACGATGGCGCAGCCCGCCTATAAGGCGGAATCCGATACCCCGGCCGCCATGACCTCTCTGCGCGAGTTCATCCTGCCGAGTGTGGCGCGCTGGCAGGAGGAACGCGGCGGCATCGAGGATGTCGCGGCGCTGCGCGAGAGCTACGCCTGGATCAAGGGAGCGAACTTTGCAAAGAGCGGGGTCGAAGCCGCCCTCTGGGACATCATCGCGCAGCGAGACCAGCAGCCACTTTGGAAGCTCTGGGGCGGCGAGGCGCGGTCCTTCCCCGTCGGCGTCAGCATCGGTGGCAAGACGATCGAGGACGTGCTGAAGCGGGCGGAGAATGCGGTTAGCCTCGGCTACCGGCGGCTGAAAGTGAAGATTTGGCCCGGATTCGATGTCGCGGTCGCGCGCGCGCTCCGCGAGCGTTTCCCCGACATCCTGCTGCAGGTCGACGCCAACTCGGCCTACACTCTGGACAATTGGCAGGCACTACAAGGGCTGGACGATTTGGACCTGCTTCTGATCGAGCAGCCGCTCTACGATGACGACATCATTTACCACAGCCAGATCGCGCCATCTCTGCGGACGCCGATTTGCCTCGACGAAAGCATCCACTCGCTACGGGATGTCCAAGCGGCCACCTCTCTCTGGGAGCGCAACGGCATCCAGAGCCGGCTCGTCATCAATATCAAGCCGCCCCGCGTCTCCGGACTTGCCGAATCGATTGAAATCGCGCGGTATTGCCGCGCGCACGGCGTGAAGACATGGATCGGCGGCATGCTCGACAGTGCCTGGGGCAAGGCGATGAATCTGAACTTCAACGGGCTGCCTGAGATCGACCTGCCGGGCGATCACTTCTCGCCGACCGGCCCATACTTCGAGCAAGATGTGGTCACGACGCCGCTCCAGGCGCCCGGCGGCACATTCACGCTGACCGATGCCGTTTCGACTGGCGTCACCTTCGATTGGGACGCCTTCCACCGGCTGGCAACCGAGACGTTCGCGCTCGATTTGAGCAAGTAGCAGCGCGTCAGACGCGCGGCGGCCAGGACAAACTGCTGCGGGATGTCATCGCTGCAGTATTGGCGACAACCGCTAGCCGTTGTTTGACGGCTGGTGGCACTCCGCCTATCATCGGGTGACTCATTGTTGAGGAGATGCGGCGCAGGGGCCGGGCAATGGGTGATCCGCCGCCGGTAGGATTGCCGCTGCGGCGGCTGGGTTGGTGCCACAATGACGGACCTCTTGTATCAACGCGAAAGCTACCTGCGTGCCTGGGAAGCCAAAGTCGTTGATGTCGATCCAACGACCGGAACGGTTGTCCTCGACCGGACAGCTTTCTACCCAGGCGGCGGTGGGCAGCCGGCCGATACCGGGCTAATGACACGACCATCCGACGGGTTCCAATGGCGGGTGACTTCGGTGCGAAAGGACGGCGACCGGGTGCTCCACACCTTGGAGCCCGCCGATCCGCTTCCGCAAGCCGGGGAGACCGTCGCGTGCGAGCTTGATTGGGAAACGCGCTACCGGCTGATGCGCATGCACACCGCGCTCCACGTCCTCTGCGGTGTTGTGTTTCGCGACTACGGCGCGCTCGTCACCGGCGGCAACATGGGGCCGGAAAAGGCCCGGATGGATTTCGAGCTGGAGGATCTCTCGCCGCAGCGCGTGGCGGAAATCGAGCGACGAGCCAACGAGGAGATCCAACAAGGGCGTGAGGTGCGGGTCAACATCCTGCCCCGCGAGGAAGCCTTCAAGATCCCCGACCTGATCCGGACGAAGATCAATCTCTTGCCGGAAGGGATCAAAGAGGTGCGGACCGTCGAGATCGTCGGACTCGACTTGCAGGCGGACGGCGGAACGCACGTCGCGAATACACGAGAAGTTGGGGGAATCAAGGTCATCGGCACGCGGTCCAAGGGGCGGATCAACAAGCGGCTGGAGATCGCGCTCGTCGATGGGCCGGAGGAGACGGCGGGACGATGAGCGCGACGAGCGTCGGAGCGACCACTGTGCCGGGCGCCGCGCGTCTTGCTCGGCGATCGAAGGCGTTCGAGACGTCGCCCTGGAGCGACGCTTGGCAGCTAGTGGCCGACCGGCCGGATGGCATCTATTTCGGCAACGGGGCGCCAGGAGCCGAGGCGGTGCCGATGGATCGCCTGCAAGAGGCTGCCGTTCGCGCCTGGGCGGAGGCCGCGGGCAATCTGGACTATGGCGAGCTGCAAGGCTACCAGCCGCTGCGTGAGCTGATCGCGCGGCGCATGGCGCACCGGGGCGTGCAGGTCGATCCCGACGAGATCATGGTGACCAACGGCAGCCAGCAAGGGATCGATCTCATCGCGCGGTTACTCGTCGATCCTGGCGACACGGTCGTCATCGAAGGGCCGACCTACATCGGCGCGATGCAAGCGTTCGACGCCTATGAGACGCGCTACCTGATCGCTCCGGTGGACGACGAGGGAATCGTTGTCGAGGAGCTTGCCAGGCTGCTCGACCGGGCCGGCGCGCAACCCAAGCTGCTCTATACGGTGCCGACGTATCAGAACCCGACCGGGGCCACGCAGAGCCCTGCTCGGCGCGAGGCGCTGTTGGCGCTCTGCGCGGATCGCGGTATCCCCGTCGTGGAGGACGATCCGTACGGTGAGCTGTACTACGGCGCGCCACCACCGCCCGCGCTGCGCGCGAGCGATCCGAACGTGTTCTATCTTGGCAGCTTCTCCAAGACGATCGCGCCCGGCCTGCGCGTTGGCTGGATGATCGCGCCGCGGCCGCTCCTGAAGCTCCTGCTGATGGCGAAAGAGGGGGCCGACGTCCACTCGAATCGGGTGGCGATGCGGACGGTCTACCACGCGGCCGAGGGCTTCCTGGACGAGCATGTCGCGGGGCTGCGGACGCATTACCGGCAGCGGCGAGACATACTCCTTGACGGGCTGCGCGCGCATTTTCCGGCGAGCGTTCGTTGGCTAGAGCCGGAGGGCGGCTTCTTCGTCTGGGCGGAGCTGCCGGACGGTCTGAGCGCGGACGATCTTCTGCCAGTAGCAGCGTCTTATGGCGTTGCCTTCCTGCCGGGATCGTACTTCTATCCGCCCGACCAGCGGCGTCATTCCGGTTTCCGGCTGAGCTATTCGTCGCTGCCGGAGCCCGCGATCGACGAGGGAGCGCGGCGATTGGGCGAAGCCATCGCAGCATTTCTTGCCTCGGCCGAACGACGGTAGCGCCGTCGGAGGCACTTTCGGGCCACCCCCGCTGGCCACAGCTGTGCTACTCTCGTTCTAACCGGCTCCTGTCGCCGGCTCATGTGCCCGCATACGTCTGAGAACCTTTGACCATCGATGCCTGACGTTCCGAGTTTTCTCCAGACCGACAATCGCATGCTCTGGCTCCTGATCGGCCTGAGCGTGGCGATGCTGTTTACGTTGCAGGCGGTCGAAACCGCGGTCGAAGGCGCGTGGCCGCACGAGCGGCGGCCAACCCGCATGCTGCCGCGCGAGCGGTCGGCGCACGCGATCTGGGCGGTGGTGGCGCTGCTCGTCCTGCCTGGGGCGCTGCTGACGATCCTGACGCTCGGCGTGATGCTTTGGCAGGATGTGGAGCGGCCGGAGACGTTGCCGCTCGGCAGCATCCTCGTCGGCACGGGATGGGTGATCTTTCTCCTGGCGAGCAACGATCGCTTCCGCGTCCGTAGGTATCTCGCCTCGATTGGACCGGTCGCTCCGATCGCGCTGCTAGCCGTCTTGCTCGTCGGCGATGCGCTCGTGTTGATGGCGTTTTTCGACGTCCGACCGTCGCTCGATACCGTGCGTGAGGCGTTGCCAATCGTGGCGATTCGCGATGGGTAAAGACGTGGTGCGGCCGGCAAGCGCTCGGGACGAGATGACGCAGCCGCTTCCTGGTGATGTTCCCGGCGCGGCGCGTTCGCGTGCGCTGGCCGTGCCGACCGCGCGGGCGCCAGCGGCTCGTCGCGTGAAGACGCGGCGCGGCTCGTCGCTGTTGCGCGAGGAATCCTTCCGCCTCTACTGGACCTCCCGGCTCCTGGCGCAGATCGGACAGAACGCGCTGCTGTACGCGCTGCTCATCATCGTCGTCGATCGGACGGACGCCTCGTTCTACAACTCGCTCTTCGTCATCTGCGCCATCATCCCGTCGCTTGCGTTCGGGCTGCCCGCCGGGTATGTCGTCGACTCCATTCCCCGGCGGCCGATGCTCCTGATCCTGAACCTAGTTCGCTTCTCCTTCGTGCTCGCGCTCATCACGCACGAGCCGTCGTTGGCCGGGATCTTCGCGGCGACGCTCGGCATTTGGATCATCCACCAGTTCTATGCACCGGGAGAAGCATCGCTGCTGGCGTCGCTCGTCCCGCGCGAGCAGCTGCCGTCCGCGCAGGCAATGGCGAACCTCGCCTTGACGCTCGCACAGGGCTTGGGTCTCGTCGTCCTGGCGCCGCTCCTGTTGAAGACTGCCGGCCCGCCGGCGTTGTTCGCGCTTTGCGGCGCGTGCTTCGTGCTCGCGGCCCTCTGCGTCGGGCTGCTGCCGCCCGTGGAGGATCACCTGCGCTCGCCATCGCCGATCCCCAAACCCCGATCCTTCCGGCAGGCGCTGGCTGGAGGCTGGAGAGTCGCGCGGAACGACCACGTCATCTACGAGGTCTTGACCGACGATGTCCTGGTCGGAATCGGCGGTAGCGCCCTGGTGGTGATCACGCCCCTCTACCTGAAGGGGGTGCTGGATACGGCGGCGGAGAACACCGTCTTCGTCTTCGCTCCGGCGGCGTTGGGGCTGCTCCTTGGACTTCGCGTCTCTCCGGCACTCGGGCGGCTGTTCGGTCCGCGGCGCGTTGCGACCTCGGGATTGATACTCTTCGCGACCTGTATCGCGATGTTCGGCTTCCTGATCCCGATTTACACCTTCCTCACGCACAATCTCCGCCTGCCGATCGACCGGCTGGCTGAGTCGCTGCACCTGACGCCGCTCGTTCTGGTCGTGATGGTCATGTCCATCCCGGCCGGATTCGCGACCTCGGTCGTCAGCGTCTGCGCCCGCTCCGTGCTCCTAGCGCGGACGCCCCCTGCCGCGCGCGGTCAGGTCGTCGCTACCCAATCGCTAATTCAGAACGTCGGCGCGCTGATCCCGACGCTGCTCGCCGGCGTAGCGGCCGATCTGTTCGGCGTCGAGCGGGTCGCGGTCGCGATTGCCGCCCTGATCGCCGCAGGCGCCGTCGCCGCGCTGACCAAGTACCGCCCGGCGCCCGCGCCAGCTCCCGCCTCCTAAGACTCCTGGTCTGTATCCATGACACGCGCCGAGGCGCGGCCGCGAGTAGCAACCGCGCCTCGGTTCTGTTGTGTCTGATCGCGGAGCCGTGCTCAGGCTCAGTTGCCGCAGTTGTAGAGCGTGACCTCGACCATCTCGCTACCTTCGACGACGAGATTGCCGTCATCGTCAAACGCATTGGATACCGAGAAGCACGGCTCGGTGCCCTCCTCCTCCTCCAGGGTGTAGGTGCCAGCTGGGACTTCGAAGGTCGCGCGACCCTCATCGTCGGTCGTGGCGGTGACCTCCTCGCCATCACCGTTGGCAGGTGTCAGGATGAACACGACGCCGCCCGTATCCGACTCGCATGCCGTCAGCGTCGTCGAGGGACCGGCGCACCACTGCTTCTCGACGATGATCGTCGCCAGCTCCGTTTCGGGAGCGGGGACGTTGTACCAGGAGCAGGCAAGGTTCTCGCCATCGAGGAGCGCGAGCCGGACAGTGCCGTCAGCGCCGACGAGCGCGAACGGGTAGAAGGGATAATCCTCGAACGAAGAGACGTCGCTCTCGCAGGCTAGGATGAAAGCGAGTGCGGTCTCTTCTGGCAGCTCGGCTTGCAGCGTGTAGATACCCTCGTCGAGATCGGAGAAGACGACCGTCCCCTCGTCCTCGTCGCCCGTCTCGCCCTCGTGCTCGTCGTCCTCGTTGAACAGCCGGAACGGCAGGCCGTCCGTCGTGTCGGGGCAATCAGCTTCGGGGTCAGCCTCATCCTCGTATGGATCGTAGCCGGGATCGCAGGTGTAGGCGATGAGGGTGAACGAGGCGCCGTCAGAGCTAGGCTCGATCGAAGGACCGTCTCCCGGCTCTTCAGTCGCGCCTGGTTCGGCGGTTGGCTGCTCCTGGTGATTTCGCACGATGTTGAACCACACGCAGGCGATCGCCTGGCCGTCGGCGAGATCGAACTCGATCCGGTAGTCGGAGGAGACGTCGTACCGCTCGTACTGGCGATCCTGCGTCGCGGCGGGATCGTAGTAGCCGCAGAAGGCGACCGGCCGGCCGTATCCCTGCGGCGCGTACTCGGGCAGCTCCGAGAGGTAGTAGTGATCCGCCTCGAGGTCCGACCAGGACGCTTGGCCGTTCGCATCGGTGTCCTTGTCGCCTGGATTCCCGGTGGAGTCGCTGTCGAGCTTGAAGGTCACGCCTTCCGCGAGCTCGGTGCATGCGGAGGAATAGTCCTCGAAGCCACCGTAGTTGTAACCGACATGCTCGGGGCAGTAGTACTTGACGATCGTGACCGACACGCCGCGCGGCGCGGGAGCGTAGAACCAGTCGCAATCGAACGATTCGTACTGTGGCTCCATCGTGAAGCTGATGGTGCCATCATCCGAGACGTCGTACTCCGAATTGCCCTTCGACTCTCCCTGCGTGTTGCGCTGGTTGCAGAAGGCTCGCATCACGCCATAGCCAGTCGGCATTTCGCTGTTGACCGAAATCTGACCGGTGGGGACATCGTTGAATTCAGCCCATCCGGCCTGGTTCGAGATAACCGTGTGCTGGAAGTTGCTCGCTGTGACCGTATAACCGATGTTGGCCATCGGTCCCTGGCAATTAGCAGCCAGCTCGTAGATATCGGCGCTGATGGCGTCGAAGCCTGGCGGGCAGCCATGCGCGCGGATCAAGCCGCTCACCTTCTGCGTCGGGGGGCCACCAGTCGGTGGGACGTTGAACCAGTTGCACCAGACAGCCTCTCCGTCTCCGAGTTGGACCTCGTAGACACCGTCGTAGGTGATCACCTCAGACAATGGCGGAGTCTGACTGCTGTTCGAGGGGCCTTTCCCGCAAAAGACGACCGGCTCGACGTACCCCTGCGGGATGTACTCCTTGATCACGTAGACCGCGTTCGGCATGTTCGACAAGGAGAATCCGCCGACGAAGGTCTGCGGGCCATAGACTCCTTGGCCAATCACCTCGAAGGTGATGTCGGAGGCGATGGTGCAGTTGGCGAGCAGCTGATTCAGGTCGCGTCCGTACGACGACTGACACTTCCAGACGTTGACATACAAGCCGCTGTTGTTCGCCGCGAGCGCGTCGTTGTAGCCAATTCCGTTGCCCACGAAAATCGGGAGACCGAGGCCGCCGGTGAGCGCCAGCGCGACGGCGATGAAGAGAACGCGAACGCGAGCGTCGACTCGCTGAGCCTTTACGATCATGACCGATCCCTCCATGCAGCGCTCGGACTGGCGATCTCCGGGAATAGAGATGAGGCCATCCTACGCTGCTTTGTGACGAATGTCATCAGCAAAGTCAACGATCTTGCAGAGGATTTGGATAAGAGCGCTGAATCACGAGTCTCCCGGGAGTTCGATCACCGAGAGAGTGAGCGAAAGGGCCCGGCCTCGGCGGTTCCATCCTCGGTTGCGAAGCCGCCGCGCCCTTATGCGTCGTCACGGTCAGGAGTTGTCACGGGAGTCGAGAAGTGCGACTTTGCCGAACCGCCCACTGGCCGACTTGCTTGGCTTCGTGTCGTGAGTCGATTGCTCGACGGTGGCAACGGAGCGAGGCACTACGTGGGAGAGCTGCCTACGCGGCGGGCTCCTCCTCTGGAGACTCGGTCGCGATGAGATCAATGGGGGCGGCGGGATCCGCGACCATGTCACGATCCGCGACGACGACCGTTTCCTGAACCGGTGCTTGGCTCGGAACTGGAGCGCTGGTTGCTTCCGTGTACCCGTCGCTTAGCTTGATCCTGTCAGCGCCGGCGGCCACCTCCGGATTGCGCGCGCCTCTTGGATTGCGGCGTGGGATCGGCACGGTGTCCACGCACTCCTTGGCCTTGAAATCGCACGAAACCGAGTACCCGTCATCCCAGAAGCAGTTGACGACCTGCGCGTCGGTGTGGACCTGAACGCTGTCGGCCCCGGCTTCGTGGCACAGACCCGTGAACTCGTCTGCCGAGATACTGACCTTCGTCTTGATTTTGATGTTGCCCGCCGCTTCCGCTGAATCGTTCGAAATCCCCAAGCCCAGGACGAGGGCCACCACGACCACGGCCATCGCGGCACGAGTTGCGAACAATCCGATAATCATCATCGCGCCTTTCACTGCCGTCTCCTTTCTGATCCGTCTGCGCTGGCCGAGATTGGCCGAGCTCAGTGGGTGAGCCATCGCGTCCTATTGCTCCTCGGGGACGGTGGGATCCTCGGGGATGGCGGAAGCCGCGACGACGACCGCCTCTTGGGCTTCTGCTTGATTCACGACAGGTGTGGCGGTTGCATCCGATCCTCCTGCATTTGCCTGAATCATGCCAGCGTCGCTGGCGATGCCTGAATCGAGCAGACGTTTATCACCGCGACGCGGGATCGTGTCCACGCATTCCTTGGTGGAGAAGTTGCACGAGGAGCTGAATCCGTCGCTCCACGTGCAGGTCACGATCTTGTCTCCCTTCTTGTTCTTTCGAACCGTGATGTCCGAGGCTCCAAATTCGTCGCAGACGTCCGCGAACTCGTTCGCGGAAATGCCGACTTTCGACTTGATCTTGGTTGCCGCGTCTGCCGGCGCTGTCGCGACGCCGAGGACCAGCGCCACCAGGATGCCCGCCATCGCTGCCCGAGTCGCTAGCCGCCCAATTGCTCTCACCGTGCCATTCATCACTGGCTCCTTTCTGTATCGCCTGCGCGTTGGCAGCGCTCCGGCCAGCGCGGCGGGCAATCCTTCGCGGCCTACTGTTTCCCGTCTTCGATCGGGACCACGATTGGGGTAATCTGCTGGACAGGAGCTTCGATCACGACCGCGGGGACGGTGAGCAAGTCCGCATCGCCGTCGCCATCTGAAGCTGTCCCACGCGCATCAGCCACGTCATCACTGCCTGCATTCTCAGGAGTGGTTCGCGGGATCGGGATCGTGTCCACGCACTCTTTGGCCTTGAAGTCACAGGACACGAAAGACCCGTCGTCCCATGAGCAATTGACGATTTCCTCCTGGACATACACACCGACGCTCTTGGCTCCGGCGGCGTGGCCCGCCTCAATCCACTCTTCCTTGGAGATCTTGAGCTTGGTATTCGTCTTGATGGTCCTGCCTTGTGCCTCGGCAGAATTGGGGGTGATGCCCACGCCGAGGTTCAGGACCAAGGCCACCAGGATGGCGGCGATCACGGCACGAGTCGCAAGCAGACCGGTCTTCATCAAGATGTTCGTCATGGCTGACTCCGTTCTGCTTGTCTCTCGTTCCCTGACGGTCGCCCCGTCAGGAGGATGGCTTGATCCTAGGCTGGTGAGGCGGGCTGGCCATCGAGGAGATCACTGAAATGCCGACAGGGCGCGTCTACGTGATCTCACGTAGAGCCGCGCCCTGCCACTCTCATCTTGGGTTGTCGGGCCGCGCGTTCTCAGCGAACGGCGGGGGAGTTAGGAACGAGGGATTAGCTTGCCTCTTCGACGATCAGCCGCTTGTAGCGCTTCTTCCCGACGCGCAGGAGCGTTGCCTCTCGCTGCGGCCGGAAGAGCGCGTCCGCGTCGTCCACGCGCTGACCGTCAATCGAGAGACCGCCTTGGGAAGCCAGCCGCCGGGCTTCACCCTTGGAGGAGCAAAGGCCGGCGCGAACGAAGACATCGGCGATGCTCAGGCCGGCCTCCACATCTGCGGCTGAGATCGTCGCTGTCGGGATCGAGGCGTCGGCCAGAAGCGCGTCGGTGTCCTGATGACGGCCGAAAAGAGCGCGTGCGGCGGCGTCCGCCTCCCGCGCCGCCTCTTCTCCATGTGTCAGCTTGGTCGTCTCGTAAGCGAGCACACGCTTGGCCTCTCGCAACGCCGCGCCGGAGACACTCGTCAGCTCGGCGATGCGCTCTTCCGGCAGGAACGTGTAAAGTCGGAGCAGGCGCTCGACGTCCTCGTCCTCGACGTTGATCCAATACTGGAAGTAGTCGTACGGCGTAGTCAGGGAGGCATCGAGCCAGACGGCGCCGGACTCCGTCTTGCCCATCTTCTGTCCGGAGCTCGTCGTCAGAAGCGGGCAGACGAGGCCAAACGCTTCTCCGCCCTCGACACGGCGGATCAAGTCGACGCCGGCGACGATGTTCCCCCACTGGTCGGAGCCGCCCATTTGGAGGCGACAGCCGATGACTCGGTAGAGGTGAAGGAAATCGTACGCCTGGACGATCCGGTAGTTGAACTCGACGAAGTTGAGTCCGGCGCCGGACTCCAGCCGCTGGCGGTATGTCTCGGCCGCGAGCATCTCATTGACCGAGAAGTGGCGGCCAATGTCACGGAGAAACTCGATGTAGCGCAGCGGCAGCAGCCACTCGGCGTTGTTCATCAGCAGCGCCGGTGGGTTGTCGCCGAATCGCCCGCCCTCGAAGTCGAGGAAGCGATTGAACTGGGGCAAGATCGCGCGGAGGTTGGCCTGGATCGTCTCCTCGGAGAGGACGGCGCGCGTTGACGTCTTGCCCGATGGATCCCCGACGAGAGCCGTGCCGCCTCCTCCCAACGCGATCGGGCGATGGCCGAAGCGCTGGAGCGAGGCGAGCATCATGATGCTCAGCAGGTGGCCGACGTGGAGGGAAGGGGCGGTCGGGTCGAACCCGACGTAGGCCGTCACCGTGCCTTCCTCGAACGCCCGGCGCAGTCCCGCCTCGTCGGTGATAGCGTAGACGTAGCCGCGGGCACGGAGGTAGTCGACCGGGTTCGCGCCGGCGTCCCGGGCGAGTTGTGCCGCGTCGTGCTCGGTGGTGGCCGTCATGTCCGCTCCTCGTCGTGCGTTCAGAGATTGCTCGATGAATTGCCGCCAGGATGACGTGCATATCCGGCGGCAGACATCGCTCAATTCTACGGTGAGTCTGAGGGGTGACGCAGCCTTCGGTTCGGCTCGACTCGAGTGGAGCTAGCGAGCCCTGCGGCCGAGGCTGCTTTGCTTGAGCCAACAGATTGGTGGGGCAAATGAAACAGCCCGCGCCGGCGAACCGGCGCGGGCTGAGCCTTCGCTGATTTCCGGTCTAAGACTATCCGAACAGGAAGCTCTGAACGTATCCCGGGATTTGCGACCAATCCCCAGAGTAGATCCACATGCCGTTCGGGGCCGTGTCGGGATAAACGAGACCATTCAGCGTCGCGAACTCGATACCCTCTTGCGTGAACGACGGGGCGGCGAGGGCGAGCGCGAGCCGCTCGGACTGGCTGAGATCCGTCCGCACGGCCTTGCGGTACTTGTGGACGAGTTTGGGCAGCCGATCGGCAATTTCCGGATCGCGAGCGCGATCGAGGAGCGCGCGGATCACGAGCTGCTGGCGCATGACGCGGCCTTCGTCACCGTCCTGATGCCGCGTGCGAACGAATTCCAGCGCCTGCTCGCCGTTTAGGTGCAGCGGACCGGCCGGGTAGAAGATCTCCTTGTAGCCGTAGTCAGGTGTTGGGTACTCCGCGTCGTAGAGATCGTAGGGATTGACGACGTCCACGCCGCCGAGCGCATCCACGATCTGGACGAAGCCATCGAAGGTCGTCAGCACCACGCCGTCAACTTCAATGCCGAAATTCGCCTCGACGGTCGCGCGCATCGTGGCCGCCCCGCCCTTGAAGCGCCCGCCATCTGCCTTCGAGCCGAAGTCATAGGCGCGGGTGATCTTGTCGTACCCGAAGCCGGGAATCTCGACATAAAGATCGCGTGGAATGCTGATCGCTCGCACCGTTCGATTGACGAGATCAACGCGAGCCAGAATCAAGACATCCGAGTTCTCGGGTTGGCCTGGCTCCCGGCTATCGAGTCCGCCGACGATCAACGTCAGCGCGTCGATGTCTGCCGGCTCTACGTCCTGCGCGGATGCGCTCATGGCTGGCGCGGCCAGGAGACCCACGACGATCAGGAGCGCGAGTAACGCTCCCCGAAACTGCCGCCCGGCAGTATTCCGGGCAGCCACACGCACCACGTCTGTCATTCGACGCACCTCGACCTTCCCTAAACCGGCGGGGTAGTGCCGTATATCAATGCGGGTCTGTACGGACCTTAGCATCCCGCATGGTCCACCGACAAGGCAGGACCGCAACCTCAAACGCGAGAAATTATGCGCACGTTTCGCCAGACGGTTGCACGGACCACCGTGCGCGTTCCTGCATCAGCGCCAATTGAACTGGCGCTCGAGGAGATCGCCGGAGACGCACATCAGGAGAGGCGAACCGTGGGGGCAGACGGCGGGGGCGGCTGTCTGTCCGAGGCGTTCGATGAGCGCGGCCATTGCCGGCCGGTCGAGAGGCCGACCTCGGCGAACCGCGGTGCGGCAGGCTAGCTGCACAAGCAGACGCTCGCGCCAACTTTCTCCTTCGGCCGGATCCTCGTCGGCCAGTGCGATCAGCGACGGAGCCAGCTCATCTCGCTCGCCTAGGCCGGCCAGCGCATCCTGCCCTCCATCCGCGATGACTCCTGGCAACAACGGGGCGGCCCGAAGGAGGAAGGTGCGGCCGCCGAACACTTCGCAGGTGAACCCGAGAGCCGCCAGGTCATCGAGGCGCGACGCGAATCGCGCGAGCTGCGACTGCCTCACCTCGAAGACGATCGGCTCGGGCAGCGCGACCGATTCCAGCTCGCCCTGGCGGTGCGCGGCCAAGAGCTGCTCGTAGAGAATCCGCTCATGGGCGCGATGCTGGTCCACGAGGTACAGCCCGGCCTCTCCCTCGAGCAGAATCAGCCGCTGGTGGATCTGGCCGATCAGGCGCAGCGCGGGCAAGCCTGGCGTGACGATCGGCCCGTCGTCGTACGGTTCCGGCCCCTCCATAATCTCCCGGGTTGGCGAGAGCGCGTCGATGCCCGTCAGCGGGGTTGCCTTGAGGGAGATCGGGCGGCGACCAAGCGCGCCGCGCAGCAAGTCTCCGAGCGCCGTCCCGATCATGCGCTCGTCGAGGAGCCGGACTTCGAGCTTTGCCGGGTGGATGTTGATATCGACGCGGTCGGGCGGCGCATCGATCACGAGCGTCGCGACGGGATGCCGCCCGCGCGGGAGCAGCGGGCGGTAGGCAGTCTCCAGCAGGGCCATCAGGCCGCGTGGCTGCGTCCACCGGCCGTTGACCAGGATGTTGAGCTGTCCCCGCCCTGGTCTGGTCAGCTCCGCGCCAGCCACGACGCCGGAAAGCCGCGCGCCAGCGACGGTAATTGGTCCCAGTGAGATGAGGCGGCCGGAGAGCGATGGGCCGTAGATCTCGGCCATTGTCGTTGCGAGATCGCCGGAGCCGCTCGTTTGGAACACGAGCCGGTCCTCGCTGAAGAGCGAGAAGCGGACGCCCGGCGCGCACAGCGCAAGCCGTCGAGCCATCTGACCGATTTGCGTCATCTCGGTCTGGGGCCGCTCCACGGCGGCGAGTCGAGGCGGGAGATTCGCGAAGAGGTGGCGCACGGTGACGGTCGTGCCGCGCGGCCGGGCTGCCGGCAGATCGGCGACGAGACGGCCATCGCGCACGCGGATCCGCCTGCCAATGCCGCTGTCGTCATCGGCGCTGACGATCGTCAGCTCGGCGACCGCCGCGATGCTCGGCAGCGCCTCTCCGCGAAAGCCGAGTGTCCGCACCGACGTCAGATCATCGGAGACCAACTTGCTGGTCGCGTGCCGTTGACAGGCGAGCCACAGCTCGCCGGGCGGGATGCCGCAGCCGTCGTCGCTGACACGGATGAGCGAGAGCCCACCGCCGCGGATATCAATGCGAATTGTTGTAGCGCCGGCGTCGAGCGCATTCTCGACGAGCTCTTTGACGACGGACGCCGGGCGCTCGATCACCTCGCCGGCGGCGATGCGAGCGGCGACCTCGATTGGTAGCTGCCGAATCGGCTGTCGCCTTTGCGGGAGCCCGCTCGGAGAGAATTGATGGTGCTGGTTCGGCGTCGCGTCGGCGTGCTCGCTCACAGGCGTGCCTGCTGCTCGTAGAGCCAGTCCAGCGCTTGTTTCGGCGTCAGCGTCGAAAGGTCGAGCGACCGCAACTCCGCGACAAGCCGGCTCGCGGCAGGCGGCGCTGGGAATCCGTCGAGCCGCAGTTGACGCGGTCCGTTGGAGTGCTCGACGCAGGGCGGATTGCTAACGGGAGCCTCCTGAACCGCGTGGACCGGCTTCGACGGGACCGGCGCGCTAGCGAGGTCAGCGAGGACGCTCTCAGCGCGGTCGGCGACCCAGCTTGGCAGCCCGGCAAGGCGCGCGACGTGGATGCCGTAGGCGCGATCCGCGCAGCCTGGCCGGACCGCGTAGAGGAAGACGATCTGGCCGCCGGATTCGACTGCCGCCACGTGAACGTTGGCGAGCGAAGCCAGCTCGTCTTCGAGCGCGGTCAGCTCAAGGTAGTGGGTCGCGAAGAGCGTCCTGGCGCAGATCCGGCTGTGGATGTCCTCCAGCACGGCGCGGGCGATCGCCAGGCCATCGTTGGTGCTGGTGCCGCGGCCGATCTCGTCAAGGATGAGGAGGCTGCGATTGGTCGCCTGATGGAGGATGGTTGCCGTCTCCATCATCTCGACCATGAACGTGCTCGCGCCGCCTGGCAGGTCGTCGTGCGCGCCAACGCGGGTGAAGATGCGGTCCACGAGACCGATCCGTGCCGAGGCCGCGGGCACGAAGGAGCCGATCTGGGCGAGGAGGACGATCAACGCGACCTGACGTAGGTAGGTGCTCTTGCCGCCCATGTTCGGTCCGGTGACGAGCAGGACGCGAGGCGCATCGCCGCCCAGTTGGCAATCGTTCGGGATGAACGGCTCGCCACCGAGGCTCGCTTCCACGACTGGGTGACGTCCCGCGACGATCTCCAGTGTGTCGCTTTCATCCAGCCGCGGAGCGGTCCATCCGTAGCGGACCGCGACCTCCGCGAGGGAGAGGAACGCGTCGAGATCGGCAAGCCGTTCGGCCGTCGCCAGGAGCCGAGCGGCGGCCGCGGAGACGCTCGCGGAGAGGCGAGCGAGTGCGGCTCGCTCGAGCGCCGCGATCTCTTCGTCGGCGGCGAGCAAGCGCGCCTCGGCATCCTTGAGAGCGGCGGTGACGTACCGCTCCCCGGTGGCGACGGTCTGCTTGCGGGTGTACTCCGGCGGCACCAGGTGCAGGTTGGGCCGCGTGACCTCGATGTAGTAGCCGAAGACCTTGTTGTAGCCGACCTTCAGGCTCTTGATGCCCGTCCGCTCTCGCTCGTGCCGTTCCAGGCTGGCGAGCCAGTCCCGCGTCTCGCGCGCTCCCTCGACGGCGGCGTCGAGCTCGGCGCAGAAGCCGGGGCGGATGCGCGCGGAGCCGTCCTCATCCTCTTCGACGGCCGCGTCTAGTAGCTGAAGGACGTCGGCGCAGGTGTCGAGGTCGGCGGCGAAGGCGGAGAGCGCATCAACGTCGGCAGAGGCGAGGAGATCCGCCACCTCCGGGATGACGCGGAGCGTCGCCGCCATTGCCAGGAAATCGCGCGCGGTCGCGTTGCCCTGCGTCGCTCGCCCGGTCAGGCGCTCCAGGTCGCCGAGCGCCGCTAACAGCTCGGCGAGTCGGTGCCGTACATCCGGCGCGGCGACGAGCGCGGCAATGAGCGCCTGGCGACGTTGCAGCTCGACGAGATTGCGCAGTGGCTGCCCGATGAGCCGGCGGAGGCGTCGCGCTCCCTGAGGCGTGCGGGTCAAGTCAAGGACGCCAAGGAGACTGCCGCGCGTTCCGCCGGTGCGATGGCTGCGGGTGAGTTCCAGGTTGCGGCGCGTCGCCGCGTCCAGCCCGACGTATTGGTCTGACGCCTCTGTCCGCAGGCCGACGAGGAGCGGGAGCAGGCGGGGATTGGTGCGCTCGACGTAGGCAAGGATCGCGCCGGCCGCCGCTATAGCCGCTGGGAGATCGGCGCAACCAAAGGCGCTCAGCGAGCGCACGCCGAATTGCTCGCACAATCGCGTCGTGGCCCGCTCTGGCTCGAAATGCCAGGATTCGAGCCGCGTGACGTGGCCAGCGGTCGGGAGCGCGTTATCGCGATCCGAGACGAGGCACTCTGCGGGCGATATCCGCGCCAGCTCTTCTTGGACACGGTTCGCGGCGTCCTCCCCCGCGAGCTCGATCGTCGCGAACTCGCCCGTGCTGACGTCTACCCACGCCAGCCCAAACCGGTCACCGTACCGAGCGACGGCCGCGAGGTAGCGATTCTCGGTCGGCGGGAGGAGCCCGGGCTCGGCAACGGTGCCGGGTGTCAGGACCCGCGTGACCGCTCGCTCGACCAGGCCGCGACCAGGCTCGCTCATCTGCTCGGCGATCGCGATCGTGTGCCCAGCGGCGAGGAGCCGACCCAGGTAGTGATTCAGGGCGTGATGCGGGATCCCGGCCATCGGCACGCGGCCGTTGCGCCCGAACGATCGGCTGGTCAGCGTGATCCGGGCGTCCCGAGCGACGATCTTCGCATCCTCGTCGAACGCCTCGTAGAAGTCGCCTAGCCGGTAGAGGAGAATCGCGTCTGGGTGCGCGGCTTTCAGCTCGAGGTACTGCCGCCGCGATGGGACCAGGCCGTTCGATCCGGCTGCCGTAGCAGCGGTCGATGCGCGAGTATCTGGCACGGTCGCGGGCGTACCGTTGCGAGGCATGGCACGATTATACGCAGGCGCCCTGAGGCTGTATCCTGTGCACCGATCCTTTGCGGCCACACGGATGCGACGCGACTTCCGCGCGGCGGCAGCGGGGCGCGATGCGGTGCGGAGTTAGAGATGACTGAAGCGAAGACGACGGTAGATATTGAGGCGCTGCGCGCGTTGGTTCGCGATGTGCCCGATTTTCCTCAGCCAGGCATCCTCTTCCGAGACATCACCCCACTGCTGGCGGACGCTGCCGCTTTCCGCGCCGCGGTCGACGCGATGGCCGAGCCGTTCGTGGGCGTTTCGACGGTCGTCGCGATCGAGAGCCGGGGCTTCATCCTCGGCGCGCCGGTCGCCTACAAGCTCGGCGCCGGGCTCGTGCCGGTTCGCAAGGTCGGGCGGCTGCCAGCGGCAACGATCCGCGAGGAATACGAGCTCGAATACGGCGTCAACACCGTTGAGATGCACAGCGACGCCGTTCAGCCGGGCGAGCGAGTGTTGATCGTCGATGACTTGCTGGCGACGGGCGGCACGGTCGGCGCAGCGATCAAGCTCGTGGAGCGGCTTGGGGCGGAAGTCGTCGGCGTCAGCGTCCTGGCGGAGCTGTCGTTCCTCAAGGGGCGCGAACGCCTGAAGGGGTACCAGGTCTCAAGCCTGATCGTCTACTGATCCGGACACGATTCGCTGCCACCGGTTAGCAAACGGCGAGCAGAAGCAGCGGCTCTAGGCATGAGTCGCTGCAGGTCACGGGTGGCTCGGATACGCGACGAAAGCGTCTGTCTTTCCGATTGAACGGTGAGCTAATTGGCTGCCCGGCTCACTCTCCCCAGGTCCGCTCTAGAACGCGCAGCCAATTCTCGTGGGTGAGCTTGCGCAGCGTCGCCTCGTCGTAGCCACGCCGCCGCAACTCGGCGATCAGCAGCGGTAGGCCGGCGGCGTCGCGGAGATCGCCCGGCATCGTCGCGCCATCGAAATCGGAGCCAAAGCCGACCTTGTCGTCGCCCAAGCGCTCGACCAAGTAGTCGACGTGATCGGCGATGTGGGAGACCGTCGTCTCGGCGGGCAGCTCCTTGGCGTCCGGTCGCAAGAAGCTGACGTGGAAGTTGACTCCGACCATACCCTGCGATTCCCGGATCGCGTCGAGTTGCTTATCTGTCAGGTTGCGAGTCACCGGGCAGATCGCGAAGGCGTTCGAGTGGGTCGCGACCAGCGGCGCGTCACTGATTGCCGCGACATCCCAGAAGCCGGCTTCGTTGAGGTGAGAGAGATCGATCAAGATTCCGAGCCGGTTGCACGCGCGCACGAGCTCTTTTCCGGCGTCCGTCAGGCCAGGCCCGATGTCGGGCGACTCGCCGGTGCGGAACGGGACGCCGTGCCCGAAGGCATTCGGCCGCGACCAAACCAGGCCGAGCGAGCGCACGCCAGCGCGATAGAAGACTTCCAAGGCATCTAGGCCGGGATCGATCGCTTCCGCCCCTTCGAGGTGCAGCGCAATCGCCAAAGTGCCGGTCTGGATCGCCTCGCGGGTCTCGCGGGCGGTTCGCACGATCCGAATCTTCTCGTCCGCCGACTCCAGCCGCATCAGCATGGCGAGCGATCCAATGGTGTAGTGCTGGGCGCAGTCAATAGGCAACGGAGACGGCGGCTTTTCCATGATGGCCGAGGGAGTGAGGCTCTGGTCTGACTGGGAGTCGGTCATCGACGGGCGCGCGGAATCCGGCACCCAGACGGCGAACAGCCCGCCCGCGAACCCACCCTGCCGCGCGCGGGGGAGATCAATGTGCCCGATGTCTGACCGCTCGAAGAAGGAGCGCCCCGTGGTGCGCAGACTGTATACGGTGTCGTTGTGGCCATCGAAAATAGGAATGGTAGGTGTCGCCTCGCTCTCCACGGGTCCTCCGTTCTGAGTTCTGCCGGTAACCGTACTCTCAGTATCATGCATCAAACCGCGTGTCGTAAGCAGGGTATCGCGGCGCGCGGACGGCGCATGAGCGCAAGGTTGTGGCATAGTCCAAGGCAGGTTGGCGACTGGATTTCCGTGGGAGGAGGATTCGAATGGCCGAGGGAGGGGGGCTCCTCGAAGGCAAGACCGCGGTAGTGATGGGCGTTCTGAACCGGTGGAGCATCGGCTGGGCGATCGCCGAGGCACTGGCGGCGCAGGGCGCCAAGCTGGCGGTGAGCTACCTCGATGACCGCTCGAAGAAGGAGATCGACGCTCTGGTGGCGAGCGCGCCGGCCGGCGGCGCGGCCTATCAATGTGACGTGGAATCGGATGAGCAGCTCGACGCCTTCGGCGAGGCGCTGAAGCGGGACTTCGGCACCGTTGACTGCCTCGTTCACAGTATTGCCTTCGCTCCGCCGGCCGAGCTAAAGGGACGTTTCCTCGAGACGTCGCGCGAGGGGTTCAAGATTGCCCACAGCATCAGCGTCTATTCCCTCATCGCCGCCGCGCAGCGCATCGTGCCGATCATGCCGAGCGGCGGGAGCATCATGACGCTGACGTATCTCGGCGCGGATCGCGCGTTTCCCCGCTACAACGTGATGGGCGTCGCGAAGGCGGCGTTAGAGGCGACCGTTCGCTACTTGGCGATGGATTTGGGCGAGCATGGCATCCGGGTGAACGCGATTTCGGCCGGACCGGTTAAGACGGCCGCCGCTCGCGGCATCCCTGGGTTCATGGACATGTACAACGCGCTCAAGGATCGGGCGCCACTCAAGACGGAGTTCGATGCCTCGAGTGTCGCGAAGGTCGCGGTCTTCCTCGCCAGCGATCTCTCATCGTCCGTGACCGGCGAGACGATCTTTACCGACAACGGCTACCACGCGATGGGCATCTAGCTCCGCGTGGCACGAGCGGGACGCGCCGCCTACCGAGCAATTCGCTCGGGTGCGGCGGCTTGTCCCGCTCGCGAATTTTTTCTCCTCCTGGTTCCGCGCTCAGCCCGCGGCCGGCGCTTTCTCCAGTTCCCTCAGGAGATCTTCCAGATCGAGCGGCCGCGTCACCATCTTCAGCTCCCCGGACGGCGTGCGCGGCCACTCTTCTTCGGGCCGGTCACGGTAAATCTCGATGCCGTTCCCATCCGGATCCTCGAAGTAGATCGCTTCGCTGACGCCGTGGTCAGATGCGCCGTGGATCGGGATTCTGTGGTCGATCAGGCGCTTGAGGGCACGCGCGAGCTCGAATCGGTTCGGGTAGAGGATGGCGAAGTGGTAGAGACCGGTCGTGCCGGGCGCGGGGCGCGGACCGTTCAGGCTCTCCCAAGTATTGAGTCCGATGTGGTGGTGATAGCCGCCGGCGGAAAGAAAGGCCGCCTGGCTCCCGTAGCGCTGCATGAGATCGAAGCCCAACACGTCGCGATAGAACACGATCGAGCGCTCCAGGTTCGAAACCTTGAGATGGACGTGGCCGATCCGCGTCTCTGGATGAATGCGCGGCTCACCGGGTTGCGCGGTCATAGCGGCTCCTTTCAGCCAATACTCTCGGATTGCGTGCCGCGAGCGGGCGCTCAGACATTCGCCTCGGCCGGCAGGCGGACCTCGACAGGGAGCCCATCGGCGCGGACGGTGTACGTCGAGCCCTCGCGGCGAACCTCGAGGGATCCACTGCGGCCGCAGACGTGCAGATTGTGCACTGTCACCTCGTTGAGCCAATCCGGCAGCGCCGGGGCGACCGTGACGGCTCGGACGGCAAGATCCGCGTTCAAGCCGAGCATACCGCGAACGATGAGCGGGAGCGCGCCGGCCGCCCAAGCCTGCGGACTGCAGCTGACGGGATAGGCGACGGGCGCGTCCGCCATCTCCGCGGTGCGAGCAAATCCGCAATAGAGCTCAGGCAGGCGGTCGAGCGGATCCGCTTGCGCGGTTGCGAAAAGGGCATCGGCAATCGCGTGGGCGGCCTGGACGTGGCCGTAGCGGTAGAGGCCCCAGGCGATGAGGCTGTTGTCGTGGGGCCAGACCGAGCCATTGTGGTAGCTCATCGGGTTATAGCTGATCGCCGTCGAGGAGAGCGTGCGAATGCCCCAACCCGAGTCCATATCCGGTTGGCGCAGCCGGTTCGCGACCAGCTCCGCGCGCTCCGGTGAGGGGAGCCCGCAGGCCAATAGGTGACCGGGGTTCGACGTGATCGCCCGCACCGGCTGCTTATCGCCATCCAGCGCCTGCGCGTAAAAGTCCTCGGACTCGAGCCAGAACGCGGACTCGACGTGCTCCCGCAGGCGCTCGGCTCGCGCGCGCAGATCCTGGGCCATCTCGGTCTGCCCGTACGCGGCCTCGACGTCGGCCAGCCGACGCATCGCGGCGTAGGCGTAGCCCTGGACCTCGATCGCGGCGATCGGACCCTTGGGCGGCGTGCCATCAGCGTGATGGATCGAGTCATAGCTGTCCTTCCAGACCTTGTGCCGGATGTGGACAGCGTCCGGCGCATCTGTGCCGTACTCGATCAAGCCGTCCCCGTCTACGTCGCCGTATTTCTCCATCCACTCGAGCGCCCGCCGGACGTTCGGCAGGAGATCGTGGTAGAGGCGCTCGTCGGCGGTCCAGGAGATCGTCTCGGCGAAGAGCCAGACGAAGAGCGGCGTGGCATCAATAGAGCCGTAGTACGGCGTGTGCGGCGCTTCGTTGCAGCGGGCGACCTCGCCGTACCGTATCTCGTGGAGGATCTTGCCGGGCTCCTCCTCCCGCCAGGGATCGACCTTCTCTCCCTGAAGAGATGCCAAGACGCGAAGAGTGTTGGCGGCCCGTTGTGGCAGCAGATGCAGCGTCTGAAGTCCGACGATCAGGCTGTCGCGGCCAAACGGCGCGACGAACCACGGGATGCCGGCGGCAGGCAGCGCGCCCTGGGGAAACGTGGTCAAGAGCGCGGTGAGATCCAGCTCGCAGCGATGCAGCACGCGATTGAAGAACGGGTTGTCCGTCGTCACAGTCGCGAGCTCTTCCAGGAACTGGCTGAGCACCGCGGGCGCCGCGGAGATCGGCGTCCGGTTGGCGGGGACGGGCTGGATCTTGATGTTGACTTCCCAGCGCTCGCCGCGAGCGAGGGTGATCGAGAAGGTGGCGTGCGCTCCAGGAATGCGAGCGAGCGGCGGCTCGTGCGCCACCGATTCGAAGCCGGGCAGCATCGGCACGAAAGCATCGTCGGTCTCAGCGACGCCGCGGACGACCTCGATCTTCGGAGCGCGATCGAACGCGATCTCGGTGGAGGCCTCAAGCCCGTCCAGGCCGCAATAGCTCAGAATCACCGCCTTGCCGGCCTCGCGATCCTCGACTCGTGGGCGCTGAAGCTTCCCGCGCTTCTCGCGCGGGAAGCCGCGAACATCGAAGAGATCGCGGAAATCGGCATTGAAATCGAGGCCGAGCTCAATCGGCACCGTCTCCGGCGCGAAGTTCTGCACGATGATCGTTAGGTGGAGGGCGGTGTCGAGCCTGATCCGCTCCTCGAGCATCACCCGGTTCGGAGCGATCGCCCTATCCTTGTCGATCGGCAGCACCGGGTTCGTCATCGTTACCGTCGCTGTCGTCGCGCTGTGCACGCGGGTTGAGAGGCGCTCAGGCGTGGCGCCGTTGAGGGTGACGGTGAAGTGAGTCAAATGGCGCGTGTCGCGCAGATAGAGCCCAGTCGCGCGCTCCCCGCTGCCATCGCTCCGCTGGTCACCGACCAGGTAGAGCTCATCGCTCTTCAAGACAAGATCGTGATCGAGCACACTCCCACTCCGCTAAGCCAAAAATTCGGCATTCCTGCCACGCATCGAAAGCGATCACCACGAACGATCGCCGGGGGAAAAGTATGTACGATTCCAATTGATTTGCTCGACCGGACGAGCTGGAACCGTCGAGGGCGCCGGGCGAAACCACCGCGGGCCGGCCTGAGGAGAAGGGAGTTTGTGATACGATACACAAAGCTTGGCCGGGGCCGTTCGTGCATGAGCAACGGTCGCCAGCTAGCCAGGAAGGACGGTAGCAACCGCGACACGATCCAGCGGTAACGAGGAGCGGAACGGCGTGCAGGTCTTCGGCGAAAACTGGCTGGTCGTCGGCTTGATGACGATTTCCGCCTTTGCGATGGGCATGACGCTTCTCATCCTCAACTGGATCGTCGCACCGTCCAAGCCAAGTCCCGTCAAGGGGGCGCCGTATGAGAGCGGCGTTCCGGACGTCTCACCGGTCAGGCCCCGTTACACCCCCCGGTTCTATGTCGTCGCCATGCTCTTCGTTATCTTCGACATTGAGGCGATCTTCATTTACCCGTGGGCTGTTAACTTCGATGTGCTTAGCCGATACGGCTTCCTGGCGATGGTGATCTTTATCTTCCTGCTATTAGATGGCTACATCTATGCATGGAAGAAAGGAGCGCTCGAATGGGTCTGATTGATGACCGGTTCGATAAGAATATCTTCATTACATCGCTCGACTTCGTCTTCAACTGGGCGCGGCGCTCCTCACTGTGGTGGCTTCAGTTCGGTCTCGCGTGCTGCGCGATCGAGATGATTTCCGCCTCGATGAGCCGCTTCGACCTCGCCGAGCGGTTCGGCATGCTCTATCGCGCCTCTCCGCGACAGGCTGATCTGATGATCGTCGCGGGCACGGTGACGAAGAAGATGGCGCCGGTCGTTCGCACGCTCTACGACCAGATGCCCGAGCCGAAGTGGGTGCTCTCGATGGGCAGCTGCGCCAACGTCGGCGGCCCGTTCGACACCTACGCGGTCGTGCAGGGCGTTGACCAGGTCGTCCCGGTGGACGTCTACGTGCCTGGCTGCCCGCCGACGCCAGAGGCGCTCTACTACGGCATCCTGGAGCTGCAGAACAAGGTCATCAAGTACGAGACGATGGCGAGGAAGCAGGGCGTCGAGGCGGCCGAGGCGCAGCGGGTCGCTGACCGCGAGGCGGCAATGGCCGCGGTCCGAGCCTAGGGTGATCTGGAACCGCGCATCCATCAGGAGGACAGTTCCGTGAGCGAGGGGACAGCGCCTGTCCCAACTCCCGCGAGCGCGGGCAGCACGCCGGAGTCCGGCTCCGCGGTTGTCCAAGCGCCACCGGGCGATCCCTGGGCGCGCGAGCTCTATTTCGATCCAGACGTTGAGAAGCATCCGGCGCTGCGCGAGCTGCGTCGCCAGTTCGGCGATGCGATCGTCGACGTGGTCCGCTTCCGTGACGAGACGACGATCCATGTCCGCCGCGAGGTGCTGCGTGACGTCTGCGCCTTCCTGCGCGACCATCCGCAGCTTTCCTTCAATCACCTCACCGACGTGACGGCGGTCGACATGCTGCGGCTGCGAACCGAGCCGCGCTTCGATGTCGTCGTTCTCCTCTATTCGATCAACAACCGCGTCCGGTTGCGCCTCAAGGCTGGCTGCAACGACGGCGAGCCAGTTCCATCGCTTGTTCCGCTCTGGAATGGCGCGAACTGGCTGGAGCGCGAGTGCTACGACATGTTCGGGATCATCTTCGAAGGACACCCGAACTTGAGGCGAATCCTCTTGCCCGACGACTGGGACGAGGGGTTCCCGCTGCGTAAGGATTACCCGCTGCGTGGCTGGCGGGAGTACCCGACGTACAACACGGAACGAACCGTCGGGCGCACGCGCACCCGATGGACTGGAAGGGGGGTGTAACCCCATGAATTCGCAGGCGATGACCAACCGGGCCGACGATGACGTGGTCGCGCCGGCCAGTGAGGAAGGCGCGCAGTACGGCACGATGGTCGTCACCGAGGACACGTTCCTCGAGTCCGGCGAGCGCCAGCTCACGCTGAATATGGGACCGCAGCACCCGAGTACGCACGGCGTGTTGCGCGTCATCCTCAAGCTCGACGGCGAGGTGGTGACCGACTGCGATCCCGTCATCGGCTATCTCCACCGCGGCGTGGAGAAGCTGGGCGAGTCGCACCGTTACGCCCAAGTCATTCCCTGGACGGACCGCACTGACTACGTCGCGGCTCCCTCGAACAATCTCGGCTGCGTGCTCGCCATCGAGAAGCTGTGTGGAGTGGAAGCGCCGGAGCGCGCCCAGTATTGGCGCGTCATCATGGCCGAGCTTTCGCGGATCGCATCCCACCTAGTCTGGCTCGGCACGCACGCGCTCGACATCGGCGCCCTCTCGATGTCGCTGTACTGCTTCCGCGAGCGCGAGTTGATCCTCGACATCTTCGAGGCGTTCTGCGGCGCCCGCCTGACGACGAACATGATGGAGATCGGCGGGTTCTCTCGGCCGATCCCCGATGGGCTGCCGCAGATGATCCGGGATTTCTGCAAGATCTTCCCGGAGCGCCAGCAGGAGTACGCCGATCTCCTCGACGCCAACCCGATCTGGCTGGCGCGGACCAAGGGCGTCGGCGTCATCACGCCGGAAGCGGCGATCAACTACTCGCTGACCGGCGCCTGCCTGCGCGGCTCGGGCGTGAACTACGACGTCCGCAAGGCGCAGCCCTATTGCGTCTACGACCGGCTGGACTTCGAGGTGCCGCTGGGCACGCATGGCGACGTCTACGACCGCTATCTCGTCCGGATGGAGGAGATGCGGCAGTCGATCAAGATCATCCAGCAGGCGCTCGATCACTGCGAGCGGATGGACACGCCGCTGATGGCATACGACTCGCCGTACGTTATCCCGCCGCACAAGGGCACGATGACGACGGCCGAGGACATGCAGCGGCACTTCATTTGGGTGATCAAAGGCTTCTCGCCGCCAGTCGGCGAGGCCTACGCCGCGGTGGAGCATCCGAAGGGCGAAAATGGCTACTACATCGTCAGCGACGGCTCGGCGATGCCTTATCGCTTCCGGATCCGCTCCCCAGACTTCGTGAATCTCGGCGTCCTGCCGCACATCGCCCAGGGGGCGATGCTTGCCGATGTCGTTGCGCTGATCGGGACGATTGACATCGTCCTTGGATCGGTAGACCGCTGAGGCGTTGGCCGTTGAGCCGCGAGCGGTCTGGCCCGAACGTTCGGCTCGGTCGCTCTCGCGCGTCGCATCGCCGGAATCAGGCCGCGTGCGGGCGTGGGAGCAAGCGGCAGGTCGAAAGACTTAGCGTGATGAACGAGTATCTTCGGGCGGCACCGCTGCTCGAAAGCGGTCGTCAGGAAAGCAACAAGGCGGTAAGATACGCGCGGCGTGAGAGCGGGCGAGCCCGCTCTCGCCATGTCCGGCGGGCAGAATCCCGACCTTGATCGGCGTGGTTGACGCGATTTGGCCGCTAGCGGCGCGGAAATCGGGCGGCTAGGGGCTCGGAGCGACGCGAGGCATGGAGAACGACCAGCCACTCTGGCTTACGTTCATCGTGGCGTTCGTCCTGATGAACGTCCTGCTGGTGGGCATGGCCTACATGACCTGGTTCGAGCGGAAGGTGATCGGCGCCTTCCAGGATCGGCTCGGACCAACGCGCACAGGACCGGCAGGGTTGCTCCAGCCGATCGCCGACGGCATCAAGCTCCTCGGCAAAGAGGACTTGATCCCGCGAGCGGCTGACAAGGTCGTCTTCTATTTCGCGCCGCTCATCGTGTTCGTCACCGCGATCGTCGGCGTCGCGGTCATTCCGTTCGGCGGCACGGTTGAGATCTTCGGGCGCGACGTCAACCTTTTCATCACGGACATCAACGTCGGAGCGCTCTTCATCTTTGCCTTTAGCGGCATCGGCGTTTACGGCATCATCCTCGGGGCCTGGTCCTCGGCGAACCGATACTCACTCCTCGGCGGACTCCGCTCCGCGGCCCAAGTCGTCTCCTACGAGATCATCCTCGGTCTTTCGCTCGTCGGAATCTTCATCTTGTCGGGTTCTCTCAACCTGCGTGACATCCTCGCCCGGCAGCAGGAGCCGCTCGAGCTTGGTCCGCTGGAAATCAGCAACTGGTTCATCCTTTCGCAGCCGCTCGCGTTCATCATCTTCCTGATCGCGGCTGTGGCGGAGACGAACCGGGCGCCGTTCGACTTGCCCGAGGCGGAGACGGAGCTGGTCTCCGGGTTCCACACGGAGTACTCGGCGTTCCGCTTCTCCTTCTACTTCCTGGGCGAGTACATCTCGATGATTGTCGTCTCGCTCTTTGCCAGCACCCTCTTCCTGGGTGGGACGGACGGCCCGGGCTCCGATCGCTACTGGGGGCTGGGCGTGCTCTGGCTGCTCGCGAAGACGATCCTGTTCCTGTTCTTCTACGTCTGGCTGCGAGCGACGCTACCGCGCTTCCGCTTCGATCAGCTGATGGGAGTTGCCTGGAAGGTTCTGCTGCCGCTGGTCCTGGTCAACATTGTCATCACTTCGTTCATTCGGCTGGCGGCTAACGAGGGAATCCCGACCGGGTGGTGGTGGGTCATCGGCGCCGGTGGCGCGGTGCTGCTCGTGATCCTCGTGGTTCAGCTCTTCACGAGCGAGCGCGAGTCGAGTGCCGCCCCAGCGACCGTTCGGCAGCCATAGCGCCGGGGAGCGAGAGAGATGCCCTGGGACGTCATCATCTTCTACATGATCGGCGCCGTCTGCGTGCTGTCGGCGGCCGGCGTCGTCGTTGCGAACAATCCGGTCCATTCCGCGATCTTCCTGGTGCTCTGCTTCTTCAACGTCGCGGCGATCTTCGTCATGCTCGGCGCCGAGTTCCTCGCCGTGGCGCAGATCATCGTCTACACGGGCGCCATCCTGGTACTCGTTCTCTTCGTCCTCATGCTCGTCGACCCGGATGATCTGCCGGAATTCCACGCGGCAAGGCCGGTGCAGCGATACGTTGGTTTGCTGCTCGGCCTCATTCTTCTCCTGGAAGTCGGCGTGGCGATTCTCGACCGCTCGGTCGTCGGGCGGAGAGCCGTGGCGGACCAGCAGGAGTTCACTCAGATCGTCGATTTGGTCGGCGGCAACACGCAGGCGCTCGGCCGCACGCTCTATACGCAATATCTCCTGCCGTTTGAGGTGATCTCGCTTGTGCTGACGGTCGGCGTCATCGGCGCGATCGTTCTGGCGTTGCCGGAACGGCTCGGCGAGCGTCTCTACCGGCGACGCGGCACGATCTCGCTTGGCCATCCGCGAGGAACCGACTTGGCGTTGCCAGCGGGACCGGTCGGCGAGTCACCGATTGCTGGACCGACGCCAGGCGCTGAGGTCGTGCCCGGCGGCTACGGGCGGCGGCTGATCATGGCGCGAGACCCGAACGAGCAGCCGGTAATCGGCCGGCGCTAGGCGGCGAGGGCGAACCGGACGATGGGTGAAATCGGAGTCAATCACTTCCTCTTCCTGAGCGCAGCGCTCTTCATCATCGGGATGATGGGCGTGCTGATTCGCCGCAACATCTTGATCATCTTCATGTGCGTCGAGCTGATGGTCACCGCGGCGAATATGTCGCTGATCGCATTTGGCTGGGAACTGAACTCGCTGCAGGGCCAGAGCTTCGCCCTGTTTACGATCGCGGTGGCCGCGGCTGAAGCGGCTGTCGGTCTCGCGATCATCATCGCGTTGAGCCGGCGCGTCCGCACTCCGGTCGATGTCGACGAGATGCGAACGCTGCGCGACTAGTGGTGCATTGGTCGTCGCGAGGCAGGCGATTCGGGCAGGACGCGGATTTCGAGGGGAAGCATGGATAGGCATTCCGAATGGCGAAGTCAGCCGAACGACCGATCGGGCGATCGGCGAGCCGCGCGTGAGGATCGCTGATGGCTGATTGGCTGTTTCTGATTCCGGTTCTGCCGCTCCTAGCGTTCGGGATCAACTTCTTCTTCGGAAGATCGTTCCGCTACCAGGCACACTGGGTCGCGGTCCCGGCCGTCCTTGCCTCGTGGGCGCTCTCAGTCGCCGCGTTCCTCGATATCCGCGAGAACGACGAGCCGCTGAGCCAGCATCTCTTCACCTGGATTCCGTCGGGCGACTTCCGCGTCGACGTCAATCTCTACGTTGACCAGTTGACGGCGGTGATGCTGCTGGTCGTCACCACCGTTGGTCTCCTGGTCCACATCTTCTCGATCGGCTACATGACCAAGGTCTTCGATCCGAACGAGGCCGCGCACGGTCATGCCGATCACGGCGCGCATGGAGCCGAGGAGAAGGATCCGCGGTACTTCCTCTTCTTCGCCTACTTGCCGCTCTTCGTCTTCTCCATGCTGATGCTGGTCATGGCCGACAACTACCTCCTGATGTTCGTCTTCTGGGAGGCGGTCGGTCTCTGCTCGTACTTGTTGATCGGCTTCTACTACTGGCGCCGGTCGGCTGCGAACGCGGCGAAGAAGGCGTTCATCGTCAACCGCGTTGGCGACCTTGGCTTCGGCCTCGGCGTGATGTGGACCTTCGTCGCGTTCGGTACCCTGGCGTTCTACGGTGAGGACGGCGTCTTCGCTCAGGCCGCGCGCGGCGTCGCGTCGGAAGGAACGCTGACCGGCATCGCGTTGCTGCTCTTCACCGGCGCCGTCGGCAAGAGCGCGCAATTCCCGCTGCATGTCTGGCTCCCCGACGCGATGGAAGGCCCGACGCCGGTTTCCGCGCTGATCCACGCCGCGACGATGGTCACCGCGGGCATCTACATGGTCGCCCGCTCCCACGTGATCTTCAGCCAGAGCACGACCGCGATGTGGGTCGTCTCAGCGATCGGCGCGTTCACCGCGTTCATGGCGGCGACGATCGCGATCACGCAGTTCGACATCAAGCGGGTGATCGCCTACTCAACGCTGAGCCAGCTCGGGTACATGGCCTTCGCGCTCGGCACCGGCGCGTGGATCGCGGCCATCTTCCACCTGATGACGCACGCCTTCTTCAAGGGACTCCTGTTCCTGGGCGCGGGGAGCGTGATCCACGGCATGCACCACGAGCAGGACATCCGGAACATGGGCGGCCTGCGCAAGCAGATGCCGGTCACGTTCTGGACGTTCCTGATCGCGTCGGCGGCGAACGCCGGCATCATCCCGCTCGCCGGATTCTGGAGCAAGGACGAGATCATCGTCGGGTCGTGGATCAGCGAGCCGTTCCCGAACTGGGGCAAGTTCATCGCGATCGTCGGCCTCGTCTCTGCTTTCCTGACTTCGCTTTACATGTTCCGGCTGGTCTTCCTCGTCTTCTTCACGCGGCCGCGCTACGACGCCTCGCATCTCCATCCGCATGAATCCCCCGCGGTGATGACGATCCCGCTGATCCTGCTCGCGATCCCGTCGGCGGTGATCGGCTTCGTTGGGTTCCCGCCGGAGGACGGGCCGTTCCACCACTTCCTGGAGCCGGTCTTCTCCGAGCAAGCTGAGGCGTCGCAAGAAGCGGACGAGACCGCCTCGCTCTACGTCGTGGCTGGCGCCCAGGAGGACGGCTTGCACCAGGAAGAGGCGACCGAGGCGGAAGAGCACGAGGAGGGCGGACACCACGTCTCGACCCGGACGACCGTCACCTTCGGCATCATCTCGACGGCGGTGGCGCTGCTCGGTCTGTTCGTGGCGTATCTGACATACATCGCCGGGCGCATCGATCCGGTCGCCGTCGCCAATCGCTACCAAGGGCTGTACCAGTTCCTCTACAACAAGTGGGGCTGGGACGAGCTGTACAACAAGATCTTCGTCGCGCCGGCGCGGTGGCTCGCCATGGTGCTCTGGCGCGTGGTTGACGTCGGCATCATTGACGGTGCGGTGAACGGCGTCGCCGCCGGGATTGGGGTGATCAGCCAGCGCTTGCGGCATGTCCAGACGGGCTTGGTCGCCAACTACGCGCTGGCGATCGCGCTCGGCATGGTCGTCATGGTGGGCGTCTATCTCGCCGCCTTCAGCGATTTGTTCCGCTAAGGGCTCGGCGGACCTGGAGGTCGGAGGAAGCTGGTGGATAACTTCCCGCTGCTGAGTGTGATGGCCTACGCGCCGCTCGCTGGCGCGCTGGTGCTCTTCTTCATGCCGCGCGCATCGCGCGAGACCACGCGGGCAATCGCTCTGCTGGCCTCGCTGGTGAGTCTTGTCCTCTCCGTGGTCATGGTCGCGGGGTTCGACAAGAACGCGGAGTTCCAGTTCGAGGAGCGGGTCACCTGGCTTAACGACCTCGGCGTCTCATACCACTTCGGCGTAGATGGCATCGCGGTCGTCCTGATCGCGCTGACGACGGTGCTGACGCTCATCGCGATCATCTGGTCGTGGGACACGGTCAACAACCGGACCCGCGAGTATTACATCGCGATGCTCCTGCTCGAGACAGGGATGCTCGGCGTCTTCATGGCGCTGGACCTGTTCCTCTTCTACATCTTCTGGGAGGTCATGCTCATCCCGATGGCACTGCTCATCGGGGTGTGGGGCAGCTCCAACCGCGTCTATGCGGCGGTCAAGTTCTTCATTTACACCCTCGCCGGCTCGCTGCTGATGCTGGTCGGCATCGTCGCGACCTACCAGCAGTACTACGAGACGACGTCGGTCCGCACGCTGAACATCCTCGAGCTACAAACGGGGTGGGACAAGGGAGCGTATAGCGACCTCTTCCAGGGCCTGGCGTTCGCGGCGTTCCTGATCGCGTTCGCCGTCAAAGTGCCGATGTTCCCGCTCCACACTTGGCTGCCAGACGCGCACGTCGAGGCGCCGACGGCCGCCTCGGTGATCCTGGCGGCAGTGCTGCTGAAGATGGGAGGCTACGGCCTGCTCCGCTTCAATCTGCCGCTCTTCCCTGAGGGGACCGAGGACTGGGCGATTCCGATCGCCGTCCTCTCCATCATCGCCATTCTCTACGGCGCGTTCGTGGCATTGGTCCAGCCCGACCTCAAGAAGCTCGTCGCCTATTCGTCCGTCAGCCACATGGGCTTCGTGACGCTCGGTATCGCGGTCTCCGTTCTGGCCGCCGAGCGCGACCGGTTGGCGGGCGTGGCTAACGTCGAGCACTACCTGAACGGGCTGAACGGCTCGATGATGGTGATGCTGGCGCACGGCTTCAACACCGGCGCTCTCTTCTTGCTCGTCGGTGTCATCTACGAGCGTGCCCACACCCGGTTGATCGCTGCGTTCGGCGGGCTCGCCTCGCGGATGCCTGTCTATTCCGCCTTCTTCATGCTCTTCATGCTCGCGAGCATCGGTCTGCCGGGAATGTCCGGGTTCATCGGCGAGTTCCTCGTCGCGCTCGGCACGTGGCAGTGGAACAAGTGGGCGGCGTTCTTTACCTTCGCGGTCGTGATCTTTGCCGCCTGGTACATGATGTGGATGTTCCAGCGCGTGATCTTCGGCCGCCGGCCGGAGCAGCCGCCTGACCCCCACGACGCTGACCTAACGCCGGACGAGCGCGCGATGATCGCCGCGTCGCATGGCCACGGTCATGGCGAGGCCGTGATGCCGGTCTCCGGCGCGTCGCACGAGCATGACGACGAGCACGGCGGCATCGTCTGGCGGGACCTCACGGTCAAGGAGGCAATCACGCTGATTCCGCTAGCGATCGCAACGATCGTGTTCGGCGTCTATCCGAAGCCGATCTTCGAGATCGTGCAGCCAAGCTTCGAGCGGATTCTCGAACCGTTCCTCCGTGGCCCGCTCGGTGGTTAGCGGTGCGCGGGCAGTCTGCATAATGGCAAGGGAGCGCGGTAGGTGGACCTGATCAATCTCAATCTGACGGGCCCGGACTGGAGCCTGGTAGTGCCCCAGCTAATCGTGTTCGGGCTGGCGCTCGTCCTCCTGTTCCTCGATGCCTTCCTGCCGAATGAGCGGCACTACACCTGGCTGACGGCGATCTCGCTCCTTGGCTACGCTGCCGCGATGGTCGCGCTCTACTGGCAGCACGGCGAGGACCGGGCAACGTTCAACGGAGCTTTCCGGGCCGACGGCCTGACGGTCTTCCTTTCTGTCATCATCCTCTCGGCCGCGATCCTGTCGGTGATGGTCTCCGCCAGCTACGTCGAGCGGCTCGAAGGGCGCATGCCGATCGGCGAGTTCTACGTGCTCCTCGCCTTCTCGATCCTCGGCGCGCTCCTCACCGCCGCGGCGGGCGACCTGGTGATGCTCTTCGTCGGCATCGAGTTGTCTTCCCTGGCGACCTACGTGCTGACCGCGTTCGCCAAGCGCCGCGTCACCTCGGTCGAGGGCGCGCTCAAGTACTTCCTGCTGGGTATCTTCGCTAGCGCGATCTTGATCTACGCGATGGCGTGGACCTACGGCCTGACCGGCTCGACGAACCTCGACGAGATCCGCAGCGCGATTCAAGACACGGTCGCCGGACAGGATCGGCAGGAAGCCTCGTTGCTGCTGGCGCTGCTGCTGCTGACGGTGGGTCTCGGGTTCAAGATCGCGGCGGTCCCGTTCCATATGTGGACACCGGACGCCTATGACGGCGCGCCGACTCCGGTCACCGGCTTCATGTCCGTCGTTCCGAAGGCGGCTGGCTTCGCGGCGATTGTCCGGATCATGGTCCAGGGGCTCGGCCCGATGCGGAACGACTGGACCGATCTGCTAGCGGTGCTCGCGTTGATCACGATGGCGTTCGGCAACATCGTCGCCATCTCGCAGCGCAACATCAAGCGTATGCTCGCCTACTCCTCGATCGCGCACACGGGTTACATGCTGGTTGGCCTGGCCGCCTACCAAGCGCGGGAGGGCACCGGTTTCGGCTCCGGAAATGGAGCCGGCTCTGCTGACCTGGGAGTGTCGAGCGTCCTGTACTACATCCTGGCGTACACCTTCATGAACATCGGCGCATTCGCGGTGGTGGCCTGGATTCAGCACCGTGGCCGTGGCATGACGCTCGATGATTTCGCCGGTCTCGCGAGCTCCAATCCGGCGGCGGCGGTCGCGATGACGATCTTCATGGTCTCCCTGATGGGTGTGCCGCCGCTGCTCGGGTTCTACGCGAAGTACTACGTCATCGTCGCCGCAATCGATGCCGATCTGCTCTGGCTCGCGCTCGCGGTTGTTATCCTCTCAGCGGTCAGCGCTTACTACTACCTGCGTGTCGTCGCGGTGATGTACTTCAATCCGCCGGAGCGCCAGCTTGGCGCTAGCTCGACCTGGCTGCTGAACGCGGGCATCGCCGTGATGGTCATTGCCAATCTCGCCCTGGGGCTCTTCTCCAGCCGGTTGGTTGATCTGGCCGACCGTTGGACCGGGGCGCTGACGTGATCACTACATAGCGGGGGGATCCGGAGGCAACCTCCTTCTTGGAGGGAGCGAAGGGGGAGCGAGGGGCCGCCGTACCGAGCGCCCCTCGCTGCTTTGTGGTCGCATTTCGGCGTGGAGTCCGGTGACATGATTCGCGGCGAGCGGGTCAACCTGCGGGCCATCGAGCGGACCGACGCTGGTCACCTATACCGCTGGCTCAACGACCCGGAGGTGATGCGCTTCTGGGGACAGCCAGAGGCGACCGTCTCGCTGGCGGAGATTCAGCGGCGCATCGAAGAGTGGCTCGAGCGAGAGGCCGAGCTAGGCAGACCGGCGGCTTTTCTCATCGAGGACTTGGACGGGAACCCGGTCGGCTTGCTGGTAACGAGCCGGGAGCGACTTCCGCACCGCTCGCTCGAGCTATCGCTCCTCATCGGTGAGCGCGAGCGGTGGGGGCAGGGGCTCGGGACGGACGTCCTGGAAACCTTTCTCGATGTCTGCTTCGCGCAGTGGGGCTTCCATCGCGTTTGGCTGCGAAGCGAGGCCTACAACGAGCGCGCGCATCGGCTCTATCGGAAATGCGGCTTCGCGCAGGAAGCGGTCTTGCGCGAGGCAGCCTATGTGGATGGGCAGTTCCACGACGTGCTCATCTTTGCGCGGCTGGCGACGGACGGCGAACCCGAGACGCCGGCCGAGAATCGAGTTGACGAGGAATGAGTGAGACGCTGCCGCCGGCGCAAGACCCGGAGGAGTTGTTCGAGGTCGTCACTACCGCCGGGGCGCCGACGGGCCACTACAAGGCCCGATACGCGGTGCATCGCGATGGTGATTGGCACCGCGCAGTCCATGTCTGGATCGCTGGCAAGGAGGCTGACGGGTCGCCCTACCTCATCTTTCAGCGGCGTGGCCTACGCAAGGACACCTGGCCGGGTCGTCTCGATGCGACGGTCGGGGGACACGTGCGAGCGGGTGAGACGATCGAAGAGACGCTGCGGGAGACCGATGAGGAAATCGGTATTAGCGTCAAGCCGGAGCGGCTGCGCTGGCTGGGCACGCGCCTCTCGGCGAACGAAGCTGAATCCGGTACGCGGGACCGAGAAGTGCAAGAGGTGTTCCTGCTCGTGGACGATCGGCCGCTGACCGATTACCGGCCGAACCCGGTTGAGCTGGAAGGGCTGGTGAAACTCCCGGTCGCGGCCGTCCTGGCCCTCTACTCTGGCGAGGCTGACGCTGTCGAAGCCGAGGTCCTCGCAGCCGGGAGCGTCACCCCGAGAACTGAGACGATCCAACTGACCGACTTCGTGCCGTCGGTCGATCGTTATCCGTACCGAATCGCGATCGCGGCTTCCCTGGCCCTCCAGGGCGAACGCCACGTCGCAATCTGATGCCTAGGAGGTAATGAGAAATGCCGCAAGGGCCAGTGCCCGAGCGATTTCATGACTTGCTGAACAGCAAGACGCTCGCCCATCTCTCCACGATCGGACCGCGCGGCGAGCCGCAGGTCAATCCGGTCTGGTTCCTCTGGGATGGTGAGCACATCCTGCTCAGCATCCGGCCGGTGACGCAGAAGTACCGAAACCTGCGCCGCGATCCTCGTCTCGCCATATCGTTGTCGGACCCGGCGCGGCCGGAGCGCCATTTGGAGATTCGCGGCGAGGTGGTTGATTGGACGCTTTTCCGCGACCTGACGTTTGTCAATCAGCTTGCCCACAAGTACACCGGAGCCGACTACACTCGTGGAGTTCCCGGCGAAGAGCGGTACCGCGTCACCGTTCGAATCGACTCCTGGCACAGCTGTGAGGATTGAGAACCGCGAATCCTGAACCCTAGCCAGTCCGCCGGTCGTCTTCCATCGCCTCCTGATCCCACGAGTCGCCCTCGTCGTTGTCTCTCCAAGTGAAAGAGCCCTCCGCTAGGAGGGCTCTCAACGTCGAGATAGCTGGATTGGCGGCGCCGAATGCTAGGCCTGTGGCGCGGCGCTTCCCTCCTTGAGCAGGCGGCGGAGCACCGTCTGCAGGATGCCGCCGTTGCGGTAGTACTCGACCTCGATCGGGCTATCGACCCGCGCGATCGCCTCGAACGTGGTCGTCTTACCGTCAGCGCCGACTGCCTGAATCTGGACGCGCTTGCGAGGCGTCAGTCCCTCGGCGATGCCGTGAATCGTGTACGCCTCGTGTCCGGTGAGGCCAAGGGAATCGGCGTTCTCGCCTGGCAGGAACTGGAGCGGCAAGACGCCCATGCCGACGAGGTTGCTTCGGTGGATCCGCTCGAAGCTCTCGGCGAGCACGGCCCTGACGCCAAGGAGCAGCGTGCCCTTCGCGGCCCAGTCGCGCGAGGAGCCGGTGCCGTATTCCTTGCCGGCGATGACGAGAAGCGGCGTGCCCTCGCTCTGGTAGCGCATCGCCGCGTCGTACATCGTCATCTCCTCGCCGGACGGAACGTGGATCGTCCAGTAGCCTTCCTTGCCCGGTGTCAGGCGGTTCCGCAGCCGGATGTTAGCGAATGTGCCGCGGATCATCACCTCGTGATTGCCGCGCCGAGAGCCATACGAGTTGAACTGATACGGTTCCACTCCCTTGCTGATTAGGTATTGTCCGGCCGGACTCGCCTTCGGGATGGAGCCGGCAGGCGAGATGTGGTCGGTCGTCACCGAATCGCCGAGTAGCGCCAGGACGCGCGCGTTGATGATGTCCTGGAGCGGCCCCGGCTCGGGCGAGAGATCCAGGAAGTACGGCGGCTCCTGGACGTAGGTCGATTCGGGATCCCACTCGTACAGCGCGCCCTCTGGAACCGGTAGCGACTGCCAGCGCTCGTCGCCGGCGAAGACCGTCTTGTACTCCTCCGCGAACATCTCCGGATCGATCGATTCCGCGATCGTCTGCTGAACCTCCTCCGGGCTCGGCCAGATGTCGCGCAGGTAGACGGGATCGCCGTTCGGGTCGTAGCCGACAGGCTCGCGCAGCAGGTCGATGTCAACGGTGCCGGCCAGCGCGTAGGCGACGACCAGCGGCGGCGACGCAAGGAAGGATGCGCGGACCTGCGGGTGAATCCGGCCCTCGAAATTGCGGTTGCCGGAGAGAACTGATGCGACGACCAGCTCATTCTGGTCAATCGCCTCCGCCACCGGCTGTGGGAGCGGGCCGCTATTGCCGATACAGGTGGTGCAGCCGTAACCGACGGTGTGGAAGCCCAGTGCCTCCAGGTAGGGCAGGAGGCCCGCGCGCTCCAGGTACTTCGTCACGACCTGCGAGCCGGGAGCCATGCTCGTCTTGACATAGCGCGGCACGTCCAGCCCGCGCTCGACCGCCTTCTTGGCAAGCAGGCCCGCGGCGACCATAACCGACGGGTTAGACGTGTTAGTGCAGGAGGTGATCGCCGCGATGGCGACTGCGCCGTGATGGAGTGAGGTCTGCGTCTCGCCGATCTGAATCGGGACGGTGCCAACGCGCTCCGGAATATCGGCGGGCTGAGCCTTTCCGTTGGTTGCCACGGTCTCGAGCAAGCCGAGGTCGGCGTCGGCGTCGCCGTTTTCCTCAATCGGCGGAGCACCCTCGAACTTGTTGGCGTACGCGGTTCGGAAGACCCTGCGGAGTTGGCTGAGCGGCACGCGGTCCTGCGGCCGGCGCGGTCCGGCAACGCTGGGTCGAACCGTCCCCAGATCCAGCTCGAGGACATCGTTGTAGGAAGGATCGGGCGTGTCGTCGGTGCGGAACAGGCCCTGCTCCTTGCAGTACCGCTCGACCAGATCGATCAGATCCTCCGAGCGTCCGGTCAGGCGGAGATAGCGCAGGGTTTCCTCGTCGACCGGGAAGAGTGCGGCTGTCGCGCCGTACTCGGGAGCCATGTTGGCGATCGTGGCGCGGTCGGCGAGCGACAGGTTGGTCAAGCCCTTGCCGAAGAACTCGACGAACCGGCCAACGACGCCGTACTTCCGGAGCATCTCCGTGACGTAGAGGACCAGGTCGGTCGCGGTCGCGCCAGGCCGCAGCGCGCCGGTCAGGCGGAAGCCGATGACTTCAGGAGTGAGGAGATAGAGCGGCTGGCCGAGCAGCACTGCCTCGGCCTCGATCCCGCCGACGCCCCAGCCGAGCACGCCGAGGCCGTTGATCATCGTCGTGTGCGAGTCGGTCCCGACGAGGGAGTCCGGGAAGGCGACCGTCTCGCTGCCAACCTGCCGGGTGCTGACGACGGAGGCGAGGTATTCGAGGTTGACCTGATGGACGATACCGGTGCCCGGCGGCACGACGCGGAAATTCTGGAACGATTGCTGCGCCCACCGCAGGAGCGCGTACCGCTCGCGGTTGCGCTCGTACTCCAGCTCGACGTTTCTCGCGAAGGCCAAGAGCGTCCCGAAGCGATCGACCTGAACCGAGTGGTCGATCACGAGGTCGGCGGGCACGAGCGGGTTGATGCGCGTGACATCGCCGCCCAGGCGTCCGACGGCGGATCGCATCGCCGCCAGATCGACGACAGCCGGAACGCCGGTGAAGTCCTGCATGACGACGCGGCCGGGCAAGAACGGGAATTCGACCGCGTCCTCCGCCTCAGCAGTTCCCGGCCGCCACTTCGCGAGCAGCTCGACGTGGCTTGGGTCGCCGAACTCGGTCCCGAGGTTGCGCAGGACGCTCTCCAGGAGAATCCGCACCGTGAACGGTAACGAGTCGAGGTTGGTCAGCCCGCGCTCCTCGAGCGCCCGCAGGCGATAGTAGGCAACGGTGGTGCCGGAACTCGTCGTCAGCGTCGCTCGGGCGCCAAACGGGTCACTCTTCGAGGTGGCAGCACTCGAATTCATGGTTCGCTGCGCTCCCTATGTGAACTGCACGGCATTCCGCCGCTCGGGGACCGAGAGTCGGTCACGGCCACCCAACGGCTGGACGCCGTGCCAACTCAACCATTCTCGAAAAAAGTGTAGTCCATTCCGGAAACTTTGATCTGTCCGTTGAGCCGCCGCCACCCTGAAGTTGCGACCGCCTTACGCCTGTGTCTCGCGCTCCACCTGGCTGATGGCGGAATCGAGCACGTCAAGCGCGTGGTCGAGGTCGCGGTCCTCGATCACGAGCGGCGGCTGGATGCGGATCACATTGCCGTTCTGCCCGCCGACGCCGATGAGCACGCCGGCCTCCCGGCAGAGACGTCGCACTTCGGCAGCCTGCGCCTTGGCTGGCTCCTTCGTGTTGCGGTCGGCAACGAGCTCGACGCCGATCATCAGGCCCAGACCGCGGACGTCGCCGATGAGTGGGTGGCGCTCGGCCATCTCGCGCAGCCGTGCGAGAGCTCGCTCGCCCTTGCGCGCGGCCGCCTCGGGGAGCTTCTCGTCGCGGAAGACGTCGAGGTTGGCGATCGCGGCGGCGCAGGAGACCGGGTTGCCTCCAAACGTCGAGAGGTGTTCACCGGGTCGCAGGGAGTCGGCAATCTCGGGCCGGGCGACGGTGGCGCTAAGCGGGAAGCCGTCGGCGATCCCCTTCGCCATCACGACGATGTCCGGATCGACGCCGTAATGCTCGATAGCGAACATGCGGCCGGTGCGGCCGAAACCGGATTGCACCTCATCCGCGATGAAGAGGATGCCGTAGCGATCGAGCACTTCTTTGACTCGCTTGAAGTACGACGCGGGCGGGACGAGGATGCCCCCTTCGCCCATGACCGGCTCCGCGATGAACGCCGCGACGTCGCCGCTTGTCTGGTAGAGAATCGCCCACTCGACCATTTCCGCGCAGCGGGCGGCGACGGTTTCCGGATCGTCCGTGCCGAAGGGAATGCGATAGACGTACGGGGCAGGGGCGAACGCGACGCCGGGCACGTAGGGGCCGCCGCGAGTCTTCCGCGCCATGTTGCCGGTCACGGAGAGTGTGCCGTTCGTCCGGCCGTGGAACGAATGCGTCAGAGCGATGAACTCCCGGCGTCCGGTGTACGCCTTTGCCAGCCGCAGCGCCGTCTCGATGCCCTCGGCGCCAGAGTTGCCGAAGAACGTCTTGGCACGGCCGTGCAGCGACCCAGGAGCGACCTCCGCGATGCGCCGGGCGCATTCCGCGACGACCGGAACGTGATAGACGTACGAGGCCGCGTGGACGACTCGGTCGAGCTGCTCCCGGACGGCGGCGAGGACTCGCGGGTGACGGTGCCCGGCATTGACCACGGCGATCCCGGCGAAGCAGTCCAGGTACTCCTTGCCGTCGACATCCCAAATTCGTGACCCCTCCGCCCGGTCGACGACGACTGGCTCGACGGCGGCGACGAAGCTAGTGGTGACGAACTCCTTGTAACGAGCGATGATGGCATCGTGCTCGGTCATGGTTGCCGACATCGAGATGACCTCCTGAGATGCCCGCGCGGCATCGGATCTTCCAGGCAAGTGGAACCTTCGCGCGGGATGATCGCAGACGAGAGCGGAGCCTGCTACCCCAGAGTCGAAGGGGAGACGGGGACGGGTGACGCCCCGGCTTGAGCGGCGTCGTGACCGCTCAATCAGGACGAGTGATGGTGGGACGTTCGCCGCGCCGCGAGGCATGCCTGATGCCGGGAAATTCGGGCCGCATCTCACGTCGCCACGCGCGCCAGCGTTGAACATCCAGACGGTTCAATCGGCCGCCGAATTGGCTATAATTTCGGTATACTTCCATTGAAAGCGAGGTTCGCGCCTCCGGAATATCGGTTCGCTGATAGCAAGGAGGAGCGAGGTAGGCGGATAATCATGTCCTAACGGAGGTAACGCTTGCCGAAGAAGGTTCAGCAGTATCGTAAGTCGTCTCGCACGGGCCCCGCTTCCACGTCGGTCGAGGAGAGGCCGCGGCGCCAGGATCCAGACGCGATCACGGTTGATGGACGCGTCATCGAGGCGCTGCCGAACGCGATGTTTCGGGTCGAGCTCGAGAATGGCCACACCGTTCTCAGCCACCTTGCCGGTAAGATGCGGACGAACTACATCCGAGTCTTGCCGGGTGACCGGGTGACGGTCGAGCTTTCCCCCTACGACCTGACTCGCGGTCGGATCATCTATCGTCACCGCTAAACGGGTACGCGGCAATCGCGGGCTGGCCGCGCTGGTCCAGGGCAGGGCTCAGCGTGCGCCAAGAAAGGGAACCAACCCTACCGCGCATCGCGCGAGCAGGGCCGGTTTGGGTTGCCAATCAAGGCTTCAGTTGTTCAGAGTGGATTCCGGATGCGAGCCGCGCACCAAGAGGGCGCGGCTCGTTTGTCACGACGCGTTTTCCGACTCGATGGGGCGACCGGCGTCCCGCCAGGCGTTGAGCCCGCCGTCGAGGTGTGCCACGTTCTTGTACCCCATCTGTTGTAGGGTGTCGGCCGCGAGCGCGGATCGGCCACCGGATGCGCATTGCAAGATGATGCGGCGATCCGGGTCGAATTCCGGTCGGTGATAGGAGCTGGTCGGGTCCGCGTAGAACTCGAGCATCCCGCGCGGAGCTGCCACAGCTCCTGGAATCACCCCATTCTTCTCGCGCTCGTCTGGCTCCCGGATGTCGACGAGAAGGGCGTCGCCATTCTCGATCTCCCGCGCTACCTGATCCACTGAGAGGTTTTCCACGCGCTGCTTAGCGTCGGCAACCATCTCCGCAATAGTTTTCACCATGCGTAACCACCTTACCTCTTAGAGCGCACCGCTGGCCAATTCCAGACGGTGTCAGGCCAGATTACGGGTGACCGCGCAATGTGTCTAGATAAATTAGACGTACAAATTGCAGGTTCAATTCGCGGGCACGAGTATTGAAGGCGCCAAGGTCAGGACGAAAGTCGCCTTGGAAACGATCTCTGGGCGCCTGGACCGCACGCTATACTCAGCGCGGCGCACTTGTGGTGCGCTCGTGTCTTGGCCGAACGCCCTGGAGCGTCAATGCCCGTGCTCATTCGTTGTTGTCACCACCGGGCTGAGAGTCACCGCATTCCCGGCACCGCTCCGGGCCGTAGCGATTTCGCGCTCGCCGAGGTTCGCCCCGCATGAAGTCCTGGCGCGTCCTGGCGGGCTTCCTCATTAGCGCGGGCTTCATCGCCTACGCCCTGCGCGGACAAGACTTCTCCGCGATTCGCGACGCGCTCACCAAAGCTGATTACCGGTACCTGTTGCCGGCGGTCGCGCTGTACCTGATCGGCGTTTGGGTGCGCGCTCTCCGGTGGAAGCTCCTCCTGCGACCGGTCCTGCGCGCCTCGACGACCGACCTCGCGCCCGTCGTCGCGGTCGGCTTCATGGCCAACAACGTGTTGCCCCTGCGCACGGGCGAGCTGGTGCGCTCTTACGCGCTGTCACGCCGGTATGGCGTCCGCAAGACAGCCGCGCTTGCGACGATTGCCGTGGAGCGCCTCTTCGATGGACTGACGCTCCTCGGATTCATCCTCGCTTCGGCGACAGTCGTCAGCCTGACGTCAGCGGTCCAACACATCGCGCTGGTGGCGTTCATCCTCTTCGCCGGCGTGCTAATCGGTTTCTTCTTGCTGACGCTCGGTGGCGATCTCCGCGACCGCCTATTGCAGATCGTCGTTGGTCCGCTGCCGACGCCGGTCGCCGACCGCGTGGAGCGGATGGCGGAGTCGTTCTTCTCCGGCCTCGGCGTCCTCCGCCGGAAGTCGGATCTCGCGTCCGTTGCCGCTACTTCGGTTGTTGCCTGGCTCTTCGAGGCATCTATGTACTGGACGCTGGCGCGCGCCTTCGGCGGCGGACTGGCTGACGCCATCGGCGTGCCGCAAACGCTCCTAACGACAGGCGTCGCCAACCTGGCCACGCTCATCCCGTCCTCGCCAGGCTACGTCGGCCCGTTCGAAAGCGGGGTGATCCTCGTGCTGAATGGGGCTCTGGGGGAGCCGCGCGAGATTGCCCTCTCGTACGCGATCCTCGTGCATGCCGCGTTGTTCTTCCCGGTCACGATCTGGGGCGCCATCGAGTGGTGGCGGCAGCAATTCTCGCTCCAGCAGATCCGGGAGCTAAACGGCGACGCCGCGCAACCCGCTGCTCCGCCGGTTGCCGCCGAGCGTGTGCCGAGCGGTGTTGCCGGCTCGAAAGCGCCGCGGCCCCGATAGTCACGGAATCGAGATCAAAGGAAGTCAATGGATACCCTCGAAGCGATCTTTCTCGGCATCGTGCAGGGGCTGACCGAGTTCCTGCCGATTTCCTCCTCCGGCCATCTCATCCTCATTCCGTGGCTCTTCGGCTGGGAGGCTTCGAGCCTCGCTTTCGACGCCGCGCTCCACCTCGGCACCCTGCTGGCCGTCGTTGTCTACTTTTGGCGGGAGATCCTGGCGATGATCCGGGCTCTGCCAATCGCTTTATCGCGGCCCCGCGAGTTGCTACGCTCGGCCCCGGAACCGATGCCGGAGGGCGCCTATCCCGTTTCCGGCGGCTCGCAGGCGAACCGGGACCACGACGCGCGGCTGGCCCTGCTGATCGTCATCGGCTCGATTCCGGGCGGCATTGCCGGGCTGCTGGGAGAGTCCGCGATCGACAGCTTCTTTCACAGCGACGACCACCGGCCGGCGTCAATCGTGGCCATGGCCGGCTTGCTGATCGGGTTCGCGCTCTTGCTCTGGATTGTCGATCGCGCTTCGGCGCGCCGGCGGGGCTTGGACCAGCTTCAGGTGGCCGATGCGGTGGCGGTTGGGATCGCGCAGGCTATGGCACTCTTGCCTGGCGTCTCGCGCTCGGGAGTGACGCTCACGGCCGGAATGTGGCGTGGGATGCGGCGCGCGGATGCGGCTCGGTTTTCCTTCTTGCTCGGGATACCGCTCGTGGCGGCCGCTGGCGCGAAGGGGCTGCTCGATACCTTACAGGCAGGCATGAGCGCGGCCGAGGTGTCCGCGTTCGTCTGGGGCATCGCCGCCTCGGCGATTTCGGGGTTCGCCGCGATTTGGGGGTTGCTCCGTCTACTGCAGACCTCCTCGACGACGGTGTTCGTCATCTACCGGCTCGTGGTGGGCGCGTTCGTGCTGGCTCTTCTGGCGGCTGGCGTGCGCTGAGCCTCTTCGCTCGACCTAGCCGCGACGATTGCTCTCGGAGAGGTCGCTTCGCTAGCTCGTGGGTGGAGCGATTGTCAGCGGCTCGTTGAATTCTGAGTAGTCGTCGATCATGTAGTGCAGGCGGGAGATCATCGCGAGGCGGTAGAGCTGGCCGCTCTCCTGACCGATCCACCAGGCGTACCACGCCGCGACGTAGCGGTCGGTGGCGGGCACGTGGAACGTCACGACCTGCACCGGCTCGCCGTTGATCTCTTCCGTGATGCCGAGACGGAAGCCGGTTGCTCCCTCGTACGTCTCTCCCCACGCCGATGGTGGCAGGATCCTCCCTGCCTCCGTCTCGATCCAATCGCCGCCCGGTTGCCGCTGCCAGCGCTGGTCGCCGATCTGTATCGACTCAAGCTCTCGTGACCGGATCGCCATCGCGGGCGGCTCGTCACCGTTCGAAGCGCGCACCGCGAACTCCAGGATGACCGCGGTCCCCGTGCCACCCGTGAGGCGCTGGCTCCACCGTACGCTTTGGAGCGAAGTCAACGAGGCGAGGCCCCGTTGGTAGAGCGCCTCGGCGTCCGGCGAGCCCTCCGGCACGTCGGGAGCATCCATGCCGTGAATGTTCGGATCTGGCAGGAGAAGATAAAACGGCACCGTCAAGTCCGGCTGGCCGAGTCGCCGCACGAGCACGTTGACGCGCCACCAACCGTTGAGGCTCAGCTGGACTCCTTTGGTGACGAAGACATCGCCCTCCGCCGGCTCAGCGACGATTCCTCGTTGCTCTGCCTCGTGATCCAGGCTCTGGAAATCCAGCCGAACGAGCGCGACCTCGGACGCGGGCACGGGCGCTCCATCCAGCGTGGTGAAGAAGACACTGACCTCGTTGTCGCCGGGCTTGGCGGGAGAAACCTTGAGGCGCGTGACGAGATCGCTCTCGGCGTCAACAGAAGGGGGAGCTGCCAAGTCGATCGCGGTCAGCGTTCCGGTCGCCACGGCCGGCGGAGCGAGCAAGGCGAGGCCCGATCCTCCGAGGACGACCAACATCGCCAACGCCGCTTCCACCTGTATTGTCGTGCGGAGCGACTCCGTGGCGCGGGACAAGGCCCGGCGCAGCGCAAGGCGGTGGAACGTCGCCAGTGCGAGCACGGGAACGAGGATCGCGACCTTGATCAGGAGGACCTTGCCGTAGTCGCTCTCCCAGAGCGAGCGCAGCGTCGGCAAGATGAACCCCGCGTTGACGACTCCGGTCCCGATGCCAACGAGCGCGAGGAAAAGGGCGAGTCGCGAGAAGCGCCGAACCGGGTCCGCGCCGGTCGGCTCTCCCCGGCGCTCCCAGCGGTCGAGCCCGAGGCAGACCAGACCGCCTACCCACAATCCGATCGCGATCTGGTGGAGGACGATCGAAAGCGTCGAGACCTCGCGCCACGTTTCCCTGGCTGCAGCATGGCTTGTCCCGGCAAGACCCAGGAGCGCAACACCAGCTGCCAACCCGCCGGCGATCTCCATCCAAGAGGGAATCGTTCTGCGGCGCGTGACAATGGCGGCGATGGCGAGCGCGACGGCGATTGCGAGGCCAGCTGGTCGCAGCCACCAGGCGCTCGGCAAGCCGGCGATCGCCTCCGAAAGGTCAGGACGAGTCGCTCCGGCGGGCGGGAAACGCGTCTGCAGCACCGGCTCGATGAGCGTCGCAACCAGGGCGATGACTGCCGCGCCAAGCGTGAGCGTGCGACGGGTTCCAGAGTCCGTACCGGCGACCGCAACACGGAACAGGAATCCAGCCGCCGCGATCGCCGCGCCGAGGAACGTAAGCCAGCGGGCAGCGACCGCCCACCCTCGGGGAAGCTCGCCCTCGACGGTGGCCGCGCCGGGAGCCCGTCCGGTGCCGATCCGGAAACCGTAGCTCCCGGTCAACGTGTGGCCGTCGTCCGCCGAGCGGACCGTCCACATGACCGTGTAGGTGCCAGTGCTGAGTCCTGAGATGCGAGCGACGATCTGGCGCGGGTTGTCGTCCGAGACTCGAACATCTGTTACGGCAACCGGCTCGCCGGATTCATCGAGGACTCGAATGGACGGCGAGCCCGCCTCTTGCGCGACTCGCTCCGTCATCCAGAGACGAAGCTCCCGTGGAGGAGCGGCAAGCAGCGCGTCGGGTGGCGGCTCGGCGCGTTCCAGCTCAGCGTGGGCGCCGACCGGCAGGGGGCTCAAGAGGAGGACAGCGATCGCGCAGGCACCAAGGGTGAGCGCGCCCACGAGCGCACGCGGGAGTCGCGCCGAGATCCATCTGGCAAACGTTTTCAGGCAGCAAGAGAGCCAGCAGGTCAATTCGCCATCCTCAAGGGGCCACACGAATTGTGGTGCGGACGAGGAATGCGCCCGCGCGGCAAGTCGTCTGCTAAGTCTACGCTCAGGCGGCGTCGCTAGATGACCAGCAACCGGCCCCGCGATCTGGCTTAGGTGTTCGCCGGGGTGACTCCCGAGGCAGTGGCCGGGAAGTAGAATGGGTCTACTCCACCGACAAACTCGCCATTCGCGAAGTAGACGCACGCTGGTGAGGCAAACTCGCCGCGGAGAAGCCGGTCGTCGCGCACGACGACACGATGCCCGAGATTTCGCAGCGCCGCTCGCGTCGCTTCGGGAATCCGGGCATCGACGAGGAGATCGACGGTCGAGGCATCGATCCGCGGCGCGCTTACGGCCGGCTGCATCGCCAGGCGGTGATCGATGAGGTTGCTGGCGATCTGGGCGAGGCAGTTCATGATGCGCCGACCACCGCTCGCGCCGATGGCAGCCGTCGCGCCACCGGGGCGGAAGATCACGGCGGGAGACATGTTGCTGAGCGGGCGCTTGCCGCCGCCGACCGAATTCGGCCGCCCGGGGACGGGATCGAACCACATCATGCCGTTGTTCAGCAGGACGCCCGTGCCTGGTACGACTACCCGACTTCCCCAGATGCTCAGGAGCGTCTGCGTGAGGGAGACGGCGACGCCGTTCGCATCGATCACGCTGATGTGCGTCGTGCTGTCGCTCGTCACGTACTCCGGCACCGATCGAGCGAGTCCGTGCCGCACGCCCAGCCGTTCTGGCGAGCCGGACCGAATCGCTGGGAGGGTAGTTCCGGAGATGAGCGCGCGCCGCTCTGCCAGGTAATCTTCAGAGAGGAGCGCATCGAGCGGAACCTCGACCGCGTCCGGGTCGGCGAGATAGGCGTACCGGTCAGCAAACGCCAGTCGGAATGCCTGCGCCATCAGGTGCAGTGATTCCGGCGCGTTGTGCCCGAGTCCGGCAAGGTCAAGGCCGTCAAGGAGCCGCAGCGACATCGCCAAGGTCGTGCCGCCGGTCGCGCCTCCGGTCGTTACCACGCTCCAGTCGCGATACGTGAGGCGAGTCGCCGGCTCGATACGCGCCCGGTAATCGCGGAAGTCGCTCTGCTCGAACGGAGCGCCACCTTCCTGCAGGTGCGCCACGGCTTTCTCGGCGAACTCGCCCTCGTAGAACCAGCGCGGACCCTCGTCCCCCAGCCGGCGAAGCGTTCGCGCGAGATCGGGCTGGCGCAGCATGACCGGAGCCGCGGCATCAGGAGAGAACGGCGCGAAGCCATCCGGGCAAAAGATCTCCCTTGTGGCCTGAAATCGGGTCAAGCTCGGGAGGTCCCGCGCGATCTGCAGCGTCGTGTGCCAGGTGACGGGTACGCCCTCTTCCGCGAACCTGATCGCCGGTTGCAGAGCGTCCGCGAACGACACGGTGCCGAAGCGCTCCAAGGCGAGCGCGAGCCCGTCCACCAATCCCGGAACGGCCACGGCGCGGTGACCGACGATGTTCGCGTCGTCGACGACTCTGAGCCAGCCGAAGAGGGATGAATCGGTACCGCCGCCGGCGAGGGGAAACATATCCGGATGTGCGCGTTGAGGCGCGACCATCGGGAAGGCGACGACCGTCGCGTCGTCCGTGCGCGGATCGTACCGAACGAGGAAGCCGCCCCCGCCGAGTCCGCTCATCCACGGCTCGACGACTCCCGCGACGAACCCCGCCGTGACCGCGGCATCAACCGCGTTGCCTCCACGCCGCAGCACCTCGGCCCCGGCCTCGGCCGCTTCCGGCGTCTTCGCCGCGACCATGCCGCCCGAAGTCCGCGTCTCGCTCCGCTCTATGATCCACTCGCTGCGCGTTCCCACGCCGACGCCCCCTCGATTTCGCTGACACGATGCCTTGGCGCATCTTAGCGAAAGGGGGCTCGCTTCGC
>CALGSZ010000047.1 GCA_937901745.1 uncultured Chloroflexota bacterium | reverse complement strand
CCGTCGCCGTCGGTATCGGGATTCGTTGGATCCGTACCGTGCTGCGTCACTTCGTTGTAATCCGGGAGGCCGTCTCCGTCGGTATCCATGCTGGTCGGGCTCGAGCCGTACATCAGGACCTCATCGCCGTCCGAAAGCCCATCGCCGTCGGTATCGGAATTCATCGGATCGGACCCGTGAGCGGCCTCCTGGCTGTCCGACAGACCGTCATTGTCGCTGTCAATCTCGGGTGTTGCCGGCATGGTGGGCGAGCTGCCGCCCGAAGATGACGAGCCCGAGCCGCCGCCCGTGCTTTGACCGCTGTCCTCGATCTCCTCGCTCAGGACGGCCGCGAGGAACGCGCCGCGCTGCTCCGCGCCGGCCCGGATTTCAAACGAGCCGGAGAAGGTGGCCGCCGCGTCCGACGCCAGTACCGTCGCGTTCCCGTCCTCATCACGCACCAGCAGCGGACCTTCAGTGACGACGACGAGGATCGGCGCATCGCTGGCTTCCAGACGGGCCGACTCGCCCTGGTCAAGCTCGTCGCGCACGAGGTCGAGATCGCGAATGCCGGAAATCTCGATCGGATCGCTCTCGAAGATCACGTCCTCCGCGTCACCGGCGGCGCTCGTCAGGCTCAGCTCGTAGACGACCGCCGGCTCATCGCCCAATGCCTGTTCCTCGTACGTCACGCCGTCCAGCAGCGCGGTGGCCTCTCCCTCCGCCAGACGAGTGGCGCGACCGGTGGCCTCCTCGGTCACCAGCAGCATTCCCTCGTCGCCGACGAGGAAGCCGTAGCCCTCGTACGCGACCGTGCGCGAATTCTGGATTTCCGAGGTGGTCACGCGCCAGACACGCTCGGCGTCGTCGAGCCGGACGACTGCCTGAGCCACGACCTGCGCGTCGCCTTGAGCGGGTGAGTTGCTTGCCTGAAGCAGCTGCGCCATCGTATCGACGGCGGGAACGATTGCCAGCGCACCGGCCATCGCGAGGGCGGTCAGGCCCCGCCGCCAGCGCCGGGCCGGCCGCGGCATCGCGGCAGTCCCCATCTCGTTTCTAACTCCTCTCCGAACCATCGTCAGATACTCCTTCTTACGCATTCGTTCGTCGCTGGCGAATCCCATCTCGTTCGCACTGCCATCTTCGGTGCTAGGACTCGCCATGCCATCCGTGATTTCACTGAGTTCTCGGTTGGAGCCGTCGCCGTGATGCTACGTGATCGAATGGAGGCTGTGTCGGCGGTCGGGTCGGGTTTGGAGTGAGCGGCGCGATGGGCTACGCCGCCTCGATGACGACGCTGGTCGGAAGGCCGATGTACGCACCGTACGCCTCGGCCGCGGCGTGCAGCCCAGCCTGGAGCGTGTCGTCGGCGGGGATGAGGAGGTTGGCGGTGATTTTCGCGCCGCGCTTGGCGACGGCCGATCTCCAGGTGCCGATGACGAGGCCGTCGCGGGCGATCGGATGCGGTTTGAAGAGGAGCTCGTTGGGCGGGAGGGCGGTGATGACAGCGGGATCAACGGAGGGAGCATGGTCGCGGTAGGCGACCACGTGCTCGTCGAAGTTCGGCAGGAGATGCACCAATGGCTGCGCTGCCTGCTCGGTCGTGGTTGAGGGATCGAACCAGTAGCGTTGATCGCCGAACTGCTCGCTTGCCAGGCGGCCGCCGTTCAACTCGATCCCACGACGCGCGTCGGAGACGGTCAGGCCGGACCACCAGGCAAAATCGTGTGGGGTGGCGGGACCGTGGCTCGCGTAGTAGCGGCGGGTGAGCTCGGCCAGCGCCTCGTCGCGGCCCAGCACCGGGGCGGGCGGCACGCGCTCCTCGACGAGGACGTAGGTGTGCTGCTTGCCGCGCCGGGGGCCGCTGCAGATCAACGCTTCGAGCTCGAAATACATCGTGATGTGGACGAGGCGCCGCTTCGTTAGCTCGAGGCCGTCCGCTTGCAGCGCCGCTTCGAGCTCGTCGCGCGTCAGGGCGTTGCCTCCCTGGAGCACCCGCTCCAGCGTGCGCCGGCAGCGCAGGAGGACGTCATCATCGAGCTCGAGCTCGCGATAGGGACCGCGATTCGCGATGTGGACGCGCGGTGCGGTAAGGGCGAGCAGCCAGCGGAGATCGGCTGGGAGAACGAAGTGCCAAGTGGGACGCATCACGTGCGTGCGGATGATGGCGCCCTCATCGAAGAGGCGGTCAATCGCCTCGTTCGTCGCGCCGGTCGTCCGTAGGGCCAGCGCCCACTTGGCGGCGTTGTAATCCTGGGATTGGACCGCGCCGAGCCAGCCGACCACCTCAGCGGGGCTCGGCAGGGCGGGGCCGTGGAGTCGTTGATGGCGCAGGCGCCGCTGCGCGAGCTCCCGGTGAGCAGTCATTTCATCTGACCTGCTTGAGGGGCATTACTCGTGCACCCAGACCATGGTGCCGAGTGGAGCCCAGCCGTAGAGGAAGCGAGCCATGTTCAACGGCAGATTGATGCAGCCGTGGCTCATGGGCGTGCCGAAATTGTTGTGCCAGTAAGCGCCATGGAGCGCCTCGGCATCGGCATTGATGTACATCACGTCCGGCACGTCCTCGACGATGTAGCGCTCGCCGCCTGTCGCCTCGGTGCCGACCGCGATCACCTCGCCGTTCGGCCCGGTCGTCCCCTGCATGTCGGTGACCGGCACCTTATACCGGACGTGGAAGACGCCGAGCTCGGTCGTGTTCGGCGCGATCCCGGTGCTGACCAGCGTCTGGGTGATCAGCGTGTCCCCTTGATAGGCGTAGAGCATCTGCTGCGAGACATTGACCTCGATCCACTTCCGCCCTGGGGCGTAGGGATCGCCGATGGGGTTCGGGTTGTCCATCGTCCAAAAGAGGAGCTCGTCGTAGGTGGGCAGGCCGGTGCGCGCGACTGGCTCGGTGTCGATGCCGAGCTCATCGGCCATTTCCCGTGCGAGCGGCGCCAGGCGAACTGAGCCGTCGCTCAGGCGCATCAGCATGCCGCCTTCGAAATACTGGACGACCACGCCGCGCTCCGCGACCGGCTGGCTGAGGGGATTGCCCAGGTAGGCGTATCCCTCGTGGCTGGCGTACCAATCGTAGAAGGGACCGCGAATGGTGTGGCCGGTCTCGGCGACGTAGATGCCGCCCTCTGCCTCGGCGCGGGCCGCCGCCTGGCTATCCGGCGGAATCCAGCTCCACTGGGCGTACCGCCGGTCTCCGCCACCGCCGCCCCGGCGGCCGTCCGGCCGCATGTCGTCCAGCCGGCTCTTCATCGCGGGCCAGCCGATCGGCATCAGCTTGATCGAGGGGAGATCGGTCCAAACGAGCTCTGGATAGAACTGGAAGACGCCGTTCTCGAACGCCTGGCTGTAGCGCCCATCCTCGGACGCGAACGGTTCCGAGATCGGGTAGCCATAGACCGAGGCGGCGCCGTTGGCGCGCCAGTAGTCGAGCATATAGCCGCGGATGGAATGCTTCGTCTCCGGGACGTAGACGGCCAATTCGGATTGGCCGAGGTCGCCGGGAAGCTCGACGTTGGCGAACGCTTCGAGATCGAACGTGACCGGCTTCAGCGGTGTTCGGGCCGCTGCTGCCGCCGGCGTCGGAAGGCCGGTCGCCGTCACGAACAGCCCGAGTGCGAGACCGATTGCTATGAGCGAGCGCGTTGCAACCGCGACGCCGCGATGCCGGCGCCCCTCACCGAACATGCTCTCCCTCCGCACCAAACCTTCTCTCACCTCAACCCGGAGGTAGCGTATCACGCGTGCCTACTTCTGCCTATTATTACGATCTGGAGCCTCTTCTGTTGGAAACGAGCGAGGTTATCTAGCTGACCCAGCCGCGACCTTGCGGCGAACCGCGTTGATCTCCGCTCGCAGTCGCTCGGCAGCCGCGCGCGCGGCAGTGGCGAAGTCGGCGCGCTCCCCACCGGCGTAGATGATGCCGCGCGAGGAGTTGACCAGCAGCCCCGCGCCGCGCGGATCGAGACCGGCGGTCACGGCGGCCTCGACGTCGCCCCCTTGCGCCCCGACGCCGGGCAGGAGGATGAGCCGGTCTGGGTGCGCCGCGCGGATGAGGGCGAGCTGATCCGGCGTGGTCGCGCCGACGACGAGTCCGACGGTAGCCGGGTACTGTTCAGCCCAGCGCTTGGCGCGCTCCGCGATGGCGAGATAGAGCGGGTGCGAGCCGCCGTCATCGGCGAGGGGACGATCCTGCAGATCACCAGCGCCCGGATTCGACGTCCGCGCCAGGATGATGACGGCGCGGCCGGGATACCGGAGGAGCGGGGCCAGCCCTTCTTCTCCCATATAAGGATTGGCGGTGACGGCGTCGAAGCCCCAGGAGTCGAAGAAGCCGCGCGCGTAGGCCGCGGTCGTGTTGCCGGTGTCGCCGATCTTGCAGTCGAGGATCACGGGGATGTGGGGTGGGATCAGGCGGCGCGTCTCGACCAGGGCTTCCAGCCCGGCCAAGCCGTGGGCGACGTAGAAAGCGAAGTTCGGCTTGTAGGCGCAGACGAGATCGGCCGTCGCCTCGATGATCGCGGCATTGAACCGGACGATCGCCTCCCGAGGATCATCGAGCGCGCGCAACGCGGCGGGGAAGCGCGAGAGCTCCGGATCGAGACCGACGCAGACGAGACTATCGTTGCGGTGAACCGCGCTGGCGAGTCGCTCGGCGAATGGCGCGGGTTCGGAAGGGGGCCGGTCGCTCATCGGTCGGTTCATCCTCCTGGCGCCGATCGGCGTTTACGCTCTCAGACAGCTTGCCCCGGGGTACGGAGGCTTGGCCAAGGTAACGGGCGGCGACCGTCTGGTCAACTTCGGCAGGTGTGGGATGAGTGGAGCGGCATGTTGTCGCGCGCGACAATCTTGCTGGTTTGCCGGTATGGCACGGCAGTTATGCCCGTCCCCGGAGACCTCGTGCCGAAACGGGTGATTAGTAAGCGAATATCAATGGCGAGAAGGCGCTGTCGAGCGTCGGCATCGTGACTCAAGTTGGACATATAGTCCACCAAATCAGGCAAGATCCGTGCTACACTCACGCTGGTTACCCCACGGCCCGGCCGGCATCGGTTGCCTGCTGGGCTGACTGGCGGGGGAAGGCTCATTACAAATGGCTCCCGCCAAGCAGCCCGCACGTTCAGGCCGATCGCTCGGGTCGGGGGTGCGTCCCCTGCGCGCTCCCCGCCTGTGCTGAATTCGGTTCTGACGGTTAGCGTTCCAGTCGATCCCGGGCAGTGGGTGGCCCTTGCGGCCACGGAGGGGTTGGATGCGAGAGCGGTTACGTGTCGCCAGCATTGGTTAGACAGCGGCTCGGCCGATGCCGGACGATGCGTACCGCGATGAAGCCGCTTGGGCGCGGTCCCACGCGCGTTGCTGAGTGGCAAAGTGGGGATTGAAGCGAACGTGACGAAATTCCTCGCCTGGTTCGGCATCCGTAGCCGACAGGAAGGGAACGCCGACATCGTGATCCAGATCGCGCGCGAGGTCGTGGAGCGGCGCCGGTCGGTTCAAGGCGCGCTCAACGAGGTGCGGCACCCGGCAGTCCTCGATGCGCTGGCGGACGAGGACTTCGCGATTCTGGATGAGGCGATCGCGGAGAGCGCCGCCGAGTACCGCGAGTACGCCATCGTGCTCGCTCGGCTGACCCACGCCGCGGCTCGCGCGAAGGGATTCGACCGACAGATCGTCGACGCGGCGCTGCGGCTCGACGCGCTCCTGCCACGCGACGATCCGAGCCGCGAGCGGGACCAGCTTCTGCGCGACGCCTACGTGATCGCACAGCGCGCCGGCTACGTGCGCGGCGGCCGCCTGACGCTGGCGCGGCTCGGCCAGCGAGCGGTCGAGGCGGATGACTTCGAGCGCGCCCGCACCATCTTGCAGCAGCAGCTCGACATCGCCGATGAGAGCACCGACTCGATCGCCGAGGTGGACTCCGCGATCACCCTCGGGGACATCCTGCGCCGCGAGGGCGATCTTGCCGGCGCGCAGGCGCTGTATCGTCGCGCGGCGCGGTCCGGCGCCCGTTTGGACCATTACCGCGGCGTCGCCGAGGCGCTGATTCGCCAAATCGAACTCCTCGATGATGACACGAGCCTGGAGACGATCGCGGCGCTCCAGCGGCAGGCACTGGATGCGGCCGAGCACACGGACGACCTTGGGTTGCAGTGCCGGATCGTCCTCGCGCTGGCCGAGACGCTGGCGCGCGCCGGGCGGATCGAGGAGGTCGTGGCGCAGCTCGAGACGGGCGTCGAGATCGCTCGGCAGATCGGTGATCTCTCCGTTGAGAGTCGGTGCCTGAACGCGCTGGTCGAGGCGGAGCGCAGGCTCGGCAATCTCGAAGGCGTCGCCACTTACCAGGACGAGCTGATGCACCTGGAGGAGCGGCTCGGCAACCGGCCAGCGGCGGCGAAGTGGGCGTACCGGCTCGGCACGACCTATCTCGATCTGAACCGTCCGAACCGCGCGGCGGAAGCCTTTGCCCGCGCGCACCAGATCGCGAGCGCGATCCACGACGCGACGCTCGAGCAGCGCGCGCTCGGCGGGCTTGGGCTGGCCTACTCCGCCATGCGGCGGCCGTCTGACGCACTCGAGGCGCTGATGCAGGCGCTGGATCTGGCGCGAGTGACGAACGATTTCGCGCACCAGGCGCAGTGGCTCGCCTCGATCGGGCAGGCGCTCTGGCAGTTCAACATGGTGGACGACGCCATCCGGGCGATCAATGAAGGTCTGGGCATCGCCCGCCGGATTGATGACGTGGCGCTGCAGGCGGCGCTGCTGGCGCTGCTCGGTCAGGTCCACGCCGGCTTGGGGCAGATCCCGCGTGCCCGCGAGTACTACCATCGGGCGCTCGACCTCAATCGCCGGCTCGGTCAGACGCAGGAACAGATCCATCTCCTGTCGGCGCTCGCGGGCTTGGCGGTCGAGACGCACCAGTTCGGGCACGCGACGGCGCTGTACGAGCAGGCGCTGCAGATCGCGCTTGGCTCCGGGGACCGCCCGACGGCGATCCGGCTCTACGGGCGGCTTGGGCGGATCGCTCAGCAGCAGCGCGATGACTACACCGCGCTGGAGCATTACCGGCACGCGCTTGACCTGGCGGAGACGCTCGATCAGCCGAAGCTGCTGGGCAACGCGCTGTTGCACTTGGCAACGGCGCAGCACGCGGTCGGTGATCCCGGCGCGATAAGCACGTATCGCCGAGCGCTGACGATTGCCCAGGAGCTTGGCGATATCCGGCGCGAGTCGCTGATTCGGCTCAATCTTGGATTGCTGTTGAGCACGAACGGGCACCGCAACGAGGGCCTGGACCACCTGTACTACGCCTCGGAGCTGGCGGAGCAGCTTGGCGACGAGGGCGCCGACCTGATGGAGCGCATCGAGGAGGCGATCGTTCGGGCTGGTGGGACGGCCGCCGAGCGGAGCCGCTGGTACGAGGACGAACCGGAGCCTCATGCCGTCGCACGCGACGACGAACGCTATGGGGACGACGAAGTCTTCTCCGAATTGACCCTGCCGCCGCAGTAGTCTCACCTTCGACACGCTTGCTGCCGGGCCGCGGACGACAACACGGATCCGCGGCTCTCTCCAAATTCGCGGCAAAATCGTCTAGACGTACGTACGGTCGGCTGCTATACTCGGCCCACGGCAGCAACGTCCCGCGTTTCGTCTCACGTTCGGTATGAGCGGTCAGTGGGCGGCCCATCCCAGGCATGGATTGGGAAGGGGCGTGATGGGGTTGGCTTGCCCAAATCCGCCAACGCAGAGGCGTGTGACAGCAATGATTACCCCGAGCGAACTCCGACCTTCCCCACGCAATCCTCGTTCGTCCCCACGACGTGAAGGCGCGCCCCCTTCCCTGCTCCTCGAGATGCGCAGCCGGCGTGGCTGGACGTTGTTGGCGGCTGCCGAGCCGGTCGATCCGTCCGGCCGGGCGGAACGGGTAGCGGCTGGCGCTCTCGCCGCGTTTCGCCACGGCTTCACCACGTCGGACCGCCGCGAGCTTTCGGCGGCGATGATGGAGGCGTATGCCGCGGCCGATCACTACGTCCGCGAGGCGAATCACTGGCGTGAGCGAGGCGACCGCCGGCCAGTCCGAATCGGGATTGCCTCGGTCGTCGTCGCGGGCGATGACCTCCTCGTCGCGCTTGCGCCTCCCGGTCAGATCCTGATCGCTCAGGAGCGCCGTCTGTGCGCCTATCCGTCGTTGCGCACCTGGGATCCGCGCTACGACCTCGACGATGCGGCGCTGCCGGGCGAACCCCTCGGCGGGCCGGTTCCGGTCAAGCCGTTCCTGGCGACCGGCGAAGCCGCGCGGGATGACGTCATCGTCGTCGGTCCGAGCCCGCTCGGGAGGGCTTTGGCGGCGCCCGTCGCGGTCCAGATGAAGGAGGCACGTGCCGCGACGCTCGCCGAGCGCATCCAGCTCTTACTCGCCGCGAGCGGATACGAAGGGGTCGAAGTGCTCACGCACACAATCGAGCCGGTCGTGCCGGAGGCGGCGGTGGCCGAGCGCGAAGTCGCGCCCGTCGGGCCGGTGGCGCGTCCGGTTCCGGTGGAAGAGCCACGCCCGAGCTTGGTCGATCGCCTGTATGGCGGCTTGGCCGATGCGGTCGCGGCCTTCACGGCGCCACCGTTGCGGCCGGCAATGCCGGGTGGATCGGCGCCGTATCGGGGAGGCGGGCGGTCCGCACCGCGCTCTGGCCTTGTCTTGCGTCCCGCGCGCATCTGACCGGATCAGGGGGCTGCCGATCGCGGCCGGTCGCGAAGTGGCCGCGTCGGGTCTTGCTCCAGTGCTCGCATCTGGAAACAAAACGTGGGGAAATCAGAACGGCAGTGGGCAATCACCCACTGCCGTTCCACAGCCGTGCCGGGACGTTCCCGACTTGCCCGAGTGCTTACTTGTTCGCGTAGTAGTCCCGGTTCTTCTGGATGAACGAGACCCACTGCTCGGGGACATCGTCCTCGAAGAAGATCGCCTCGACCGGGCAGACCTCTGCGCAAACGCCGCAGTCAATGCACTCATCGGGATTGATGAAGTACTGGTCCGCGTCGTCGTCCGAGTGGATGCAGTCCACCGGGCACACCTCGACGCAGGAGGCATCCTTCGTCCCAATGCACGGCTGAGTGATGACGTAGGCCATCGCTCACGTCCTCCGGCCCGTTGGAGGGCCCAAGATTATGAAGATGTGCGCGCTGGGCCCGCTCGATCGCTCGGCGCTCGTCGGTGACGAACTCGCGGGCATAGGCAGTATACCAGCTACGTTTCTTTTCCCACGTGCGGCGACGGATACAAGTCCACGCATCCGCGCTTTGGTCACTTTGCCTGATTGGCGCGTACGGGCGCGTGCTACTATGCGGCGCCGGTGACAATAATGGGGGAGCAAGGGGCCGATTCGATGTTGACGCTGGTCTGCGAGCGGTGCAGTGGTGAGGTAGCCGCGACGGCCGATGTTTGGCGGTGTCCTCAATGCGAGGGGCCGCTCGCTTGGCGCGGACCGGACCGGCTGACTCGCGCCGAGGTCGTGGCTGAGCGCCCGTCGCTTTGGCGCTATGCCGCCGTGCTGCCGGTGAAGCCGTCGAGTGCCGTCTCGCTCGGCGAAGGGATCACGCCGCTGATCGAGTCCACGCTTGACGGCCTGACGGTCCGTTACAAGCTCGACTTTCTCCTGCCGAGCGGCTCCTTCAAGGACCGGGGCGCGGCCGTGCTGATTTCTTACCTGCGCGAGCAGGGGATCCAGCGTGCGATCGAGGATTCCTCGGGCAATGCCGCCGCGGCCATCGCCGCGTATGCGGCGCGCGCGGGCATTGCCTGCACCGTCTACGCGCCGGCCTCTGCCTCGGCCGGGAAGCTCGTCCAGGCAACGGCCTACGGCGCTCGCGTCGTCCGCGTAGAAGGTTCCCGCGACGCCGTTGCGCGGGCGGCGATCGAGGCCTCGGCGGCCGATCCGAGCGCGACCTACGCGAGCCACAACTGGCACCCGTTCTTCATCGAGGGCGTCAAGACTTGGGCACTGGAGGTCTGGGAGCAGCTTGGCCACCGCGCGCCGGACGCCGTCGTCGTCCCGGCAGGCAGCGGGAGCATGCTGCTCGGCGCTGCGCTCGCGTTCCGGCAGCTTCAGGCGGGTGGCGAGATCACGCGCCTGCCGCGCCTTTTCGCCGCCCAGCCGGCGAATTGCGCTCCGCTGGATGCCGCTTCCCGCGCCGGGTTGGAAGACGTGCCGGCGGTCTCCGCGCAACCGACGATCGCGGAGGGGACGGCGATAGCCCGTCCGGTCCGTGGTCGGGAGGCGCTGGCGGCGCTCCGCGTGAGCGGCGGGCGGCCGGTCGCGGTCACGGAGGCGGAGATCGTTGATGCGTTCCGTGGGCTGGCGAAGCAGGGGATCTACATCGAGCCTACATCGGCGGTCGCCGTCGCTGGAGCGCGGCGGTTGATCGCCAGCGGCGCGATCGGGCCGGACGAGGAAATCGTCGTTCTCCTGAGCGGGTCGGGACTCAAGGCAACCGAGACGGTGGGCCGGCTGCTGGCCGACTCCGCCTAGCCAGCACCGAAGCGAGCGCGATGGCCGCGGGAGTGTCGTTGCGAGCGCTCATCCCGCGCGGCCGGAACTGCCTGGCGGCGAGACGGCCTCGGCGTTATTGGAGCCCGAGCGAGCGCCAGATATGCGGCATCTCACCGACCGGGATCTCGATCAGCGCTGGCTCGCCAGCGGCCAGCGCCTCGCGAAGCTGGACGCGCAGATCGTCCGGCGTTTCCGCCCGCCGGCCGGCGATCCCGAAGGCCCGCGCGAGGGCGAGGAAGTCGGGATTGACGAGATCGGAAGCGATGGTCCGGCCGCCGAACTCGACGCGCTGGATGCGGCGGACGTTGCCGTAGGCGTTGTCGTTGAAGATGAGCGCGACGACACCGATCTCGTGCTGAACAGCAGTCGCGATCTCGTTGAGCGTGAAGCCGAAGCCACCATCGCCGTTGATCGAGACGACGGGCAGGTCCGGCCTGCCGACTTTGGCGCCCATCGCCAGCGTGAACCCGAAGCCGAGTGTCCCCTGATAGCCGGGCGTGAGATACGTGTTCGGCAGGTAGGTCGGATAACCGAGGTTGCACCAATAGCCGACCTGCGTCATCTCTCCGACGACGATGCCATCGTCCGGCAGCTCCGCTCGGATCGCAAGCGCGAATCCCGCCTGCGGCTGGATCGAGCGCACCCGCTCCTCGACCGCCCGCTTGAGCGCGGTCAATTCGGCCTCGCGTGACGGTCGCGCGCGGTTGTGGCGCTCGACTCGCTCGGCCAGCGCGGCCAGTCCGGCCTTCGCGTCGGCCTCGATGCCGACCGAGACGGGTTGGTTCCGGCCGATCTCCTCCGGGTCGATGTCGAGTTGGATCAGCCTCTGACCGGGAGTGACCTGCCGGGGCTCGTTGCTAACGCCGACGAAGCGCGTGCCGACCGCCAGGATGACGTCGGCTTTCGGCCGGAGCTCGCGATCGGTGACCGGCCCGTGCGCCAGGTAATGCCGGTCAGAGATCGCCCCCTTGCCGTTGTTGGAGATGATCACCGGCGCCTGGAGCAGCTCGGCGAGTCGCAGCAGCTCTTCGGACGCGCCGGAGCGGAGAATGCCGCCGCCGGCGTAGATCAGCGGCTCCCGCGCCGCGCCGAGCAGCTTCGCGGCCTGCTCGATCAGATCCGGGTCGCCGGCAGGTCGCTCGCGCGGACCGGCTGGTGGCGGCAGGGTGATCTCCGCCGTGGCGTAGAGGGTATCGGGCGGGACCTCGACCTCGACCGGCCGGGGCCGTCCGCTGCGTAGCTGGCGGAACGCTTCCCGCATCGTTCCGGGAATCTCCTCCACTCGCGTCGCGCGAGCGGCGTGCTTGGTCACCGCGCGCGCCACGGCGAGCTGGTCAGAGATCTCGTGGAGGAGACCGCGCCCGGTGCCGATCAGATCGGAGCGGATCTGCCCGGTCAGGCAGAGAACGGGCGAGTTGCAGGCGTAGGCCGTGGCCAGGGCGGCGGAGGCGTTCAGGAGACCGGGGCCGGGAACGACGAGGCAGATGCCCTCTTTGCCGGTGACGCGGGCGTAGCCGTCGGCCATGTAGGCGGTCGCTTGCTCGTGCCGCGTTTGCAGGACGCGGATCGTGTCTCGCTCGTCGTAGAGGGCGTCAAAGATGGGATCGAGTTGCACGCCAGGCAGGCCGAAGATTGTCTGGACGCCCTCTTGCTTCAGCATCGCGACGACAGCCTGGCCGCCCGTCATCGGCCGCGCGGCAGCGGTTGCCTCCTGGGTCGCTTGCGTTCGGGCTGTCACTTGTCCCACGACCGGCTCCCCTTCCCCGTGCTTCGCGCCTCCCCAATCCGCCGCGGGAGGACTGCTCCAATCTCCTGGGGGGCAATTGTACGCGAGCCCTCCTGCTGGTCTGGCCGGTTGGCCGACCTGCCAGGGGCGCCGTCTCGAATGCTAGACTGCGCGTGCAGCGCCTCGCGGCGTGACCCCGCCTTCTGACGGGGGCAGATTCGATGACCCACCGAGCACCCTTCGTTGATCGTCTCGCCTACGCGCTTGCGACTCGCCGAACGTTCCTTTCCCGCCATCTTCCCGGCGCCGCGCTGGCCCTCGGCGCCTGGCAGACGCCTGCCGCGCGAGAGCCGGTAGAGGCCCGGGCTCTCTGGGTCAACCGGTTCGAATACTCATCGCGGGAAGATATTCAGCGGATCATTCGCCGCGCGGCCGAGACGAACTTCAACATCGTCTATTTCCAAGTCCGCGGCGCGGCCGATGCGCTCTATCGCTCGGAGCTGGAGCCGTGCGCGGTCGGGCTTTGCGGGCGGTTGGGCGGGGAGCCGCCATACGACCCGCTCGAGGTTGCGGTGGAGGAGGGGGAGCGTCACGGGATCGAGATCCATGCCTGGCTCAACGCGCTCTCTGGATGGAGCTCCGGGAGTGAGGAGAGCTGCGAGCGACTCACCCAGCCAGAGGGGGAACTGCCGCGTCACCTGTTGTTGGAGCATCCCGAGTGGGCGATGGTTGACGAGGATGGCAATGCGATGACCTGCCCGAACCAGGTGGAGTACGTCTATCTCTCTCCGGCCTACAGGGGCGTGCGCAAAGCGCTGGCCGACGTCGCGCGCGATGTCGTCAGCCGCTACCCGGTGCGGGGCGTGCATCTCGACCGGATCCGGTATCCCGGGCGGGAATACTCGTACGATGCCGAGAGTCTGCGGAGGTTCGGGCGCGATCCGAAGGAGGACCCGGAAGCCTGGGACAGGTTCCGCCGTTCCCTAGTCAACGCGACGGTCCGAGAGACCTACGAGGCGATGACCAGCGTCGATCCGACGTTGTCACTGTCGGCCTCGGTCTGGCCGATATACCGCGATCGCTGGAAATGGAACGCCTCGCAAGGGTATAGCTGGTATTACCAGGACCCGCGGGCCTGGGCGAAGGGCGGCTACCTGGACGTTGCGGTGCCGATGACGTATGACCCGATCACGAGACGCCGCTGCGAGCGAGCCGATTGGGCCTGCTTGGCGGAGGAGCATCTGATCGCTTACCGCGAGCGGACCGATCGCCACGTCTATCTCGGCGTCAACGCGCGCAACGGCGGGGAGGAGATCGTTCGGCAGATCGAGCTTGGGCGCGAGCTGGGAGCGATCGGCTTTGCGGTCTACTCGTTCAGCCAAATAGATAACCGCGACCTTTGGTCTGTGCTTGCGCGCGGGCCATTCCGTGAGCCGGCCACGGTGCCCCCGCAGCCCTGGAAGACGCCCAAGCCGGCGATTGGCGATGGCACGGGCGGCCCGATCGGTGGCGAGTAAGAAGCGAGAAGGAGCATGGCACGAGATCTTCGAGAGCGGTTGATTGCGTTGGGTTCGGCGGCATTGGGGCGCGGCGAGGGGCCGTCCGTGTCGCCGCCGCGCACCGGTATGGAGCCAGCCGATCGGCAACAGCTCTACGCGGTAATTGGGTTTTCGGTGCTGGTTGTGGTCTTGGGAGCGATTACGTTCTTCCTGACGACGTAATTCGTGGGCGCCAGCGCGGCGCCGTCAGTCTTCCTTCGCGCGACTATCCCCTTTGATGGTGACGATCGGGCGCAGCGTGTGCACGATGTCGACCAGGTCGCGCTGGCGATCCAGTACGACGGTGACGTCTTTGTAGACCTGCGGCGCCTCGTCGAGGAAGCCGCGAGAGGCCTTCGTATAGGTTCCGGCCAGGGCCCTGCGTAGCGCCTCCTCATCGAGAGAGCGCATCGCTTGCCGGCGTCCCATCTTGCGGCCGGCGCCGTGCGAGCACGACTGGAAGCTCTCCGGATTGCCACGGCCACGCACGATGTAGCTCGGCGAGCCCATGCTGCCGGGGATGATGCCGATTTCTCCTTCGCGCGCGGACGTCGCGCCTTTCCGGTGGACGACGAGCTTCTGGCCGTCGTGCTCCTCGATCCGCGCGAAGTTGTGGTGGATGTTGATGAAGGCGTTGCGGCCGCCAACCTCGGCGGGATCGATGTCCATCGCCTTCAGCATCGCCTCCAGCATGCGGTAGCGGCTCTCCAGCGCGAACTGAGTCGCCCACTCCATGTCATGCAGGTAGTCCTGGGCAATCGGGTCATCGAGCGGCAGCGCCCATAGCTCCGGTGGCACCTCGAGCCCGCGCTTGCGCGAGATGTCCTTGGCAAGCTGGGTGTAGTGCTCCGCGATCCGGAGGCCAGTGTGCCGGCTTCCGGAGTGCACCATCAGCCAGACCTGCCCGCTCTCGTCGACCTGCGCCTCCATGAAGTGGTTGCCGCCGCCGAGCGTGCCGAGCTGCACCGCGGCCTTCTCGCGCATGAGCTTCTGCAGCGGCCGCGCGCGTAGCTCCGTCTCAAGCCCTTCCCACTTCTGCGGTTTGGAGTGGGAAGCGAACCCGGTCGGCACCGCCCGCTCAACGGCGCTCACCCACTTCTGCCAGAACTTGGCGTCCATCCGCTTCGGGTCATACCGTCGTCCAGTCGGAACGGCGCACATCCCGCAGGCGATGTCGACGCCGACAGCGGTAGGGAGAACCGCGTTGACCGTCGGCAGCACGCAGCCAATCGTCACGCCGAAGCCGACGTGGCAATCGGGCATGACGGCGACGTGGCCCCCGACGTCCGGGTGGCGGGCGGCGTTCTTCAATTGCTGCAGCGCATCCGATTCAATCTCTTCGACAGGCAACCACAGCTTGATGGGAACTCGCAGTCCTGGCTCTTCGATGACCGTCTTCATCGTTCAACCTACTCACTCGCCTTAGATCTGCTCAACTCACCTTAGGTCGGTAGATCCCTACGCGAAAAGATGACCAGTCCGACGGCCGCGCCGACCAGTCCCACGGCCGCGAGTACCGCCGCGTTGCGCGGGTCGACCTCGCCGCGTGCGAGCGCGGCCGGTGGGTCATAGTAGGTGAAGATGCTGAACGGCTCGAGCGGCCTGAGGGCCGACCACAGTGCTGCAAAATAGTCTATTACGTACGAGACGACGAGGATCGCGATAGCCCAGCCGACGGCTTGCCCCATGCGATCGGCCGCGGCCGCGCCGCCAAGCGCGATCCCGCCGATGGCCCAGGCGAGGAGCGCGGCCATGATGCCCATCGGCACGAAATGACGGTAGTCGACCGAGCCAGCGGGATCGGCGATCGCGACGCCGGCGATCATTCCGAGCGGGCCAACGATCGCGATGCCGATGACGACCGCGGCGAGGCCGCCGACGCGCGCGAGATACAGGCGTGGCCGCGAGATGGGCCGGGCGAGCGCGAGCTGGATTGAGCCGCGCTCCATCTCTCCGGCGAGGCTGCGGCAGGCGAACCAGACCATCGTGGCCGCGGCCAGGAGATGGTAGATCGGGTGGGTGAACCCGAGCGCCAGGTACCCGGCGAGGCCAGCGGCTTGGAGAAAGTCGGGCGTGACGTTCATGAGCGAGTAGAACGCCGGCGGCACCAAACGGACGATCGCGTCCATCCGGTCCAGGTTGCCGAACGAGGCGATAGCGACCGGTTGGATGAGCTCGAAGACGGCGATGCCGACCAGCAGCGACAGCAGACCGGTCCGCGCTCGGCGAAGGAGCCAGAGCCAGGCCTCGATGGTCTGCGTCATCGCTCGGTCCCCCGCCGGCTGCCCGGGGCCAGATGGCTCGGCGGCTCGCCGCCTTGGCCGGCGCCGTTCGTTGCGCTTGCCAGTCCGGCTGGCGTGAGGGGCATGGTCGGAGTGATGCCCCCGTCGGGACCGTTGCGCGATGGGAGGTCGTGCGCGTAGAAGCCGAGGAAGATGTCGTCGAGGTCGGGCGGCCTGAGAATCAACTCCTCGACCGGGTGCGCGGCCAGAAATTGGAGCAGGGGGTTGACGTCCCGCTCGACGACCAGCGTGAGATGGGTCCCCTCATGCGCGGTGACGCGCACGCCAGGCACGCGGTCGATCCCTTCCGGAACACGGTCGCGGAAGACCACCTCCGCCCGCCGCCGGTGCAGTCGCTGGAGCTCCTCGACCGTTGCCTCGACGACGAGGCGGCCATCTCGGACTACGGCGACCAACTCGCACGTGCGCTCGACCTCGTCCAAGTTGTGAGATGACATAAAGATCGTCCGCCCGCGCTGGCGCAGGGTGGTGATGATCTCCTCGAATGCATGCTGGACGAGCGGGTCGAGCGATTCGGTCGGCTCGTCGAGGATCAGGAGGGATGGGTCGTGTTGGAGCGCGGCGACGAGGGCGAGTTTCTGGCGCATGCCGCGCGAATATGAGCCGAGCCGCCGCTTGAGGGTCTCGTCGCTGAGATCCAGCGCGTCGAGCAGCCAGCGCCGCAGGACCGGCTCTCGGCCGGTGAGGCGGGCGGCGAACTCGAGCTGCGCCTCCCCGCTCATCTCCGGGTAGAGCGAGTCCGCTGGCACTAAGTAGCCGACGTCGCGGCGGGCGGCGACGCCATCGCGCCAGGTGTCATGCCCGAAGATGAACGCGGCGCCAGCCGTTGGCCGGATGAATCCCATCAGCAGGCGGATCGTCGTCGTCTTGCCGGCGCCGTTCGGCCCTAGGAATCCGTACGTCGTGCCGCGCGGAACGGTAAGGTTGACATGATCGAGAGCCGTGAACCGTCCGTAGCGCTTGGTGAGGTTCGCCGTGCGAATGACCGCGTCATCTTCCATGACCTGGAGCGTAGCACCGGCTCAGGTCGCGCCGCTACCGCATCGGGACCAAGGTAGGGGACGAGAGTGGTTGCTTGTCACCAGGAATGACCTCTCGGGCATTCGTGCCTCGGTCTCGCGAAAGCGCCAAGCCGACGCTCGATGAGCGGTGTCGCTGGCTAACCGGGGGACTGCCGGTACGGCCAGCCACGCCGGCGATAGGCTTCCTCCAGGAGCGCTCGGAGATCGTCATCCGAGAGGAGAAGCGTCTCGTAGCCGGTGTCGGCTCCCGGCCGGCCCTGCACCGCCAGGCCGCCCTCGATCTCCCAGATCCGGATGTCCCGCCAGCCGCGCTCGTCTATCAACGCTCCCACGGCGCGTAGCAAGTCCTGATAATCCGTCTGAGACAGTCCAGCAAAGAGGTTCACCGCAACTTCCCGCTCCGCAACGTCGCGAGCTCGGCGTCGGTCACCATCCGGGTCACCAATCGCCAGCCGCCAGCGGGCGCCGGCAGCAGCGCGGTCACGAGCGTTCCGTTCGGCATTGCGAGGACGAGCGGATCGCGGGGTGGACCGGGCCACCGATCGAGCAAGAGCCCGACCTCCATGAGGCGCGCTGCCCAGAACCCTCCTCCGTTCGGAGGCTGCAGAGTGGCCAATGATAACTGGAGATCGAGCGGCGTCCAGCCAGTGTAACGGCGGCCCTCGTGCCAGGCGAGGGCGCTCACCCGCGCCTCACTGCTCGTGACAGAGACGGCGACGTTTTGGATCGCTGGCGCCATGACGTCGAGCGCCGCGCCAATATTGCGCAGATGCCGCGTCCAGCCGGTGAGATCCCGCGCCGGGGTGGAGCGGCGAAACGGAAGCCAGCGCACCGGTCACGGCTCCTCGTGACATCGCTGCCAGGTCGCGCGGCCCGACTCATCCATTGATCGTGTATGTGAGGAGATACCCACGATGGGAAGGCAGCGTTGCCTTCGCTGACTTGCCACGCCCGCGCGCCCCAGCGCGGCGTTGACCGCGAATGTCATTGCTCCCCTCGCCAAGCCCACCGCACCGTCGGCAATGGGCTCTGCAGCAATGCCAAAGCCTGCTATCCTGCCTGCGTGTTGCGAGTAAAGTAGCCGTTCGGTCGCCCAAATTGCATCGCAAGTGCCAGTTGATGGAATGATAGGCCGTTCGTGCTGGATGAGTCGGGAAGGAGCCGGGCGACTGGAGACCGGTTCAGTGACCGGCGCTACGCGAAGCGACAGCCGCGAGAGAGACAGCAGCGGTGCGAAGTGAACGAGACAAGTGGCGAGTGCCCGAGGAAGATCCGGCGGGACGGCCGCCGCAGCCGTCGCCGAAGCTCGAACGTCTGAGGGTAGGCGGTCAGCGAGATGCCGCGGATGAGGCTGAGGACGCGCAAGAGCCGGGCCGACCTCCGCTGATCTATTGCGGCCAATGCGGCGCGCTGAATCCGGCGACGAACCACTATTGCGCGGCGTGCGGCGCGACGCTGGTCGATGCGTTCCACGCAAGCGAGGGATTGCGCGTCTACGAGCGCCCGGATCCGGCTTCCCGCATCATTGAGATCGTCCCCGCTGGCTCCGAGCTGGAGGTCATCGAGGATCCGGATGCGCCGCTCGACTTCGTTCGGGTCAAGCTGGCGACCGGCAGGCTCGGCTATATCCGGCTCCAGGACGTGGAGGCGCTGGCGGATGCGGCGGAGGCGAGCGAGCGTCCACTGAACGCGCCGGATGTCAACACCCGAGCGATCGGCTGCGTTTCCTCGACGGCGGCGCTGGCCGCGCTCGGTCTCCTGATCGTCGTGGCGACGCTCTCGTTCTACCTGATGAACCGGGAGGATGTCGCCGACACCGGATTTCTCGCCGCGATTACCTGCCTGGTGACCTTTCCGCTGCTGCTCCTGACGGTAGGGCTGTACATCGCGGCACGGAGCCGTGAAGAGCGGCTGGCGGCAGAGGCAGCCGAAGCAGCCGAGGGGGCCGAGAAGCAGACGTCACGATCATCGTGACGCCTGCCTTGATCTCCGCGGGTTCCCTGCTGGGGAACGGTCGGCGGGAACCTACCAGCCAGCGAGCAGGCCTCGCATCCAGTCCTCGTTGCCGATCGTCGTCGTTTGCCCGTGGCCGGGATAGACGACGACATCCGGCGGAAGCTTGGCTAGCCGGGCGATGCTCCGCTGCATGGCGGCGGGTTCGGCGCCGGGGATGTCGATTCGGCCGTGTCCGTTCGGGAAGAGGACGTCCCCACCGAAGAACAGCCGATCGGCCTCCGAGTACAGCGCGATGTGCGATGGCTCGTGCCCAGGCAGGTGCATGACCAGGAAGCGGTGCTGACCGAGCTGGACCTCGTCTCCTTCATTCAGTAGCTGATCGGCGGTTGTGGGGCGGATAGTGAACGGGAGCTCGAGCCCCAGCGAATCCGGCTTGGCCAGGCGCTCGACCGCGAGCGGATGCGCGGCGAGCGGCGCCCCGGACCGCTCCTTCAGGAGCGCGGCATCGCTGATGTGATCCCAATGTGGATGCGTAATGACGATCAGCGAGATGCGCAGCCCGGCAGTCTCCACCGCGCGCAAGATGCGATCGGTGACGTCCATCGGCGCGTCAATGACGATCGCCTCTTTGGTCGTGTCATCGTGGATCAGGTAGGCGTTCGTCTCGAGCGGTCCGCCGACGAAGGACTCGATGGTGATGCTCATCCAGGAATTCTCCCAGCGACTATCGCGCGTCGGCGCTGGCTAGCTCGGCCTCTGCTTCCATCACCTGCTCTCCTGGCGACTCCGGTTGCTGCGGCGCGGCCGGCCGAGGCGCTGCTGGATCCATGCCCGGAGCCCAGACTTCCGCTCCGTCGGGTAAGGGAACGGTGGCAACGCCCAACCGGGCCAGCAGGTCGCGACACCAGCTCGCTCGCCATGGCCGGGGATCGACCGGCTGCTTCGGCGCGTGGGAGTCGGAGCCGCAGGAGATCAGGAGTCCGCGCTCCTCGGCCAGCCGCCGGTAGAGCGCCGTCTGCTCATCGGTGTACGACCGGTAGTGAGCCTCGAGGCCGTCAATCGGAATCTCCGCCAGCATCTTGTCCAGGTCCGCCTCGGTCATGATGCCGACTGAGTCGCTGCGGCCAGGGTGGGCGACGATGCAGACGCCGCCCGCCTCGTGCGCGGCGCTGACGACGCGCTCTAGCGGTAGATCCGCGGTGAACGTCCCGCCGAGCGACACCACAAGCTCCGCCGCTTCCTTGAGATTCGGCACGTGCCCCTCTTTGATCGCCGCCGACAGGACGTGAAACGGCCAGAGCGGGCGACCGGCGTTCACCTCTTGAAGCGAGGGCAGGGGCCGGCCGGACGCCTCGATGCGCTTCCAGGCGTCAACCGCTGCTGTCTGCAGCGCCGCATCGATCTCGGCGAGGGCGGCGCGGAAAGGCGCGGCCGCGAGGTCCGTCCGGTCTGGCCGGATGCCGTAAACGAGCAGATGCCACTGGCGGCCAGCCCAGCGGGTGGTCACCTCGACGCCAGGGATGACGCGAATGCCGCGCTCCGCGCCAAGGCGCATCGCCTCCAAGACCGAGCGCTGCGTATCGTGATCGCAGACGGCGGCCACGCGGAACCCGCGCTCGCCAAGGTGCTCGATGAGGCTGGCGGGCGTCCAGAAGCCGTCGCTCGCGGTAGTGTGCAAGTGCAGATCGACCGGGTCAGCCGGGTCCAGCGTGATCGGGGTGGACTCCAACTCCGGCGTGGACTGCATCGTTTCCACGATCGTATGGACCTCCTCGTGATGTCTGGCCAACGCCATTCGGCGCGGCACAATGCCAGTCTACTCCGGAGCGCGGGGCGCGTGAGCGTTGTTTACGGGTGCCGCCGGGTTGTCAGGGGAGCGACTTCGCCGGCGGTCGCCCTGTGCGTGCACGCAGCGAGCTTGCCAACGGAGAGGTCACGGGCGTGTCGAGGCGGTCGCGCGTGCAGACGATGAACAGCGCCTCAGCGGCCGTGATCCAAGCCGCGACGACCATTCCGTAGAACAGCAGCGCCACGTAAGTGTCGAACGTGAAGAGCACGATCAGGAACAAGTAGCCCAGGACCGCCATCGCGCGACCGGAGGGCAGATGCAAGTCGGCGAGGCGGCGAAACCGCACGCCGATCGCGATGATCGTGATGATCGCGACAGCGGCCAGCGGCACCAGAATGCGATGGTGATCGCGCAGGACGTCCGGTCGCAGGAGGTAGAGCCAACCAAGCGCGGAGCCGTTGACTGCCGCGTCGGCGACCGCGTCGATCCGGCTGCCGAATGTCGATGCCTGTCCGGCGCGACGAGCAATCTGGCCGTCGAGGATATCGGTCAGGCCGCTGATCACGAGGCCGATCCCGACGGCGCGCGCTTCGCCGGCGGCGGCGATGATCCACAGCGCTGGAACCAACAGCAAACGCGAGAGGCTCAGCAGATTCGGCAGCGAGATCGGCATCCTCCCTATCCTATTCCGCATCGGTTGCGCATCGTAAAGAGGCCGAGATTGTCCCCAGCGGCGCGCCGCGGTGGGATCACCGGCCGTGGACCGCGAGAGATCGTAGCACAGCATAGACGCTCGCCCGTTCCGATCTGTGAGATGGTGATGGTATTGTCACGGTTCTGGGCGGTCGTTGGCTTGCCGCGAGCGCAAGTGGCGTGTCACCATCCCTGTATGCGCGGAAGTCGGAACGACGGAGGATGCCGACAATGAGTGCAGTCTCGGGACGGGATCAGCTTGCGTCCCTGTTCAAGGCGTATGACATTCGAGGCGTCGTGCCCGATGAGCTGACACCGGACATCGCCTACCGCATCGGTCGCGCCGTCGTTGCCTACCTCGGCGCGGATGAGGTCGCGGTGGGGCGGGACATGCGGGTTTCCGGTCCCTCGCTCACCGGCGCGCTGATCGATGGTCTCCGCGACCAGGGCGCCGATGTGGCCGATCTGGGGCTCATCTCGACCGACGCGCTGTACTTCGCCGTCGGGAAGTTCGGCTATCCGGCCGGCGTGATGGTTACCGCGTCCCATAACCCGCCGCAATACAACGGCTTCAAGATCTGCCGGGAGGAGGCGCGTGCCCTTTCGCTGGAAGACGGGATCGGCCAAATCCGCGATCTGGTGCTCTCCGGCTCGTATCCGCCGCCGCTGAATGGCCGTCGCGGCTCGGTCACGCGGCGCGACATCCTCGATGCCTACGCGGATCATGTCCTCTCGCTGATCGATATCAGCAAGGTGCGGCCGCTGAAGATCGCGATCGATGCCGGTAATGGGATGGCCGGTAAGCTCATCCCGCCGGTCTTCGCTCGGCTCCCGGTCGAAGTCGTCCCGCTCTACTTCGAGCTGGACGGCACGTTCCCGAACCACATGGCGGACCCGAGCAAGCCGGAGAACGTCGTTGACCTGCAGCGGGCGGTCCGCGAGCACGGGTGCGATCTCGGCGCGGCGTTCGATGGCGACGCCGATCGCATGTTCCTGATCGATGAGCGGGGCGAGCGCGTCGGCGGCGACATGGTGACGGCGATGGTGGCGATCGCGATGCTCAAGCGCTATCCCGGCGCGGCGATCTGCTACAACCTGATCTGCTCGCGGTCCGTGCCGGAGATCATCGAGCGCCACGGCGGCCGCCCGATCCGGACGCCGGTCGGGCACTCACTGATCAAGAAGATCATGCGCGAGGAAGACGCGGTCTTCGGCGGCGAGCACTCCGGGCATTTCTATTTCCGCGACAACTGGTACGCGGACTCCGGGCTGATCGCCCTGCTGACGGTGCTGGAGCTAGTCTCGGAGGCGGGCAAGCCACTCTCGGAGGTGCTGGCGCCGATTGACACGCGCGTCCGCTCGGGCGAGATCAACCTGCGAGTCGCGGACAAGGCGGCGGCGATGGACCGGGTCGAGGCGACCTACCGGTCGCGGGGAGCGGACATTGACCGGCTCGACGGCGTGACGGTTTCCTTCCCGGACTGGTGGTTCAATGTCCGGCCGTCGAACACCGAGCCACTGCTGCGGGTGAACATCGAGACAGACACGCCGGAGCAGCTGGAGCAGGCGAAGGCGGAGGTGCTGTCCCTGATTGAGCCCGATTCGCGCTCCTGAGGCAACGAGTGGCGAGTCGCGCCGTTCCTCTCCAGCCCGAGGATGCCTGGTCCGATCTGGTCCCCGGCGCCCAGCTGACGATCGTCAAGTTGATGCCGGAAGGCCAGGAGGCCGCGCGGTATCCGGGCGAGGTCATCGAGGCCGGCGCGGCCGCCCCCTGGATCGCCGTCCGCGCGATCTGGACCTTCCGCGAGTACAACCTCGACGGTCTCCGGTTCTGCAAGGGGGATACGCTGCACGAGTTCTTCTCCCCCGAGCACCCATTCAACGTCTTCTCTGTCTACGCGCCGGACGGCACGCTTCGCGGCTGGTATGCCAACGTGACCTACCCGGCGCGGCTCGATCCGACCACGGCGCCGCCGACTCTCTACTGGCACGACCTCTACATTGATGTCGTCGCGCTGCCGGACGGCTCGGTCGCGGTCCGCGATGAGGACGAGCTGGAGGATGCCCGGCTCGCGGAGCGCGATCCCGACGTCTATCGCATGATTACTGGTGCCCGCGATGAATTGCTCCGCCTCGTCGCGGCGCGCGCTGTCCCGTTCCACGAGCGGTAACGGGCCGCCGAACGGGGCGAGGAATGCGGGAGGCTCCGGGCATGGAGGAGAAAACCGTCACGCTGCGCGTGCCCGGCATGTATTGCCCCAAGTGTGAGGAGCGGGTTGCCATGGCGCTCGCCTGGCTGCCGGGCGTGACGCTCGTTCGCGCCGATCACGTCGCCGGAGAGGTAGAGCTTCGGCTCGATGACGACGGCGCGTCGCTCGAAGAGGCGCGCCGGCGGATCGAAGGGATCGGGTACGCGGTCGAGCCCGACGAGTCGGCCGAGTGACGCGAGCCGGTGATGGGATGGCGGGCCGATCGAACCTCGTCAGGTCCGCGGCTCAGGCCCGTTTCAAGGCGCCGCGCCGCTGGCCAGCGCGGCTCGAATTTTCGCCGCGCCGAGGCTGATCCGGGATTTCACCGTGCCCAGTGGTTCCCCAAGCGCTGTGGCGATACGCTGGTGTGACCAGCCGCCGAGATAGGCCAGCTCGACCGCTTGCCGCTGCGTGGCGGGCAGCCGATCCATCGCCGCCAGGGCGATCTCGCACTGAATGCGCGAAACGGCGATGCACTCGATGTCCTGCCGGGCGTCGATGGCGAGGTCTGACTGTGCTGTTCGGTCGAGCGCGACCGCGTGCAGGCGGGATTGCCGGCGCAGCTGATCGAGCGCCAAGTTGCGGGCAATGCGGTAGAGCCAGGCGGGGAAGGCGCCGCGCTCGGCGCGGTAGGAGCGTGCCTGGAGCCAGAAGCGCAGGAAGGTCTCCTGGCGCAGGTCCTCGGCAGCGCTGGCATCGTGGAGGAGGCTGAGCCCGATGGCGAAGACGGTCTGCGCGTGGCGGTCGTAGAGCATGCCGAAGGCGGCGGGATCGCCGGCGGCGACGCGCGCGACCAGCTCGTGCTCGGGTATAGCCTCATCACGAGTGAAGCAAAGAGACGTGGAGGTCGCCGGTTTGGTCCGCGGAATGGGAGCGGTCTCTGGTGATTGGGTGAGCCGGGCTGAGGACATCGCGGTCATCGGTTGCCTCCCTTCGCGTTGGATCGAGCCACGGCTTTGGGCGCAGGGTACGTCTCGCGCTCCAAATTGTCAATATAGTTTTTGACATTATTGACATACTCGCCGCCGACCGGTATGATGCGCGGCAGTGAACGGAGGCATCCATGGGAGTAACTCGGTGGGACGAGCGGTTTCGGGCGAGCACGCGCGGCCGAGTGGTGGCGTTGCTGCGCCGCGGCCGACGCACCGTTGACGATCTCGCCAGCGCCCTCGGCCTGACCGATAACGCGGTGCGGGCGCATCTGGCCGCGCTCGAACGGGACGGTTTGGTGCGCCAGGCGGGCACGCTGCCGACCGGCGGCAAGCCGGCGTACGCCTATGCCCTGACGCCGGATGCCGAGCGCCTTTTCCCAAAGGCCTACGGTCCGATCCTCCGCCAGCTCTTGGACGTCTTGGCCGAGCGTCTCCCACCCGCGGAGCTCGAGGCCACGCTGCGCGAGGTTGGGCAGCGCGTCGCGGCGGCGCAGCCTGTGGCCGGCGATCAGCGGCAGCGCATCGAGCAGGCGGTCGCGCTCCTCGGGGAGCTAGGCGGGCTGGCCGAAGTGGAGGAAAGCGAAGAGGTCATCGTCATCCAGGGATACGACTGCCCGCTGGCCGTCGCGGTGCCGGGGCATCCGGAGGTCTGCTGCCTCGCCCAGGCGTTGCTGGAGGCCATGGTTGGCGCCCCGGTCGTTGAGCAATGCGAGCGGAGCGATCCGCCGCGCTGCCGGTTCGTGATCTCGTCGGGAGAGACGCGCGTTGTCTCAGCCGATGGGCCACGGTAAGCACTGGAGGCAACGACGATGGAGAGCCGGGCCAAGATTCTCGGTCATCCGATTCACCAAATGCTCATTCCGTTTCCGCTTGGGCTCCTCGGCGCCGCTGTCATCTTCGATCTGATCGATCTCTTCGGCGGGAGCGACGGCTTCGGCCGCGCCGCCGATCACATGATCCCCGCCGGGATCGTGACTGGACTCGTCGCGGCCGTCTTCGGTGCGATCGACTGGCTGGCGATCCCGAGCGGGACGCGCGCCAAGCGAGTAGGGCTGGCGCACGGTCTCGGCAACGTTGGCGTCGTCGCCTGCTTTGCCGTGGCGTGGCTGCTGCGCCGCGACACTCCGGCCGATCCGGGGAGCGCATCCCTCATCCTCCAGGTAGTCGCGCTCGTCGGCGCGCTCATCACCGGCTGGCTCGGCGGCGAGCTGGTTGATCGGCTCGGCGTCGGCGTCGATCCGGACGCGCATCTTGATGCCCCGAGTTCCTTGCTCGGGAAGCCCGCGCGCAGCGAGCGCTAGGCGTCGCGTCGAGGCCGCGGACTCACGGCGGCCGGCATGGCGAATGAGATGCGAGGCCGATGATGGCGAAGGATGCGCGGCGAGATGAGCGATACCGGGACATCGGCGACTACGCGCTGATCGGCAATTGCCGCAGCGCCGCGCTCATCGCCAAGGACGGCTCGCTCGACTGGCTCTGCTGGCCACGGTTCGATTCGCCGTCCATTTTCGCCGCCCTGCTCGATACGGATTGCGGCGGCCGGTTTCGCGTCGGACCGGCCGGGCCGTACCGCGCTGTGCGTCGCTATCTTCCTGACACGAACATCCTCGAGACGACCTTCACCTGTCCCAGCGGGATCATCGTGCTGCGTGACCTGATGCCGGTGGCATCGGAGACGGAGCAGCGCGCATCGCTCTTGCCGGAGCACGAGATCCTGCGCGAAGTCGAAGGGCGTGCCGGCGAGGTTGAGATCGAGGTCGTCTATGAGCCACGGCCTGACTACGGACGAGAGACGCCGCGCCTCGTCGACCGCGGTCCGCTTGGGATTGTGTGTTCCGCGGGGCGCGGATCGCTGCTGCTACGGAGCGAGCTCCCGCTTCACCTCACCCCGGATCGCGCGGGCGCTCGCGGTGTCGCCCGCGTCCGCGCTGGCGAGCGTCACTACTTATCGCTCAGCTACAGCATCGAGGGACCGGCGGTGTTGCCTAACCTCGGTCCGCTGGCCGCGGGGAGGGTGGCTCAAACGGCGCGATGGTGGCGGGAGTGGGCGGAGCGGTGCGCGTACGAGGGGCCGTACCGCGCGGCTGTCGTGCGGAGCGCCCTCGCCCTCAAGCTGATGACCTACGCACCGTCCGGAGCGGTCATTGCCGCGCCCACCACCTCGCTCCCGGAGGCGATCGGTGGCGCTCGCAATTGGGACTACCGGTACTGCTGGCTGCGAGACGCATCACTCACCGTCCGCGCTCTCTTCGCCCTGGGCTACGGGGAAGAGGCGACAGCATTTCTGGCCTGGATGCTTCACGCGACACGGCTGACGCGGCCCGAGCTGCAGGTGGTCTACGACGTGTTCGGCGAAGCGCGGCTCCCGGAGCGAGAGCTGTCGCACCTGAATGGTTACGCGGAATCGCGACCGGTCCGAATCGGCAACGGCGCCAGCGCGCAGCTCCAGCTCGATGTCTACGGCGACGTCGCGGACGCCGCGCTTCGGTTTGCCGTGCGGGGCGGCCATTTCGATCGCGATTCGGTGCGATTCCTTGCCGGGCTCGGGCAGACGGTCTGCCGGCGCTGGCGCGAGCCGGACGAGGGGATCTGGGAAGTGCGGGCTGGCCGGAGCCATCACACTCAGTCCAAGGCACTCTGCTGGGTTGCGCTCGATCGCCTGATCCGGCTGCATGACGAGCACGGACTGGACATCGAGGTTGACCGCTTCCGCGAGGAGCGAGATGCGATCCGGACAGCAATCGAGGAGCGGGGCTTCAACGAACGGCTGGGGAGCTATACGCGCGTCTTCGATGGAGCCGATGTCGATGCGAGCCTCCTACTCCTGCCGCTCTATGGGTACGTGACTGCGACGCACCCGCGGATGCAAGCGACCAGCCGTCGCATCCTGGAGACGCTCGCCCAGGGACCGCTCGTCCATCGCTACGCGCGGAGCACCGCGGACGGGTTGGCGCCTGGCGAAGGCGCGTTCGGCATTTGCAGCTTCTGGGCGGTCGAGTGCCGGGCCCGGGCTGGCGATCTTGCCGGGGCGACGGTGGCCTTCGAGCAACTACTGGGCTATGCGAACGATGTTGGTCTCTTCGCGGAAGAAATCGATCCGAAGACCGGCGCCGCGCTCGGCAACTTTCCCCAGGCGTTCACGCACATTGGGCTCATCAACGCGGCGCTGACGCTCGCGGAGTGCCAGCAGCAGGTGACGCCTGCCGATCGGCGGCTGCCGGTAGGCTCGCGATGAATTGGGGCGGCGTCATCCTCTGGGGATTCGTCGGCACCGTCGTCCTGACGACGCTCATGTCCGGGAGTCAGGCTCTGGGGCTGACGCGGATGAACCTGCCCTACATGCTCGGCACGATGCTGACGCCAAATCGGGACCGCGCCAAGCTGGTCGGGTTCGGCCTGCACCTAATCAATGGCTGGCTGTTCGCGATCGTCTACGCGGCCGCGTTCGACAGCTGGGGACGCGCGACGTGGTGGCTTGGCGCCGGGATCGGTCTGGTCCATGCCCTCTTCGTGCTGGCCGCGGCGACGCCGGTGCTGCCGGGGATGCACCCGCGGATGGCGAGCGAGCAGCATGGACCGACGCCGACCCGCGAGCTCGAGCCACCTGGATTCCTCGCGCTCAACTATGGCCGGCGGACGCCTGTCTCGGTTCTCGTCGCGCACCTGGCATACGGCGCGATCCTTGGCGCGTTCTACAACCTTGCCTGAGGGACGGCGCAAAGCCAGGTGGCTCGGCTACTTGAGCCGGCCATAGCGGCGCATCACCTCCTGGAGCCGGTCGAGCGGGATGGCATAAGAAGTCCGGCCCTCGATGCCGACCATCGTCGTCGCCATGCAGAGCGCGTTGACGATCGCCTCCTGCGTCGCTTCGATCACCGCGTCGAAGAGGCCGTTGATCGCGCTGTTCGGGACCATCCGCGTCGGGATCGGCGAAACGCGGTCCTCGGGATCGACCAAGCCGAGATTGCCGGTGGAAAAGCACAGGAAGAGGTCGCCGCTGCCGTTGTCGCCGTTGCCGCCGACGCGCGCGAGCCCGACCGTCGCTCGCTGAGCGAGTCGCTTGCATTGGTGGGGGAGGAGCGGCGCATCGGTGGCGACGATGATGATGATCGAACCGTCTACGCGTGGCCGCGGCCAGGGAGTCGGCACCTCGTCCGGGCCGATCTCTTCTCCGACCGGCACGCTATCAATGGTCAGCAGATGACGGCGGCCGTAGTTCGCTTGCACCAGCACGCCGACCGTCCAGCCTCCCCGATCCGGCGGCAGGACGCGGGAGGAGGTGCCGATGCCGCCTTTGAATTCGTGGCAATTCATCCCCGTGCCGCCGCCGACGCAGCCCTCGGCGACCGGGCCGCTGGCCGCGGAGTCGAGCGCCTGGAAGACGTGCTCCGGCCGGACATGGAAGCCGTTGATGTCGTTCAGCCAGCCGTCGTAGGTCTCGGCGACGACCGGCAAGCTCCAGGCCGGCTCGAACGGTGACGGCATCTGCCGCACCTGATACTCCACCAGCGCGTCGCGCACCACGCCGACGCTGTGGGTGTTGGTAATGGCGATGGGCGAGGTCAAGAAGCCGGATTCCTCGATCCAGGCGATGCCGGTCATCTCCCCATTGCCGTTGAACTGGTGATACCCGGCGAAGACCGGCTCGCTCGCGATCCTCTCGTGCGGGATGATCACCGTTACGCCGGTGCGAACCGGACCCTGCCCGACGACGAGCGGCCCATCACCAGAGATCAGCGTCGTATGGCCGACGCGGACGCCCGGCACGTCGGTGATCGCGTTCCATCGGCCGGGTTCCAAACGGCCGATTCGGATGCCGAGATCGCGCGCTCGCCGGCGCTCTTCTGAAGTCATCGTTTCCTCCCAGTTAGCGGTCGTTCGTTGCGTTGTGTCGCCAGCCGCCGAGGCGTGCCTCCCAGACGGCGGCGCGCTGGCGCATCGCCTGGAGTCGTCCCGCCATGGCCCAGCGCGATACCTGGGCCTCCCCGGTGGTAGCAGCACCGCGTTGGAGCGAGAGCGCGGTCAGCGCCGCGACGATCGCGTCTCGCTCGTCCGGGGTGGGCTCGGGCGTGATGGAGAGTCTGAAGCGCGCCGGCGGATTCTCCGGGTCGGTCGCGGGTGCGTGCGTCATAGTGGGATGTTGCCGTGCTTGCGAGCGGGAGTCGTCACGCGCTTGGAGCGGGCGAGGGCCAAGGCGCGGATCAGCCAGCGGCGTGTCTTGCGCGGCTCGATCACGTCATCCACGTAGCCGCGCGAGGCCGCCTGGTAGGGGCTGGCGAAGAGTAGCTCGTACTCGTTGATCAGCTCTTGCCGTCGCGCGGCCGGGTTGGGCGCCTCGGCCAGCTCACGCCGGAAGAGGAGGTTCACCGCCGCTTCCGGCCCCATCACCGCGATCTCCGCCGTCGGCCAGGCCACCGCGAAGTCGGCGCCGATATGCCGTGAGTTCATGACGACATACGCGCCGCCGTACGCCTTGCGGGTGATCACCGTCACGCGCGGGACAGTCGCTTCCGCGAAAGCGTAGAGGAGCTTCGAGCCGTGACGAATGATGCCGCGATATTCCTGCTCGGTGCCGGGTAGGAAACCGGGAACATCCTCGAAGACGACGAGGGGGATGTTGAAAGCGTCGCAGAAGCGGACGAAGCGCGCTGCCTTGACGCTGGCGTCAATATCGAGCGTGCCGGCGAGGACGCTCGGCTGGTTCGCCACCACCCCGACGCTGTAGCCATCGAGCCGGCCGAAGCCGCAGATGATGTTGCGCGCGTGGGCCGCCTGGACCTCGAAGAAATCGCCGTCATCGAGCACGGCAGCCAGGACGTCGTGCATGTCATACGGCTTGGTGGGCGATTCTGGGACGATCGTGTCCAGCTCGGGGACCTCGCGGTTCGGGTCGTCGGTCGGGGGAAAGCGCGGCGGGTCGTCGAGGTTGTTCGACGGGATGAAGGAGAGGAGCGTCCGCAGCTGGAGATTCAGCTCATCCTCATCGGCCGCCGCGAAGTGGGCGACGCCGCTGACGCGGTTGTGCGTATCGGCGCCGCCGAGCTGCTCGTGGGTGACCTCCTCGCCCGTGACCGTCTTGATCACGTCCGGCCCGGTGATGAACATCTGGCTCGTGCCCTCGACCATGAAGATGAAGTCGGTCATGGCCGGGGAATAGACCGCGCCGCCCGCGCACGGACCGGCGATGATCGAGATTTGCGGGATGACGCCAGAAGCACGGACGTTGCGGTAGAAGACCTCGCCGTAGCCCGCCAGGCCCTCGACGCCTTCCTGGATCCGCGCGCCGGCCGAGTCGTTGATGCCGATGATCGGGACGCCGTAGCGCTCGGCGAGATCCATCAGCTTGACCATCTTCTCGGCGAACGCCTCACCGAGCGAGCCGCCAAACACGGTGAAGTCTTGGGAAAAGATCGCGACGCGCCGCCCATCAATCGTGCCGAACCCGGTGACGACGCCGTCTCCGTACGGGCGGCTGCGTTCCATGCCGAACTGCCTGGCCCGGTGCTGGACGAACGGGTCGAGCTCATCGAATGAGTCAGGATCGAGCAGCGCGAGGATGCGCTCGCGGGCGCCACGCTTGCCCCGCGCGCGCTGCTTTGCCGCGGCCGCTTCGTGCTGCGCCGCGATCTCCGCTTTCCGCTCGGCCAGCCGCTCGGCCTTGGTGAGCGCCCGGGCTTCAGCTTTCTCCGGTGCCGTCGCCATCCCTCCACTCCGGCTATCCTCTCGTCCCGGCCGGGATTGTAGTACGGTAGGCCGAGAGCGGCTCGGAGAAGCACCGTGCCTCGTGGGGAGATGCAATGCGGATCGTGCGGGCTCACCGGTGGGACGTCAGTGTCCGGGAGGCGAGCGCCATCCAGCGCGAACTGCGGGAGCAGATCTCGCTCGTTGATGCGATCTCCCCGAGCGAGGTACGGCTGGTCGGCGGCGTTGATACCGGCTACGTGAAGCGCGACGACGGCATGACCGGGTACGCCGCTGTCGTCGTCTTCACCTATCCCGATCTCCAGCATCGCGAGACGGTCATCGGCGAGCGGCGGGTGGAGTTCCCGTATGTTCCCGGGTATCTGACGTTCCGCGAGGGGCCGTCGGTGCTGGCCGCGTTAGACAAGCTGACCACCGATCCCGACGTGCTGCTCGTTGATGGGCACGGCTATGCCCACCCGCGCCGGCTCGGGATCGCTACTCATCTCGGCGTCGTGCTCGACCGGCCGACGATCGGCTGCGCCAAGTCAATTCTTGTCGGAAAGTACGACGAGCCGCCGGACGAGTTCGGCGCGCACACGCCGGTGATTCACCAGGGTGAGGTGGTTGGGGCAGCCGTGCGGACGCGCCCCGCCCATTCGCCGCTCTTCGTCTCGCCTGGACACAAGATCAGCGTCGAGACGGCGGTCGAGATCGCGCTCGCCTGCTGCCGGGACGGCGGTTACCTGCCGGTCCCTACCCAAGCCGCGCACAACGCGGTCGCGGAGCACACTCGGCCGCTCCGGAAGCGACGGTAAGCTCCTCCCGCCGCCCGGTCCTGCTTGCGGATTGCCACGAAGTTGCGACATTCGCGGCGGGCGCGCTGCGTCCCCGACGCGCAACGGGTCATAGGATCGCCCCAGGTGATCGGGGCGCCGGATGATGCGCGGCCGCGAGACGACCGGGACGGCGCTTCAGAGAAAGGAGCGCCTCATGGCTCGCTGGCAATCCCTGCTGACTGGAGTCATCGCCGTCCTGCTCCTACTCCCCGGCTTCGCTACGACGGCACAGGACGGGCCCGCAACGGACTTCTCCGCCATAGATCGTTACATCGAAGAGCAAATAGACGGCTCGCGTATCCCCGGCGTGGCCTTAGCAATCGTCGAGGGAGACACCGTCGTCCATGCGCGCGGATTCGGGCGCGCCGGCGACGATCGTGATGTCACGCCGCAAACACCCTTCCCCGTCGGATCGCTCATCAAGTCGTTCACCGCGTTGGCCGCGATGCAGCTGGTCGAGGATGGTCGGCTTGACCTGGACGCTCCCGTGCAGCGGTATCTGCCGTGGTTCCAGGTTGCCGACGAGGATGCGTCGGCGCGGATCACCGTGCGGCACCTCGTCAATCAGACGAGTGGCTTGTCGCGGGAAACGGGGATCAAGCCGCTCTACCAGGGCGGCGAGCCGACGCTCGAGGATCTCGTGCGCGACCTTCGGAAGGAAAAGCTGAACCGTCCGGTCGGCGAGTCCTACGAATACTCCAACGCGAACTTCATGACGCTGGCGCTGATCGTCCAAACGGTGTCGGGGGAGCCGTTCGATCGCTACCTGGAGCAGCACATTCTGGCCCCGCTCGGGATGCGGCAAAGTTCCGCATCCGCCGAGGGAGCCGAGCTGGAGCGGACAAGTGTTTACCGGTACTGGTTCGGCCAACCGGTCGCGGTGCGCGACGCGTACCGGCCGAGCGAGTTTCAGGGCGAGTATCTGATCGCCTCCGCCGATGACATGGCGCGCTACCTGGCGATGTACCTCGGTCAGGGAAGCGTAGAAGGGGCGACCATCCTCTCGCCCGCCGGGATCGAGCAGATGCTCGCGCCGGCGACCAACGAAACGACGCGCCAACTGCTCAGCACCGAGTTCACGTTCCGCTACGGTATGGGCTGGTTCGTCGGGCCGTTCGGCGCGGCGCAGGATGCGCGCTGGCACTTGGGAGAGTTGCCGTACTTCAACGCCTGGATGGTGCTGCTCCCGGAGCGAAATCTCGGTGTCGTCGTCCTGATCAACGCAGGAAGCCAGCTCGAATTCTTCGAAGCGAACGAGGTGATGAGCCGCATCCCGCTCGGCGTGGTGAACATCCTCGAAGGCGCCGCGCCACACGAGGGCCGCGGCCTCACCAGCTTTTACGTCGCGTTTGACCTGATTGTGCTGGCGTTTGTGGCCGTCCAGCTCTTGGCGCTTCTCCGGCTCGTTCGCGGCCCGCTGACGCTCGCCCGCCCTGCTACCGCTGGCCAGACGCTATCGCTCCTCCGGCAGACGGCGCCGCTCGTCTGGGAAGTGGGGCTCGGTCTCCTGCTCCTGATCGGGTGGCCGGCAATCACCGGGATGGGATGGCGCGGTAGCTGGATGTCGTTCCCCGATTTGACGCTCGTCCTGCTGGTCGTGGCCGGTCTCTGGCTGGCGACGGCAATTGTGCGCGTGCTGCGCCTGAGCCAGGCGTTCCGTGAGCGACGAGCGCGCCAGCGGGCACTCGCGGGTCGTGCAGGGCAGCGCCCCGCCTGGGCGACGCGCGTCTAGCCGTGCTCTCGCTCCGCGTTTGGGTGATTTCAGGGGGAAAGAAAAAGCCCGGGCCCTTGGTAGAAGGGGCCCGGGCGAATGCTCATGAGTGTTACAGATTCGGCTTCGTCACAGCGCCCTCGTGGGCCTGGGAGACGAGCGTCGCGTACTTGGCGAGGACGCCGCTGGTGTAACGCGGGGCCGGCGGCGTCCACTCGGCGAGCCGGCGAGCGATCTCCTCGTCGCTCAGCTCGACGTCCAGCCGCCGATTCTCGATGTCAAGGACGATCATGTCGCCCTCGCGCAGCGCCGCGATCGGGCCGCCGACGTACGCCTCCGGCGAGACATGTCCGGCCATCAGCCCCTTGGTCGCGCCGCTGAAGCGACCGTCGGTGACGAGCGCCACCGAGCCACCGAGGCCTTGGCCGATAAGCGCGGCCGTGATGGCCAGCATCTCCTGCATGCCGGGGCCGCCCTTCGGGCCCTCGTAGCGAATCACGACGACGTCGCCGTCCTTGATCTGCGTGTTGTAGACGGCCTGCAGCGCGTCGTGCTCCGAGTCGAAGACGCGGGCCGGGCCGCGGTGATAGAGCCGCTCGTAGCCAAAGATCTTGATGACGGCGCCCTCCGGCGCGATGTTGCCCTTCAGGATGACGAGCCCGCCGCTGTCCTTGTGCGGCTTGTCGATCGTCGCGACGACATCCTGGCCGGGCGTCTCGACCGCTTGCGCCGACTCCTCCGCGAAGGTCCGCCCGCTGGCGGTCAGTAGGTCGCCGCGCAGGTAGCCGCCTTCGATCAGGCGCTTGGCGATCAGCGGCGTGCCGCCGGCCTTGTCGAGATCGGCGGCGGCGTACTTCCCTCCCGGCATCAGGTCGCAGATCAGCGGCGTGCGGCGCGAGATGCGATCGAAGTCGTCAATCGTCAGCGGAACGCCAACCTCGCGCGCCAGCGCCAGCAGGTGGAGCACAGCGTTCGTCGAGCCACCGCTCGCGGCAACGCCGGCGATCGCGTTCTCGAACGCTTCGCGGGTCAGGATGTCGCGCGGCTTGATGCCCTTACGCAGCAGCTCCATGATCAGCTGGCCCGCGCGCCGGCCGATCTCCATCTTGCGCGGGTTGACGACATCGCCGCGCGTCCCGATGCCCTGCTCAGCCTGCTCGAAGGAGACGGCCGGCGGCGAGGCGGTGCCGAGCGGCGAAAGCCCGAGGAACTCCATCGCCATCGCCATCGTGTTGGCGGTGTATTGGCCGCCACAGGCGCCGTGGGTCGGGCAGGCGTGATCCTCGATCAGCTTCAACTCTTCCTCGGTGATCTTCCCGGCCTTGAACGCGCCGATCGCCTCGTAGACGGAGCGGACGGTCGCCTCCTTGCCGTTGACCTCACCGGGGAGAATCGTGCCGCCGTAAATCAGGAATCCGGGGATGTTGAGGCGGGCGAGCGCCAGCGAGAGGCCAGGCAGCGTCTTGTCGCAGGCGCCAAGACCGATCATCGCGTCGAACATGTGGCCGCGGCCAACCAGCTCGATCGAGTCCGCGATGATCTCGCGGGAGATCAGGGAGGTCTTCATCCCCTCGGTGCCCATTGTCACGCCGTCGGAGATCGCGACGGTGTTGACCTCCATCGGCGTGCCACCGGCCGCGCGGACGCCCTCCTTGACGGCGTGGGCGAGCGTGCGCAGGCCGTAGTTGCACGGCATCGTCTCGATCCAGGTGTTGGCAATCAGGACCATCGGCTTGCGGAGATCTTCGTCCGTCAGGCCGATCCCCTTGAGCATGGCGCGAGCGCCGGCGCGCTCGACGCCGTCCAGGATGTTGCGGCTCATATGCCGCAGATCGGCGCCTTCTCCGTGTCCGTTCTTGCCGTTCGCGCTGCTCATCGAGATCCTCTCTGTCGTCAACGTTGCCGGGCAAAGCACCGTCACGCATCCCGGCTCGGATTCCCCAACTGTATAACGGGAGTTTCGCACAGATGAAAAAAGTCGTCAGCAGATGCATCGCGGCTGACGTTTGTCACCGGTTGGGAAGTGGTGCCGCGCTGGGCGGAGCATCGGCCGTCGAGAGCCATCGAAGAGACCAATTGGTACCGACCGGCCATGCAGGAAGAATCCAGAATTGCTAAGGTATTTGGGTGGCGTTATCCGTAATATCTGCCGTGCCGGCGAAGGATATGAACGGTGATTGAGCCGGCGTCCGACGAAGCGACTTTCGAGCACGAAATCCATCAGCGGCTACTCGAGGGGGATCCGTTAGCCGCCTCCGATCTTTGCGTGCATTTCCTCGGCCGCTTGGTGAGGCAGCTCCAGCGCAATAATCCGGAGACTGATCCCGATCTCGTCAACGACGCGGTAACGGAAGCGCTCCTCAACTACGCTCGGCGACCGCAGCAATACGATCCGGCGAAGCGATCGCTCTCTGGCTATCTCTTCATGTCCGCGCAGGGCGACCTCCGAAACCTTCTGGAAAAGCATCGAAGGACGAGTCAGCATATTCCATTTGACGAACATGTCGAAAATTCGACGCCGGCGCGGAATAGCTTGGCAGAGCACGGCGATCTCGCCGATGTGGTCGCGGGGAAGGAGTCTGAGCGGTCGCTCCGTGAGCGCCTGTTAGCCATGGCCCAGGATGAAGAGGAGCGGATCGTGCTCGAGCTGATGATGGATGGGGTGCGGGAAACGGATGTGTACATCCAGGCGCTCGGCAGGCAGGGCCAGCCAGAAGTGCTGCGTAAGCGGCTCTACACGATAAAGGACCGGCTCACGAAACGCATACGGCGAGCGCGCGAGGGGTGCCATGGCTGACGAGACGCGCGGGCAGTCGTCCCCTGGCGAGACGTCGCCGGAGTTGCTGCGTTACGCGGCGCGACGGGCGGAAGAGCGGCCTGGATTCCTGGCCTGGGTCTTCGCGCGGTATCGCGAGGAAGAAGGGTTGGATGACGCGGGCTTGGCTCGCGTGCTGGACATGCCGATCGAGCAAATCAGCGCGATGGCTCTGTGCTTGCGTCCGCGAGCGGACCGCTTTGCAGAGGATGTCCGAGCGATCGCGGAGCGGTTTGGCGCGAATCCCGCTCGGCTCGCGACGTTGATTCGGCAGGTGGAAGCGACTCAGGCGCTCAGGGAGGCGGTTGAGGCGACCGGCTGGAGGCAGGTCGCGGCCGCCGCGCGCGACGCGGAAGAGCCTGCCGCCGACGAGGACGAGGAGCAATGAACGAGGCGTGGCTGGCAGACCTGGCCGAGCGCTTCTGGACCGCCGCGGGAGGTCCTCCGCGTCCGCCGCGCGACATCCAGGCGGCGGTCTCCTTGGTCCTGCCCGTCACCGTCGTGTTCCTGCCGATGCTCGGCTTGGAGCGGATCGAAGCTTGGCTGGAGCGCCGAAGCATCCCGTATCGCTTCGAGAGCGGCAACCGCCGGTTGCGCGGCTGCCTGGTCGCGAGTGGCGGTCACGGCATCATCTTCGTGGACGGCGCGGAGCCGGAGGATGAGCGCCGGTTCACCATCGCGCACGAGGTCGCGCACTTCCTCCTGGATTACCACGAGCCGCGCGAGCGCGCGCTGCGAGCGATTGGGCCGGGCGTCCTCGATGTGCTGGACGGCCGGCGTGAGCCGACGCCAGAGGAGCGGGTGCACTCCGCGCTGACCGGGTGTCCGCTCGGCGTGCACGCGCATCTGATGGAGCGCAGCGGCGATGCCGGCGCGCGGGCCGCCGCCGTGGAGTATCGCGCGGATCGCCTCGCTTGGGAGCTGCTGGCTCCCGCCTCGGAGCTGCGCCGGATTGACGACGCACGGTTGGAGGCCGTGCTCCGGGACCGCTATGGCCTGCCAAGAGGCGAGGCTGAGCGGTACGCGCGGGAGCTCAGCCGCTCCCGTCGTCCTCGCACCTACCTCGAGTGGCTAAGCGCGCCGTAACCCCGCACGCGAAAGGCTGACCCATGTCCGCATCCCCCGCGAACGACCCCGCACGTGAGCCGACCCCGCTCCGTCGCACGCGAAGCGAGCGAGCCGACGAGCACCTGCTTGCCGACGAGGCCTTCCAAAAGGCGTTCGGTGAGCCGCTGGCGCGGACGCTCGACTTGGAGACGTGGCTGCCGGGCGAGGACCTGGCGCGTCTCTACGATCGGCTCGAGTCGGAGGTGAAGAACGCGCTCGCGCATGAGGACAGCGTACTGGCGACCATCCGGCGCGATGTTCTGCCCATGATCAGACCTCGGCCTCATGTGCCGGTGGCGGGCGTCTTCCGCGTCTCGCCGGAGGATATCGCTCGCGCGCACAAGCTGGTGCTGTTCAATGGCGGCGTCGAGGCGGTTGACGGCACGTTTGCCGGTCATGACACACTGGCGGTCACGATCACCCAAGTCGGTGTTTGCCTCGTCAGCTATCGGGGTGACAGCGGCTCGTGGGTACACCGACTCTACCGGCGCGATCTGCGAACGGAATTCGCCGATCCGATCCGTGAGGCTCAGGAGTTGCTCGATCAACGCCAGCGGCGGGCGGGCGTCGATCAGCCGGAGCGGCGCAGCCAGCTCAGCGACTTGGCGCAGCGGGGCATCCTCGCCTACGCCGAGCGTGCGGCGATGCTGGAGCGGTCAGAGGCGCCGTGGCGGATGGGGCATGGCAACCCGGTCCCGGTGGAGCTGCTCTCCGGCTCCGGCTATATGGCGTTGCTCGATGCGGCGCTGCCGCTTCTGCGTCGCCTGATCGCGGAACACCGCAAATTCGTCTACGTGCCGAGCGCGCCGAAGGAAGGCGGCCTGCTCACGATCGGCCACGCTCTGCAGCCGCTCGAATACGCGGTCATCGACTCCGCCGCGCAGCGCCTGCGAGACATCGTTGACCGGTACCACTACGATCGCACCCACTTCTTGCGAGCGCGCGACTTCGTTGAGGAAATCGGCCCGCAGGTGCTGATCGGCGTCTACCGCATTTCGACGCTCGGCCCGCCGCGGCTCTTCTATGCCCACCGCGACCATGTCCACGAGGCGGCGCTGATCGCGATGGCCGATAGCGCGTTGCAGGAGCATCGCGCGTTCCCGACATTGATCGATCTCGCCGACACCGTCTGCCGCACGATCTTCGGGCCAGCGGATTTCCACGATTCGGTTCACCTGGCCTATCTCGATGCTGGCCACCCGTACAGCTACCTCGGCGAGCGGGAAACGCGGTCGCTTCGGTGAGTGACGCGAAGGGAGATGACGCATGACGAACGGCATCGGTGAACCCAAGCAGAATGGCGACATCGACCCGGAGACCATCCGCGAGTTCCCGGCCGAGGCGCTGGCGGCCCTGGAGGAGGACTCGATCCGCGTTGGCGGAAGCTGGGAGGAGCCGGAGGAGTACGCCGGATCGGTCGGGCGGACGATGTTCGACAGCCCGCGCAGCGAGGACGGCTCTGTAACCGTCCTGCTGCCGCGTGAGCACGTCCAGCGGCTGCCGTCGCAATCGCTCGTCCGAATTCAAAGCGTGCCAGACGGCCGCGAGTATCTCGGCGTCGTCGTCAGCGGCCCCTTCGCGGAACCGGATGGCATTCGCGCCGACGCGCCGCTCGTCGTGACGACGACGGTGCGGGGTGGGATTTTCATGCCGCGATATCACGGCCGGGTGCAAGTGCAGTTACTCGGTGAGCGGATTGATGGGGCGTTGAGCCCGCCGCGTTTCCGGCCGCTCCCGAACAGTCCCGTCTTCGTCCTCGACGAGGAGGAGACGGCGAAGGCGCTCGGCGTCGGCGGCGATGTGCGTCTCGGACTGGCGGTCGGGCACGACCGGCTGGTCGTCGGCATTCCCTCGGACAAGAAGAGCGTTTTGCCGCGTCACACCGGCATCATCGGCACCACCGGTGGTGGAAAGTCAACGACTGTCGCGGGGCTGATCGCGCAGGCGCAGCGGGCGGGCATCGCGACAGTCGTGCTCGATGTGGAGGGGGAGTACACCTACCTCAGCGAGCCGACCGACGACCCACAGATGCAGGTCTTGCTGCACGAGCGCGGCCTGGCTCGCCATGGTGTCTCCGACCTGACAATCCATCACCTGATCGGCCGGGAGTCGTCGAATCCGAGTCATCCCAATCGGCACGCGTTCGGACTCCGCTTCTGCCGGCTCTCACCGTACACCGTGGCGGAGATCCTCGATCTGACCGACGCCCAGCAGCAACGCTATTTCCTCGCTTATGACGTCGCGAAGACACTGCTGCGCAAGTTCCACATTTCAGAGGTGGACGACTTGCAGCTCGACGAGTTCGAGGAAGGCTTCCCGGGCATGACGCTCGGCCACCTGATTGACGTCGCGCGCGCGCTCGAGGCGAAGGCGAGCAAGGCGGATTCCTTCGTCATCTCCTCACGTGAATTTGCCCAGCGCGAGAGTGAGATCAATGCAGTGGTCGCCGGGGCCAAGACGGATAGCCCCGTCAGTTGGCGGGCACTGCTCGGTAAGCTGGGCCGGCTGCAGCGGCTGCGGGTGTTTGACAATCCGCAAGCGCGGGCACTCGACTATGCCTCGCTGCTGGTGCCGGGGCAGGTGAGCATCATTGACCTCTCGGATACGGACTCGCCCGATCTCAACAACCTCGTCATCGCCGATATCCTGCGCGGCATCCAGCGGGCGCAAGAGGATGCCTACGCCGACGCGGAACGCAAGGGCGTGGCGCCGCCGCGAACCCTCGTCATTGTCGAGGAAGCGCACGAGTTCCTCTCCCGCGAGCGCATCGGCCGGATGCCGCACCTCTTCGCGCAGGTGACGCGGATCGCCAAGCGCGGCCGCAAGCGCTGGCTCGGACTCGTCTTCGTCACGCAGCTGCCGGGACATTTGCCCGCGGAGCTTTACGGTCTCATCAACAACTGGATCATCCACAAGATCAGCGACGCGAACGTCGTCTCGCTGCTGCGTCGATCGGTCGGCGGCATTGATGACGGCCTGTGGGACCGCCTGCCGAGCCTCGCGCCCGGTCAGGCGATCGTCTCCTTTGGCCACATGCAGCGGCCGGTGCTGACCTCGATCGATCCGACGCCAGCGAAGCTGCGCATGGTTGATTGAGGCGCGACCTCGGTTGAACGCCACCTGAGATAAGGCGCTCTCGCCTGAGCGCGCGTCGCACGCTGCCGAGCTCTCGCTGCGGATGTTTGCGACACGGCGTATGATGAGCATATCCGCTTGCGGCGAGTTCGGATACGTGACGTGCGTCAGGCCAGCTCGCGGTGAGCCGTCCGCTGGAGACGGCGAGCGTGGCGTGGCAGGGGAGGAGCGCATGCAGGGCGTCGGGTCTGGGTTGGAGGATCGAATCCGGGAGCTGGAGGTCGCGCCGGGGACCGTCGCGTGCGTCTGGCTGGGGCAGGCTGGCTACCTCTTGAAGTCGCCTGCCGGCGTCGTCGTGATGATGGATCCGTACCTCTCGGATTGGGCGGAGTACACGTGGGGTATGCGGCGAGTCGTGCCGCCAGCGATCGACCCGGCTCGGCTCGTGCCCGACCTGCTCCTCGTCTCCCATTGGCACGAAGACCATCTCGATGCGCCGACGGTCAAGCTCTGGGCGCGCGACGCACAGGGGATCATTGCTGGCCCGATCTCGGTCACTGTCCGCGCGCAAGCCTGGGGCTGGTCGGAGGAGCGAACGGCGCTCTTGAACCGGGGCATGAGCTACCAGCTGCGTGACGTCTCGGTCACTGCGACGTTTGCGCGGCACGACGAGGACACCGCGCTGACACCGGATGCGGTCGGGTTCCTGCTCGACATCGGCGGAGTGCGAATCTGGAACGTCGCGGACACCGAATATGACGCACGACTGCGCGCGATGTCGAATGAGCGGATCGACGTCGTCTTCGTCCCGATCAACGGTGTCGGCGGCAACATGAACGTCTACGAAGCGGCGCTCCTCATGTGGCACGTGCGGCCTCGGGTGGCGATTCCAATGCACTACGACATGTGGGCGCCGGAAGATTTCGGCCCGGGCGCCACGCTCGATCCCCGCGTCTTCGCGGAGTGGTGCGAGAAGCTAGACGCGGGCTGCAAGGTGCGAGAGCTGCAGGTTGGCGAGATCGTGACGTTGACGGCAGGCGGCGCGTGACCTCGCGCCGAGCCGGCGGCGCCAGCGAGAGGAGGTAACGAGCCATGAGCGCACCGGGACATGGCGCCGCGGAGGGGCGGCGGACCTGCGCCGTCATTCGCGCCGAGTCAACGTACGCGGGGAAACAAGGGTTCGACTACTTCCACGGAGTCTCCGCCGAAAGTGTCGGCAGCGTCGGCATCTGCATGCACCTGCTGACGATCCCGCCGGGTGGCCGGGCGAAGGCGCACCTGCACGAGAACCACGAAACGGCCATCTACGTCCTGAGCGGTCAGGCGACGATGTGGTACGGGGAGCAGCTGGAGCACGTGCTGCATTGCGGCGCGGGCGACATGGTCTATATCCCCGCCGGCATGCCGCATCTCCCGGCGAACCTCAGCGACACCGAGCCGTGCACCGCGGTCCTCGCCCGGACGGACCCCAACGAGCAGGAAAGCGTCGTGCTGCGGCCGGACTTGGAGGGGCGCGTCTCGTTCGGCGCAGAGAAATCGGTCGCAATGCGCTCGGAAAGTGATTGACACCTTCCCACGCGGTTGCTAGCATCTGGCCCCACTCAGAGGTCTGCTGAAGCAGCGGCGTACGCCTTGCTGAGAGGAGGATTGAACGTGTCTGAGTCGTTCTTGGGGACGCGTGTCTCTCGTCGCTCCATTGTCAAGGGGATGGGGGGCGTAGCGGCTGCTTCGGCGCTCGGCGCGCCGCTGGCGCTGCGCACGCGCGGGGCGGCCGCGCAGGACAAGGTCGAGCTCACGATCTGGGGGAATCACCCTGAGTGGAAGGACCCGATGGAGGAGATCCTGACGGCCTTCATGGAAGCGAATCCCGACATCTCGATCCAACTGACAGAGATTCCCGGCCCGGATTACAACGCCAAGCTGCAGACGGCGATCACCGGCGGTCAGCCGTCCGACATCCTCGGGGATCTCGAGGGCAACATCCTCGTCCGCGTCGCTGCCGGCGGCGAGCTGCCGTTCATTGACCTCACGGGCAAGGTGGACATCAGCGGCCTCACCGAGACCGCGCGGACCCAGGTCGAGGTTGATGGCAAGGTCTATGGCTGCCCGCTCGCGGCGTACACCGTCGGATTGGCGATCCAGAACCCGATCTTCGAGAAGCACGGCCTGACGCCGCCGTCGACGTGGGACGAGCTGCTGTCGGTCTGCCAGGCGCTCAAGGACGCTGGCGAGACGCCGATCGTGCTCGGCGCCAAGGACTGGGTGCACCCGTACTTCATGTACATCGGCCTCGCGTCCAGCGTGCTCGGCCCTGACGGGTTCGCCGCGCTGCGCCGTGGCGAGCGGCAGCTGACTGAGCCGGAGGTCGTCGCCGCCGCGCAGCTGCTCCTCGACCTGCAGCCCTACTACAACGCCGGGTTCGAGGCGACCGACTACGTCACCGCGAAGGCGATCTTCGCCAATGGCCGGGGCGCGATGATGGTCGCCGGCACCGCCGACTTCACCGGCTTCCGCCAGGTCAATCCGGAGGCGGATCTGAGCTTCATCGCTTGGCCGGGACCGGAGGCTGGCAAGTCCGCGACGACCACCGGCCTGGAGCTCCTCTACACGGTCAGCCGGTTCTCCTCGCCGGAGAAGCAGGAGGCGGCCACCAAGTTCGTCGCTTGGCTCGCGACGAAGGAGGCGCAGCAGCTCGTCTCCGACAAGATCGCGCTTCCGGTCCACAAGGAGGTCACGGAGTCGGACGATCCGATCCGCGCGCAGACCGTCGCCGCGTCCCAGGGTGGCGATGTCGCGGTCTGGTACGACCTGCCGGAGGTCAGCGACAGCGTTACCGCGGTTCAGAACAATCAGGGTGGTCTGTGGACCGGGCGGCTCACGGCGGAGCAGTTCGCGCAGGAGATGCAGGCGGCGGTCAAGCCAAACCCGAACGCCTAACGCCCGATGCCGGATCATCACCTATCGAATTTGGAGCAACCGGAGATGCGCAGCCCAGGAGGAAACAGCCCCTCCCGGGCTGCGCTACCGTCTGCCCTGCCTGGGGATAGCGCCGGTCTCCACCAGCCAAAGCGCCGGTCGTGGGAGCGCAGACCGCATCTCTGGTTCATCCTCCCCGCCCTGGTCGCGTACGGCATCCTCTTTATCTATCCAACGATTCGCTCGTTCTATCTGAGTCTCTTCGATTGGACCGGCATCGGCCCGATCGGCAAGATGGTGTGGCTCGCCAACTTCAAGGAGCTGCTGCACGACGAGCGGTTCCGCAAGGCGGCCTGGAACTCCACCAAGCTCTTCGCCGTCATCTTCGTGCTCCAGAACACGGTCTCGCTCGGCCTCGCCATGATGCTCAACCGGCGCTCGCCGATGACCCACGTCTACAGGGCGATCATCTTCCTGCCGGTGGTGATGTCGGCGGTGGCGACCGGAATCATCTGGGTGCTGATGCTCGACCCGATCATCGGCATCGTCAATCCGGTGCTGCGCGACATCGGGCTCGGGAGCCTGCAGCAAGAGTGGCAGGCCGACCCGAAGTGGGCGATGAAGACGGTGTATCTCGTCCAGTTCTGGCAGTGGAACGGGATGGCCGTCGTGCTCTACCTGGCCGGTCTGCAGAACGTCCCGGAAGACTTGCGGCACGCCGCGCTGATTGACGGAGCGAAGCGCTGGCAGGTGTTCCGCGACGTGACGTTCCCGATGCTGGCGCCGGCGTTCACGATCGTGACCGCGCTGTCGTTCATCCTGATCTTCCGCGCGTTCGACCTGATCTATGTGCTCGGCGGCTCGACTGGCGCGCCGGACGGCGCGACGCTCGTCATCGGCGTTCTCATCTACGGCGAGGCGTTCGGCACCAGCAGCTTCAACGCGGCGACGAGGATGAGCTACGCGATGGCGGAAGGCGTGACGCTCTTCGTGTTCCTCGCGGGAATGTCCGGGCTCTTGATCCGGGTGCTGGGGCGGCGAGAGGAGGCGCTGCAATGAGCGCGAAGCATGGCCGACGGCTACTTGGGGGAATCGTCTGGCACGGCGTCATGCTCATTGTCTGCGCCTTCGTGCTGATCCCGATCGTGATGGTCGTACTCGGGTCGTTCAAGACGGTCGATCAGTTCTTCGACCGGCCATACGGCCTGCCCGAATCCTTCGATTTCTTCAACTACCGCAAGGCGTGGGACGAGGCCAACATTCAGTCGTCACTGCGGAACAGCGTCATCGCGACGGTCTGCGGCGTGTTCTTCAGCACGGTGTTCGCCTGCCTCGCATCCTACGGCCTCGCGCGATTCCGCTTCCGCGGCCGGCTCGGCCTTCGCCTGCTCTTTGTCGGCGGACTGGTCGTGCCGGTGCAGCTCATCATCCTCCCGATCTTCATCATGTTCCGCCAGATCGGCCTCCTGGGCAGCCTATGGTCGCTGATCGTCGTCTATTCCGTGTTCGGCATTCCTCTCGGCGTTCTGGTGCTGACCGGATTCTTCGGTGTCCTGCCGAAAGACTTGGAGGATGCCGCCCGGATCGACGGCGCGAGCCACCTAGAGGTCTTCTGGCGCATCATGCTGCCGCTGACCCGTCCCGCGCTGGCCGCCGTGGTGATTCTCAACGGCGTCTGGATGTGGAACGACTTCTTCCTCGGCTTCATCCTCATCAACGATCCCGACCAGATGACCCTGCCCGTCGGAATCATGGCGTTCCGTGGCACCTACTCGACCGAATGGGGGCTGATCTTCGCCAGCGTCACGATCTCCGTCCTGCCGGTCGTCGGCGCCTACCTGCTGCTCTCACGCCAATTCATCGCCGGCCTCACGGCGGGTAGTGTGAAAGGATAGGTGTCAGGGGTCAGGGGTTGGGGATATTCCCGGTTCATAGGCCTCGGGAAGAAGTCTTTCCTTCCCTGACCCCCGACCCCCAACCCCTAACCCCTGGAGGAAGCTATGAAGATTCGCGATGTCGAGACGATCGTTGTCTTTGGCGGGTTTCGCAACTGGGTCTTCGTCCGGGTTCATACGGACGAAGGGATCATCGGCACCGGCGAGGCGACCCTCGAAGGGAAAGCCGAGATAATGGTCGCCGCGGTCAACGAGCTCAAGCGATACCTGATTGGGAAGGATCCGCTCCGGATCGAGCACCACTGGCAGGCGATGTACCGGCACGCGTTCTGGCGAGGCGGGCCGGTGCTCAACTCGGCGATCTCCGGCGTCGAACAAGCGTTGTGGGACATCTTCGGCAAGTCGGTGGGATTGCCGGTCTACCAGCTCTTGGGCGGGGCGTGCCGGGACCGGATTCGCGTCTATGCCAACGGTCCGCGGGGTGAGACGCCGGAAGAGATCGCCGAGAGCGCGCTGCGGCTCGTCGAGCAGGGCTACACCGCGATGAAGCTCGCGCCGTTCGGGCCAACCAAGCCGGTTGACGGACCGGCCGCGGTGCGGCGGGCGGTCAAGATCATGGAGGCGGTGCGGCTCGCGGTTGGGCCGGATATTGATCTCGCCGTGGATGCCCACGGCCGGCTCAGCCCCGCGATGGCTATCGTAATGGGGCAGGCGATCAAGGAATTCGGCATCCTCTTCTACGAGGAGCCGTGCCTGCCGGAGAACCCGGCGACGATGGAGACGGTCGCGCGCGAGTGCGGGATTCCAGTGGCGACCGGCGAGCGGCTCTTCACGAAGTGGGGCTTCCGCGAGGTTCTGGAACGGCAGGCGGCGGCGCTGCTCCAGCCGGACCTCGCCCACTGCGGCGGAATCCTCGAGGGGAAGAAGATCGCGGCGATGGCCGAGGTCTCCTATGTCGGCGTCGCGCCACACAATCCGCTGAGCCCGGTGAACACGAAGGCCTCGCTCCACCTCGATGCCGCCATCCCGAACTTCGTCATCCAAGAGTGGGTCGCCGACGACCCGCCCTGGCGGGACGAGCTGCTCATCAATCCGGTTCGGATCAAGGACGGCTACGCGGAGCTGCCGAACGAGCCGGGGCTCGGCACCGATCTCAACCTCGAGGTTTGTGCCGCGCATCCTTACCAGCCGGTCGACGTGCCGACCCTCTGGCACGAGGACGGCTCGGTTGCAGACTGGTAAGCGGAGCAAATAGCGCGTTCGGCTTCACTGTTCGCCGCCGTGGCGCCGCAGGGATGCCTCACTCCCGTGGCGCCACGCCGGGCCGAACGCGCGAGTGGTCGAGCTCGATCCCCCACCCGGGCCGCTCTGGCGGGCGGACGGTGCCGTTCTCCGGAAGCGGGTCGCCGCGCAAGAGATCACCGAAGAGCGGGGCAAGGTCCATCCCGTCGGGGCTCAACGCCAAGACTTCCTGGAACGGGGCGTTGGTGAATGCCATCACGAAATGGGAGCTGAAGACGCCGCTCCCGTGGGGAACGACAGGAATGTCGTAGGCAGCGGCCATCGCGGCGATCTTTCGCGCTTCGGTGATGCCGCCGACCCAATTGAGATCCGGCTGAAGAATATCCACGCAGCGGCGGCTGATGAGCTCGCGGAAGCCATAGCGCGTGTACTCGTGCTCGCCGGTCGTGAACAGCTGCCACGGGCACGCCGCCTTGATCCTGGCGTGACCGTCGTAGTCGTCGGGCGGCAGTGGCTCCTCGATCCAGCGAACGCGGTACGGGCGCAGCGCCTCGGCGAGGGCGATCGTGTATGGCACATCGAGCGCCATGTAGCAATCGAGCATGATGTCGAAATCAGGGCCGACTTCTTCCCTCGCCTGCGCGACGAGCGCGACGTTCGCCTCGAGTCCCTTCTGGCCATCTGCTGGGCCGTAGGGCAGCGGCAGCTTCGCGCCGAAGAAGCCGAGTTCCTTGTAGCGCGCTGGCTTGGGGCCGGTCACGTAGCAGGGGATGACGTCCTTGGTCTCGCCGCCGAGTAGGCGATAGACCGGCTCGCCGCGCAGCTTTCCGCAGAGGTCCCAGAGCGCGAGGTCCACCGCGCTGATCGCGCGAATCGCGAGCCCCTTTCGTCCGTAGTAGAGCGTGCTGCGCCACATTTGGTCCCAAATCCGCTCGACATCACGCGGATCGGCGCCGAGAAGGAAGCGATTGAGGTGCTGCTCGACGATGAGGCAGGCGGGTTCGCCGCCTTGGCTAATCCCGATGCCGGTCTCGCCCGACCGTGTCTCGATCTGGACGATGAACGTGCCGAACGCTTCGATGCCCCAGCTGGTTCGCTTCGCCTTGTACTCGGGATAGAAGGACATCGGGTTCGCGACCAGCGAATCGACGATCCAGTGCCCTTCGGTGCGGATCGGATCGCCACCGCCCTCTCGCTGGCCGATGGGCAGATAGGTGCGGACATCCACGATCTCGTATCGCTTGTCCATGGTCATTGGCGTCCTCCCGCCACCGGGTTGCCGTGACGCGCCGATCCGGTGTGTCGATATCAACGTTGAGCCGCATTTCAAGCGCGAGCCCGCGCCGCGGTGTGTCCGGAGTGCGCGGCCGGTGGAGTGGATCGAGGTGATTCAGGCATGGCGTCCCGCTCCTCTTGCGTGACTGGGCGGTTGGTGCGATCTTGATCGCGGCTCACGGAGCGAAGTCTCCTGGTGCGACGCGCTTGTTCGCAACCATGAAAGCGTGTTCGCGGATTAGGCGGGCGTAGTGGTATCACCGCCCGGCGAGCCCGTCAATCGTGGAAGAATCTCTTGGTGACGGTCCGGGGCGTGGACGGCGCTCGGGGTGCTGCCAAGAGCTAGGGGGGAGCATCCCAGCGCGGTGAATTGCGCCAGGCGTGGAGAGAAGGGAGTCGAGGGGTGCGATTCGAAGGGAAGGCGGCGATCGTTACGGGAGCGGCGCGCGGGATCGGGCGGGCGATCGCCGAGCGGCTTGCGCGTGAGGGGGCGAACGTGATGATCGCTGACATCGATCAGCCGCGCGCTGAAGCCACGGCGGCGGAGATCGGTCCGGCGGCCATCGCTCAGCGGCTCGATGTCACCTCGCCGGAATCGTGGGACGCGGCGGTGGAGCGGGCGAAGGAAAGCTGGGGGAAGATCGACATCCTCGTCAATAACGCGGGGATCGCTGGTCGCTCGGCGCCGGCGTGGGAACTCTCGGTGGAAGAGTGGCAGCAGGTGATCGACATTGACCTCACCGGTGTCTTCCTTGGCTGCCGCGTTGTCGTGCCAGTGATGCTCGAGCGGGGCTATGGGCGGATCGTGAACATCGCCTCGATTGCCGGCAAGGAAGGTAACCCAAACGCGGTCCCGTACTCCGCGGCGAAGGCGGGGGTGATCGGTCTCACCAAGGCGCTGGCCAAGGAAGTGGCCACGAAGGGGATCATCATCAACGCGATCACCCCCGCGGTGATCGAGACGGAGATCCTGCAGCAGGTCAGCGAGGAGCACATCCGCTACATGACCAGCCGCATCCCGATGGGACGCGTCGGGCAACCGCATGAAGTGGCAGCGCTGGCCTGCTTCCTGTGCTCGGATGAGGTGACCTTCTCCACCGGCGCCGTCTTCGATCTCTCCGGCGGTCGGGCGACCTACTAACCCCAGAACCATCCCAAGTACGCGGCGGATGCCGCGAGACGAGAGAGGCTCGGTGCGTGAGACAGCGTCCGAGCCTCTCTGCTGGTATGCTTGCGAATAGATAACTAATGACTATGGATGTACCGAGGAGCGCGCCAGTGCGAGAGGATCGGCTACCTGGCGATGAGGGGCGTATGGCGAATCGGGATCAGCCCGTGCTGGAGGCGCGGGACATCGAGAAATGGTTTGGGCCAGTCCAGGCCCTGAAGCGGGTCAATATGAGTGTCTATCCCGCTGAGATCGTTGCCTTGATCGGCGACAACGGCGCGGGGAAATCGACGCTGATCAACGTCCTGACGGGTGTGCTCCAGCCCGACGGCGGTCAGATCTTCTTCCAGGGGCAGCCTGTTCATTTCACCACCCCGCACGATGCCCGGGCGATCGGGATCGAGACGGTATACCAGGACCTGGCGATCGCACCGCATCTAGACGCGGTGGCCAACATCTACCTCGGCCGGGAGTTGCTTCGGCCAGGACTGCTCGGCAAGCTCGGCTTCTTGGATCGGAAGCGGATGAAGGAAGAAACCGCCCAGCAGCTGTCCCGGCTGCGGGTGCGCATCCCCGATCCTGAGCGGCGTATGAGTACCCTCTCCGGCGGCCAGCGACAGGGCGTCGCGGTGGCGCGAGCGGTGATGTGGGCGAGCAAGGTTGTCATCATGGACGAGCCCACGGCAGCGCTCGGCGTGGCTCAGGCGGGAATGGTCCTGGACCTCATCCGCCAGGTGCGAGCACAAGGTATCCCGGTCGTCTTCATCAGCCACAACATGCCGCACGTTTTCGAGGTCGCCGATCGGATCGTCGTCTTACGGCTCGGGGAAGTCGTCGCCGAGCTCGATCCTCAGCGGGACTCAATTGACGACGCGGTGGCTCTGATGACGGGTTCGGCCAAGGCCGGCGCGGCGACGGAGGTAGCCTGAAATGGCGGATGCGCGAACGGCGTCAGCCCAGGCCGAGGGGCGCACGCGGCGAGAGCTGATGCGCCGCCTCAACTTTCAATCGGGCTGGGTCTTTCTCGTGCTGCTCCTCCTGATCGCCGTCTTCACCGTCAGAGAGGGCGGAAAATTCTTCGATCCGGTCAATTTCCGGAACATTGCCCTCGATGCTTCCCAGCTGACGCTGCTGGCGGTCGGAGCTACGTTCGTCATCATCACGGCGGGCATTGACCTGTCGGTGAGCTCCGTCCTCGTCTTCTCCGCGGTCGTCGGCGCGAAAGTCATGGTGCGACTCTCGGGGTCTCCCGAAGAGGTCCGCAACTATCAGTTCCCGAACCAGGACATCGGCATTCCGGTCGGTTTGGCGGTGGCCGTTCTCTGCGGGTTGGGCTGGGGACTGGTCAATGGCTTGATCATCACCAAGCTGCGCCTGCCGCCGTTCATTGTCACGCTCGGAACCCTCGGGATGGCGCTCGGCGCCGCCTCGATCATCTCCCGAGGCGCGAGCGTTCCGTACGTGCCGTATGACGTGCAAACGAAGATCGGCGCACGGCGAATCTTCGATTTTATGCCGGTGCTGGTCGTCGTCACCGCGGTCATCGTCGTGATCGCGATCATCGCGCTCCACTTCACGCGTTTCGGCCGATACACCTTTGCGATTGGCTCGAACGCGGCAGCCGCGCGGCGGGCCGGCATTGATGTCGATCGCCACTTGCTCAAGGTCTATGCCGTGAGCGGCCTGCTCGCGGGCATCGCGGGCGCGATGGATATCGCGCGGTTCGCGACCGCCTCGGTGTCCACTCACTCGACCGACAATCTCAACGCGATCTCGGCCGTCGTCATCGGCGGAACCAGCTTGTTCGGCGGAACCGGGACTGTCATCGGCTCCGTCATCGGCACCTTCATCCCGGCCGTGCTGCGGAACGGACTCGTCATCGGTGGAATCCAGCCGTTCTGGCAGCAGGTCGTGATCGGCGCGATTCTGATCGTCGCTGTCTACGTCGATCAGCGGCGCCGGGCTGCCGAGGAGCGCATGTAGCGCAACGGGAACGAATCCGCCGTTTCCGATTGCGCGCGGGTGCGCCGGTTGATATATATCGCGCTACGCGAATCAACCGGCTCCCGGGCTTTAGGGAAGCTGCGACGGGGCGCACGCCCGTGTGCGCCGCGAGTAGCTATAGGACAGGAGGATGGGCATGTTCCGCATCAGACTGACGCGACGCGGGCTGGTCAAGGCGGGTGCCGCAACTGCCGGCTTGGCGGCCTGTAACTGCATCGGCTCGGGACGTGTGTCCGCCCAGGACCAGCGTTGGTCGATCACCCTGATCCAGGGCGTCAAGGCAGACGAGTTCTACATCTCGATGGCGTGCGGAGCGCAGCGAGCCGCGGATGAGCTTGGCGTGGATCTCACGGTGCAGGCCCCGGACGCCTTCGATGCGACGCTCCAGACTCCGATCCTGAACGCTGTCGTCCAGGCGCGGCCAGATGCCATCCTGATCGCGCCGAACGACCGGGTAGCGATGATCGCCCCGATCCAGGACGCGATCAACGCTGGGATTGCCGTCTTCACGGTCGATACCAAAATCGAAGCTGACATCGCGCTCGCCAACATCGCCTCCGACAACATCGAGGGCGGCCGGATCGCGGCTCGGGCGCTCGCTGAGCTGATTGGTAACCAGGGCAAGGTCTACGTCCAGAACGTCAAGGCCGGCGTCTCGACGACCGATCAGCGCCAGCAGGGCTTCGAGGAGGAGATCCAGAACTATCCGGACATCGAGTACGTTGGGTTCGACTACAACAACGACGACCCGACGACGGCCGCGGCGCAGACCGCCGCCAAGCTTCAGCAGCACCCCGATCTCGCCGGCATCTTCGGAACGAACCTCTTCGGCGCGGAGGGCGCGGCGACGGCGGTGCGCGAGGCTGGCAAGCAAGGACAGGTCAAGATCGTCGGCTTCGACGCCGGGCCGAAGCAGGTTGCTGACCTCCGCAACGAGATCGTTGACGTCCTGATCGCTCAGCACCCGTACGACATTGGCTACACCGCGGTCCAGATGGCCGTCCAATACCTCGAGACGCAGCAACCGCCGTCCGAGAAGGTAGTCACTACCGGCTATTCGATCGTCACCCGCGACAACGTGGATGACCCCGAGATCCGGCGTTACCTCTACGTGGCCGACTGCAGCGAGATCCCGGAGGTCGAGGCGACCCCGGCCGCGAGCCCGGAGGCAACGCCGGCCTAAAAAGTCTCGTGTGTTCACGAGCAAATTGGAGGGGCGGTGGCAACATCGCCCCTCTCTATCTGTTAGGTACCTGTCCGGACGGGTGCTGCTAATGCGGCGCGGATTGGGTGACGCAACGGTTCTTCGTCGGCGGTACCGGAAGGCCCGATCGGCTCGGGACGATCAGGCCGGACTGAAACATTGCGACGCGGCGGCAATCACCGCATGCTTGTGTCCAATGATGACGAGGTGCGACGCGTCTCGCGTGGTCACGCTCCGTCGGCGGTTTCGTCTTGTCGCGCGAGGCGGTGGGGAGCGCTCTGGCCCCAAGTCACCGTGGCCGGAAATTCAAGTGGAGTACTGAAGCCCCGTGAGTAATACCGAGCCGATCGAGGCGACAGAGATAGATGAGGCGCGGATGCCGGTGCAGCGCTCGCCACAAGAGGGCTCGCCCGAGGATGATCGTGCCCCGAACTGCCCGCGCTGCCACAAGCGCTTAGTCATTCTCTCCACGCATTGGTGGCGAGCCCCGTCGGGCGCGTCGATCCGCCGGCAGTTCTGGGGATGCCCCCGTGGGCATTCTTCCGCCTACCGCATGAATGGCATCTTTGGTCCGATCGAGGTCTATCCCGATGCCGTGGAGTGACCGCCGCGAGCGATGCGCCTGCATCAGGACTGGCGCGGCGCTTTCGGGCGCGGCCGGACCAGCGCGCTTCGCCAGAGTCTCCGGCCGGGTAGCGCGTTGATGGATATGGCGATCACGCCGACCGCGAGCAAGAACCCAATCCCCGCGCCGGAGACCCCTGCCCAATCCGCCCACGCCGCGATGGCGTGTTGACCCTCCGCGGTGAGCCGCGAGACCCCGTTCACGGTCCAGACGCGGGAGAGGTCCCGCGCGTGAATCGTCGCATCGACCATCACCAGCAGCGAGAGTAGACCGATCGCCGCGCTGACGGCTCTGCGGCCCGGCCGCGCTCGGGCCAGCAGCGGGCGCTCAGGCTGACCTGAGTGGCCGGAGCTCATTTCACTCGTGCGGGGCATCATGTACTCGCTCCTGCTCCTGGTCCCGCGGGGGAGCGGTCGCTCGATCTCTGAGTGGCGCAGACGTACCGCTTCTCGTTCCATCCTCTCTCTAGTTAACTCCGTTAGGACCACTCTATCAGGTCCAGGCTGCATCGTCTCAGCCGGATCGGGACCGCGAGCGCCGAATCCGCGGCGTGCGCTAGGATGTGCGGTACGTTGCATTTGCTGGTGGAGTGCGGTGAAACGCCAAGGAGGGTGCATTCGTGCCGCTGTGCCTGTATCGGAGCGCCGATGGCGAGGAGCCACGGCTAGGGTATGTCGAAGGTGAGAACGTCATCGACGTGGGGGCCGCGGGCGGACCCGGCTCACTCGCCGAGGCGCTGCAAATGTCGCTGGCCGAGCTGCGAGACCGGATCGAGGCGGTCCGCCGTAGCGGGGCGACCGGTGTGCCGCTGTCGTCGGTGACGCTGGCCGCGCCGATTGACCAGCAGGAAATCTGGGCGGCGGGCGTCACGTACCTGCGGAGCCGCGACGCTCGCATGGAAGAGTCGCGCGAGAAGACCGTCTACGACCGCGTCTATGAGGCCGATCGGCCGGAGCTGTTCCTGAAGGCGACGCCGAATCGCGTGTCCGGGCCGGGCGAGCCGGTCGCCGTCCGCGGCGATTCGACCTGGGATGTCCCGGAGCCCGAGCTCGCGCTCGTCATCAACAGCAGCGGCGAGATCGTTGGCTACACCGTCGGCAACGACGTCTCCTCGCGCTCGATCGAAGGGGAGAACCCGCTCTATCTCCCGCAGGCGAAGGTCTACATGTGCGCCGCGGCGGTCGGGCCGGTCATCGCGCTGGTCTGGGAAGTCCCGGACGCGCGAAACCTGACGATCCGCCTGATCATCCGGCGCGGCGGCGAGGTTCAGTTCGAAGGCGAGACATCGACGGCGCAGATGCACCGGACGTTCGAGGATCTGGTCGGGTATCTGCGTCGGTACAACGAGTTCCCGGCCGGCGTCATTCTGATGACCGGCACTGGCATCGTCCCGCCGTCGGAGTTCACGCTTGAAGACGGTGACGAGGTCGAGATCATCATCGACGGCATCGGCTCCCTGCGGAACCCGGTGATCCGACTCTGATCGACAAACGAGCAGCGGCCCCGGACTGACCGAGGGCCGCTGCTGTCAGAGTGTCGTTGATTCGAGCGCGTACTAGCGAGTGCCGATCCGCGTGACCGAGAGCCAGTGCGGCCGCGGGCGATCGACCGTGCTGTTGTCGCCGTTCAGGTAGTTCGTGCCCTTGCGCGCCTCGTCGGGCGCCGGCTCCGTGGTCTCGCTGGCGGGCTCGGCGGCTTCCGACGCGGCGATCGCGGCGAGATCGACCGGGGCGCTCGCCGGCTCCTCCGGCTGAGCGGCGACCTCATCAGCCGCCGGCTCCTCGGAAGACGCCTCGGCGGTCACGGCGACCGGCGCCTCACCCGTCGTCTGCTCCGGCGTGGCCTCGCCAGCCTCGGCCGTCGCGGTCGCGCTGGCGACGAAGGAATCCGTGGCCCCAGCGATGACCGGGTTCTCGGCCTGAGCGGGCGCCGCCTCGGCCGCGCCCTTCTCCTCGTCATAGCTCTGGAGCGACTCGCCGAGCCGCGCGTTGAGGCGATCGAGATCGGCGATCAGGCTCTGGACGCTCTCCGAGAGGGCGCTGACTTGGCGCTGGCTGGCGGCGAGCTCCTCGCGCAGCTGGCCGAGAAGCTTCCGGCTCTGCTCGCGCTCGGCGGCGAGCTTGGCCTCCATCTCCGCGCGGACCTGCGCGACCTCGCGATCGGCGACTTCCGGCAGCGCCAGCGCGCGGCGAAGCAGCTCGGAGGAGCGCTGGAGGTGGTCCTGGACGAGCTTGTCGAACGACTCGTAGAACTCGACCCACTCCTGACCGTGCGTCAGGGCGATGAACTCTCTCGGCACGCCGCTGGTGCCGGCTCCACTCTGGGGTTCCTGGTGATCCATGCGTTCCTCCGTCCGCTTGCCCGGCCGGGCTCCCGGCACGACGATTCCCACCATGCTTGGGACGCCTGCCCTTTGGGGGCCGGGGCGATGACCGACGCCGCGCTACCGAGCGATCCGACACGCTCGGCCGAACATGCCAGCGGTTCCTCGGGTTCAGACTATGACCGAGCGCGCTGCCTGACCTTACCCTACTGGACCGAATGGGGCAAGGAAAGGCGTTCGAGTAGCCCGTAAGTCATATCAGGGGCGCCGCGTATCCGGAGGGGTGACGGGGCTGTCCGGGGCGTAGCGGAGGACGATTCGGTCGAGGGATTGCTCGACGAGCGCGAGGCGGCCGCCTGGCCAACCCTGCAGGTCGGCGGCGGTCAGCGGGCGGCGCGTCTCGACCTCGAGACGAAGCTCGCCAGCGGCGTATTCTCGAGCGGCCATCGCCGTGACCGGCTCGAGACTCCCGAGGAATTGCTGGAGCGTCAGCGCGACGGCGACGCTCGGCACGTTCTGGATCACCACCAGCTGAGAGTGGGCGGTCATGGGCGGCGGCGTTTGTGCCGCCGGTTGCGCCCGCTGCGCCGCGGGCTGCACGGTGGGTGGCGCGGGCTGAGCCGTGGGCTGAACCGTGGGTTGTGCCACGGGCTGCGCCGGGGGAGGTGTGGCCGGCGCGGGGACGTGACCGTTGGCGTCCAGCTGGAAAGCGAGCTCTTCCAGCTGTGTCTGAAGGAGCGCGGCGGTGGCGCTGGTGGCGCTGGCGCGCTGGCGCAAGACCGCGAGGTCGGCGCGGAACGTCTCCAGGAGGCGCTGGTGGGCCTCGCGGTCGGCGTTGATGAGCGCCTCGCACCGGGTGAGCGCGGCGGTGATCTCCTGATGCGTGCGGCGGCGAAGCTCGACCGAGCCGCGCAGGAGATCGGTGAGCTGGGCGATCATCGCCTCGAGCTGGCCATCGAGTCGCTCGTAGGCGGTGAGGCGTTCGCGGAGCCGGCCGAGCTCGGCCGCGAGCTGGCGACCGGGGTCGCTGGCCGCTTCGGGCTCACCCTCTGCCTCGGGATGGACGGACATGGTTGGTTGAGCGGTGCTCATCGGTTGATCCTCGATCGTCCGGAACGCCGGCGCGACGAGCGCGGGGCGACGATGGGCGCCGCCGCTATGGTACCGCGTGGCGAGCGGTTCCGAAAGCGGCGGCGCGGATCAGACGTGAGCGCCGAAGGATTCGACTAGGCGACGCCGCACCAGGCCATGGTGACGGCGGCGAAGAGCTTGGTCGCCTTGATGAGGTCGGCGACGGGGAGGAACTCGTTCGTGCCGTGAATGCCGTAGGTCGGGTCGCCGACGCCCCAGACGAGGCACGGCTGGCCGAGCGGGAACCAGAAGTTGGCGTCGCAGACGAAGGGCGAGATCGTCACCGGGGGCGTCTCGCCGGTGACCTGCTGCATCGTCTCGACGATGGTCACGACGCCAGGGTGGTCGTGCGGGAGGTTGACCGGCTCCTTGATCCAGGGCGCGGCGCTCTCGGAGTCGAGCGGCAGGTCGAGGACCGGCGGGTGCTCGCGGAGCCAATAGTCGCCCTGGGTGACGCGGTCGATGGTGGCGCGGACTTCGTCCATGACCTCCTGCCCGGTGAGGTCCGGGTTGAAGAGGAGTGAGCCGGTGGCCTCGGCCGAGTCTGGAACGGAGGTGAGGGAGGTGCCGGCCTGCATGGTGTTGATGTTGATGAACATGCCACCGGGCGGGACGTGAGGATTGGACCGCCAGAGGTTCCACTGCCGCTCCAGCTCGAGGATGGCCAGCTGGTACTTGAGCATCAGGTCAATGGCCGAGACGCCGGGGCGCTCCATCCCGTGCGGGAGGGGCTGGTTGACCAGGTGGCGATTGCAGATGTGGGTTGACTTCCCGAAGACGGTGAGTTTGAAGTAGATCTCGCCTTTGATGGTCGGGTAGACCGCGAAATTCGACGGCTCGGGGAAGATGGCGAAGTCGGTGCGGTGGCCGCGGTCGAGGACGGTATTGCAACCGATATCGCGGCGGCCAGCTTCCTCGCCGATGGATTGGACGAGCTTGAGGTCGCCTTGGAGGGAGATACCGGCGTCTTTGATGATGCGGGCGGCCATGACGTAGGCGGCGATGGCGCCCTTCATATCGGAGGCTCCGCGGCCCCAGAGCTTGCCGTCGCGGACTTCGCCGGAGAAGGGGCCGGCGCCTTCCCACTGCTCGGCTTGCTCCGGCGTGACGGGAACGACATCGGTGTGGGCGGACCAGGCAAGGGAGCGGCCGCCGCCTGCGCCGGGAAGGGTGGCGACGAGGTTCGGGCGGTTGGGGGCGAGCTCCCAGTAGTCGATGTCGAAGCCGCCGAAGGAGGCGATCTGGTCGCGGAGCCACTCCTGGGCGGGGCGCTCGGCGTCGGGGTTAGGTTCAAGGTCCGGGTTGATGGATGGTTGCTGAATGAGGTGGCTGGCGAAGGCGACGATTTCGTCCTGGCGCGCCTCGATCATGGCAAGGACGCGGTCCAAGGCGGTGCTGTCAGTCACGGTGCATCCTCCCGCGCTGGGCTGTGGCTTGAGAACCGGATGACCCGCCCGTGGCGGGCCAGCATTCTGATGGGCGGCAGTGTAGCAAATTCACGGCCCCCACCCCCGGCGGGAGTCAGGGGGCGGTAGGGACGCGCTTGCTCGCTCCCTTCCCTGGGAAGGGAGGCACCAGTGGCGTCTCGATTCGTGAGGTGTCAGCCATCCGTGGGCTGGCAAACCGATCGCGCATGGACGATTGGCTCTCATTCCCCCGGCCCCCTCTTCCTCTGGAGCCGGGCGGTGCCTCGCGCACGCTGCCGCCGGGAGCGTGAGGAGCCGGGACTTGGAATGCAGGCGGCCAGCGTGTCGGAGAAGTCCGGCGAGGGAACATCGGGGCGAATGCCGGGAGAGCGCGACGCGCTATGCACCCGTTCCCACCAGGGAATGCCGTGTGGAAGCGACAGCGAGGCCGGGGGCTTGCCAGCGCCGCCCCGCGTAAGTAAAGAGTTAGTTAGTTGGAAAGGAGTAGAGAGGTGCCACCCAATCTCCTCCGCCCGTCCTCCTCGCCCTCGCCACCTCCTGCGTCACGTTCGCCATCGCGGAATGGTGGCATGCGCGGCGAGCGCTTGGCTCAGTTTCGAAAGGGAAAAGGAGGCCGTATGAAGATTCGCAACGCTCGACGCAACCGCCTCGGCGCGCTCGCTCTGACGCTCGTCGCGGGCCTGGTCTTCGGCGCGGGCGCCGCCGGCACCGCGGCGCAGGACGCCGTCGACGATCAAGTGGTCGTGACGTTCGCGAAGCCACGCGTCGTCCCGGAACTCGCCGCCAGCTGGGTCGACACCTTCCAGGGGGCCTTTACTGAGGACGGCAGCTGCATCTACAGTGTCCGGTTCTCGCAACCGATCGACCAGGCGACGCCCCAGGTCGGCTGGCTTTCGAAGGCTGACTTGAAGACCTGCACGTTCGAGGTCACGAGCGGCATCCCCGCCTACGCCGTGTACCCGGCGGCCGATGGTGAGGAGAGCGACGAAACCAAGGCCGCGAGCCCCGACGTCGACTGCTCGGCCGTCCTGGCCGACGGGGATGACCACGCGCCTGCGGGGGTCTGCGATATCGAAGGGCGCGCGGCCGGCTGGGCCAAGCGGCTGTGGGCGTCGGCGGGCCCAGCGGGCGGGCTTCCTACTGTCTCGGATCGATACACGCACCTCAACAAGCAGGCGACCGTCTACTACGCCTGGGAGGACTACCTTGGCATCGACGTCAATCGCGTCCGGTCGCGGGTGAAGGACAACACCTCGGGTTCGACGATCCTGTCGGCGACTTGCGGGCACACCTGGTGGCGTTTGAGCGAGGACGGGTGGAACCGCGAGACGACCGGGTACTACGCGGGCTACGGCTGCGAGGCCACCTCAACGTACGCGGCGTCCTGGACCAACGGCCACTTCTACAACAGCATCTTCCCGGCGTGCACCTCGACCGCGCACACCTACTACGACCAGGTGGTCGCGGAGGTCACACCGTACGAATACCACTTCTGGGTCGGGAACATCTGGGCATCCGGCCCCAGCTGCATCAACCTGCTGCAGTGGTACTATGCCTGGTACCCGGGCGAGTACTGGTAGCGCGACGGTCCTGAATCAGCGGCGCACGGGGGCGCAGATCAGCCCCCGTGCGCGGGAGGCCAGACGATGCGGGCCCAAACGGTGATCCTCCTGCTTTTGGCGGCCGCGACGTGGGCGGGCATCAGCGCCCACGCCGGCGCGTCCGAACCGCCCCTCGGCATCGAACGGATCGCCACCTCGCCCCCGTTCCCGTGGACCGAATCGGACGCAGCCAGCCTGCGCCTCGAACGCGCCCACCTCCAGCCGGGCGCGATGATTGACATGCGGTTCCCCGGCCCCGTGCTGCTCTACGTCGAGAGGGGGGTGCTGACGCTCACGCTCAGCGACACCGCAGATGTTGCCGTCACCGGGTCCGACGGCGCGGCGATCGCGGGCGAGCCGTCGGTCGACGGCGTCGTGATGGACATCCCGGCCGGCGCCAGCATCTTCAGCGAATCCGGAGCCATCGGCAGGATCGACAACACGGGGACGGCCACGGCCGACCTCGAGGTGGTGTCCGTGGTGCTCGAGCGCGGCGGCGAGGCGACGTCGGAAGACGCGGAGGAGAGCGCCGCCGCGGCACCGCCCATGGGCAGCCCCATTGCCTCCCCGGCCGGCGCGCCCTAGGCTGGGATCGATGCGTCGTGGCGCTGGCGTTCGGCGCGCTCCTCGCGGCATCCCTCGCTTTGACGGTTCGCGGCTGGCGCGGGCGGGCCTGGCTTACGCTGGTGGGCGCTGCAGGATGCTCGGCGCTCTGCAGCCTCGCAGGGATTTGGACGCTGGGCGGGGCAGTCTTCCTGCTAACGTGCCTCCAACTCGGCCTGGCGATCGCGCTGCGAGCGCCGGGAGCGGCCGACCCGGGGCGCTGGCTCCTCGTCGGCTTCGCGACGTGGACCGTCGTGGTGCCGGTTCAGCTCCTCGGCGTGCGGTGGGTGCCGTGGATCGTCGCTTTCCCCGCCGTCGCCGTGGCCGGGGCGGTCGCGGCCGCAGTCCGACCGATGCTGGCCGCTCGGGGAGGTGGCGGGCACTAGTGCGCTTACCTGGTGCCTCATCGTACCTGACGGGCGAGCGCGGGGTGCGGGGGAACGCCAGGTGAGCGACCAGGTCGGGGCGCAGTTTCCTGCCCCGCGCGGTGGTCCGCCTTCGCAACCGACACCGTCGCGGTCTCGGTCGAACCCGTGCGGGTCGGCGCCGACCGCCGGGAATCGCCGCTAGAGGATGGCGCCGCAGGCGAGATCCGGGGCGGCGGGATGCAGACCGTCGGGTAGCTGGGGGCGCACGCCCCGCCGGGCGCGGTCATCGATATTTCGGTCGGCGTGGGCGTCTCCGGCGGCCACGGGGCGGGGACGGCCCGCACGTCCCGTGTTCCAGTTGGGCGATCATCGAGTGCCCCATCCCCACCCGCGCTGCGAGCGCCGCCTGGCTCAGCCCCGCCGCCAAGCGCTGGATCCGGAGCGCGTGGCCCAGGCTGGCCACGCCGCGCGGCGCTGGGCGGTGCAGCGTCGTCGCCACGCTATATTGGCCTTCTGAGTTCAACTCAAGGCTGTTGATAGGCGGAATCACCGGCGGGATCGTCATTTCCGCGTGTGTCTTTCCTTGAGAACGTGTGTTCAGGGATCGTAGGATGCCATTGGTTTGCCTGCGGAATCAACGTGCCCGCCGGGAGGAAACACGATGCTCTACGCGCATACACCGAATCAGGACGGGGAGTGGCACCTGCTGGACGACCATCTGCAACGGGTGGCTGAGCGGGCGGCTGAGTATGCCCGGGCGTTCGGCGGAGAGGAGCTCGCGTACTGGGCAGGGGCGTGGCACGACGCCGGCAAGGCGAGCGAGGCGTTCCAGCGCTATCTGCACCAGTGCGCGCGGGAGCCGGGGCGGCGGTTCCCGACGGTGGATCACAAGGGGGCAGGGACGCTGCAAGCGCTGTCGTTCGCTGATGCGCTGGCATTTCTCATCCACGGGCATCATGGCGGGTTGCCCGATCAGGGCGCGCTGCGGAGCCGGCTCAAAGAGCTGAATGATCCACGCTCGGTGCGTGGCGCCCTGGCGCGGGAAGCCGTGCAGCGGGTGCTGACGGACGGGGTGATTCCTGCCGGGGCGCGGTCCGGGGAGCCGGTGTTCCCTGACTTCGTGACGGATGAGCTGGCCTTGGAGAGCTTCCTGCGGCTGCTCTTCTCGGCGCTGGTGGATGCCGATTGTCTGGATACGGAGGCACATGGCGATCCCGAGGCCGCGGCACGGCGTGATGCTCAGGCCGATCTGGCGGCGCTACGCGATCGGGTCGTGGCGGAGCAGCAGCAGCTCATGGCCGGGGCCACGGGCCCGGTCAACGCGATCCGGCGGGAGGTCTACGAGGCATGCCTGGCCGCTGCCGCCCTGCCGCCCGGCTTCTTCCGCCTGACGGTGCCGACCGGGGGCGGCAAGACGCGATCGGCGCTGGCCTTCGCGCTGCACCATGCGGTGACGCACAACCTCCGGCGGGTGATTACGGTCTGCCCCTACCTGACGATCACCGATCAGACGGCGGATGTGTACCGCGCGATCCTCGGGGGTGAAGGGGCCGTGCTGGAGCATCACAGCGATGCGAGCCGGCACGACGATCCGGAGGGCGAACCGGCGCCTGAGGCGGTCTGGCGGCGGCTGGCGGCGCAGAACTGGGATGCGCCGGTAGTGGTCACGACGGCGGTCCAATTCTTCGAGAGCCTGTTCGGGCATCGGACGACGGCGTGTCGCAAGCTGCACCGCATTGCCAGGAGCGTGGTGATTCTCGACGAGGTGCAGACGCTGCCGCCGAAGCTTCTCGAGCCGATGTTGGACATGCTGCGCCGGCTGGTTGAGCAGTTCGGCGCGACGGTGCTGCTCTGCACGGCCACGCAGCCGGCGTTGGCGGATGCGCCGGGCTTTCGTGGCTTGCCGAACGTGCGGGAGATCGTGCCGGATCCTCCGCGTCTGTTCCGTGTGCTGAAGCGGGTGCGGTACGAGTGGCCAGTCGAGCCCTGGACGTGGGACCGGGTGGCGGAGCAGATGCGCGGCGCCGCCCAGGCGATGGCGGTAGTGAACACGAAAGCGGACGCGTTGGCGCTTCTGGATGCGCTGGCGGACCCCGACGCGCTTCATCTCTCGACCCTGTTGTGCGGCGCTCATCGGCGGGACGTGCTGGCGGTGATCCGTGAGCGGCTGCGGCGTGGGAAGCCGTGCCGCGTGGTGAGCACGCAGGTCGTCGAGGCAGGAGTGGATCTCGATTTCCCGGTGGTGCTGCGGGCTTTGGGGCCACTGGACCGGATCGTTCAAGCGGCGGGCCGGTGCAACCGGGAGGGACGGCTGGCGGAAGGCCGCGTGGTGGTGTTTCAGCCGGCGGAGGGGGGCTTGCCGGCGGGCGCGTATCGCACGGCGAGCGATGTGACGAGGCTACTCCTGCGTGCTGGGGGGGTGGACCCGGATCATCCGGACACGTTTCTCACGTACTTCGCCCAGGTCTTTCGCGGCGTCGATCTCGACGCCAGGCGGATTCAGGACCTTCGGCGACAACTGGCGTTCGAACGGGTGGCGCGTGAGTTCCGGCTGATCGACGACGACACCGTGTCGGTTTTCGTCCGCTATCGCGGAATAGGGAGAGTAGGTGAGGGTTTCGGTGCAGGAGGAGTGGACCACGAGGCGGTTACGCGGCGGCTGATGGATGAGGCGCAAAGCCTTGACGGTCGAGTGGCGCGCGCGTGGGCCGAGCGAGCGCAGCCGTACCTGGTGGCGCTGCCTCGCCGATCGGCTGAGCGATTAGCGGCGGACGGGGCGGTCAGCGAGCTGATCGGCGATATCTGGCTGTGGCATGGGGAATACGACCCGGTGACGGGTCTAGGACAGGTAGATGCGGCTCGTCTCGATGTGGCCGAGCTCGTTGTGTGAGGAGGGTTTCTGGGTGGCACGGGGACCATAACGGAGCGGGGTGATTGTCGTTCGGTGTGCAAGGAGGAGACAGCTACCGCGGGAATCAGAAAAGGAGGTTCGGCGTGGGGTATGACACGCCGCTGTCGGTGCGCGTCTGGGGGGATTGGGCCTGTTTCACCCGGCCGGAGATGAAGGTGGAGCGGGTGAGCTATCCGGTGATGACGCCATCGGCTGCGCGGGGGATTTTGGAGGCGATCTTCTGGAAGCCGGAGTTTACCTGGCGCATCGAGGAGATCTGGGTGTTGCGCCCGAT
>CALGSZ010000046.1 GCA_937901745.1 uncultured Chloroflexota bacterium | reverse complement strand
CGACACGTCTAGTCGACCACTGACGAGGCCACTCATGAGGTCGCCTGAATCCACGGTTGCCGTGTCGGCGACCTCGTTGGGGTAAGGCTGAGTGCCGCAAAGGGCCCTTTTGTCTCCGGAATACGTTCCTGTCAGCGCGTCGACGCCGTCCCGGAGGCCAACCGACATCGAATCGCACGGATCGAACGCCGTCATCTCGAGCGGGACGCCGTTGCAGCTCTCGGCAACGGACGTTCCCGTCCCCAAGCAATACAGGTCGCCCACATCGGCGGTGGAGGCGACGCCAGCCGGGAACAGATTGACATCGATCGTCCGGGTGATGGTCACTTCGGCGGCCGCAAAGGTCTCGACTTCTTGGACTCCCAAGACGCGCCCGAAGGTGGTGGCGGTTCCCTGATTGGGGAGGCGCACTCGGATCGTGGCGTAAGGATCCCCATCGTCGTTCGGGCCAAAGCTGATGCAAGAACTACTGGGTGAGATTCCCAATTCCTGGGTTGTCTCGGCAAGGCTTTCGGTGTCCGTGCAAGCACTCCAGTCGCTCGCCTCGATGGAACGGCCCAGGTTCCTCTCGGCGTAGTCGCCGATGGCCAGTGCGACCCTATCCGGTCCGCCGCCACGCAGGAACTCGACGGCGCCGGCCAGAGCGGCAGCATCGGCGGCCGCCTGATCCAACCGCTGTTCGTTGCGGGCGGCACTGATGTCCACCGCGAAGGCGGCGAAGCCCAAGAGAACCAACATCGCGCTCGCCACGATGATCGCGGTGGCACCTCGATCCGACTGCAGTTCGATCCTCAGCACGTCACCGACTGTGGATCCCATGCCGGATCCTGTTGTTCTAGGCGCACTCTGGCCGTGTGCTGCAGCCTCATAGACGACGGGAACGCCCAATCGAGGAGCCCCGTCATCGTCCTCGCCGGGGCGTCGACCGTGGCCCGAACCTCGTCACCGACGTCGTCGCCGTCCCGCTCGAAGGTCACGACTGCTCCGGGCGCCGCCACATCGAGACGTTCGCAGACCGCGTCAGAATCGATCGTGTCGCTCTCGACGGCGGCCAGCCGTGCAGCTTCGGCGGCCCCGTGTCGGACATCGAGGTTCTGGGTGAAGAGCCACCCGACCTCGATGATTCCGCAGAGGAGAAGGATCAGGAGGGGCATGAGGAACGCGAGCTCGACGACGCTCGCGCCAACGTCGTTGAGAGCGCCACCATCGCGTCCTCGGGCATTACCCAGCCCCATCCGCCGTCCCCTGTCGAGTTCATCCGTACAGATCCACGTTAGTGAGCAGGCCCAACTGACGGGCCGTGAATCTCCCGCAACGAACTCGATTTCGGGAGAAGCGAGGAGATACGACTACGAGCGAAGCTCAGAAGTCGACTGCTGGCTCCATATGCATCACGGCGTCGTCGACCCAGGTCACCGTGCCGTTCCACCACAGGAAGCCGGTGATCCATTCGTAGTCGAACACGACGCGTACGCCTATCCAGTCCCTCTGCGCTCCCTCATTGTCTCTGTCCGATGAAGGCCACGAGTTCTGGAGTCGTTTCCACGTGACGCCGTTGCAGGTCAACAGATTCGTCGTGTCCGACGGCGTTGCTGGCCGGTATCGCTGACGGTTGCTACTAACGGCTCCCGACGTGTCCGACTCATAGATCCAGACCTCCGCGGGCGTAGCGTTGCTGAGCGATTGCAGAGCGCCAGCTGTGGCTTCCAGTATGAGACAGTCGGCATTGGTGTGATCCCCGGAGTTGGCAGCCAGCCGAACGCCTTCCCGCGTCGATTGGTTCACCGCAATCCAGTCCCGGAAGGCCATGCCGTATTCGAATGCTCCGATGGCGATCACCAAGAGCAAGCTGAGCGTCATCGCCACCTCGATCACGGCGGCACCTTGCTCTCTCATCCGCGGTCTCATTCGTTCGGTACCAGTCGTACGGGGTTGCCGATGACTCTGGCGGTCCATGTGGTGCGGTCCTGGGAGCCGTCCATGTCGAGGGCCATCTTCCAGAAGCAGTCCGTCGAGCAGGTGTAGGTCGACGGGATGTCGATGATCGCCGTCAGCCACTGCCCGTTGAACCGAGCGTTTCCGCTGATGGTGCTCTGGATTCGGCACTGACCGGAGCCGGAGTCCGTCTGGGTGCCGCCGTCATCCTCAGAGAACCATGAACAGTTGGGAGTGGTGCCATCCGGCCTCTTGACCTCGACCCAGGCGTTGTTGTTGTTCTCACCCGGGTCGTAGAACCTCAGTTCGAGCTTCTTCCCGGCATGAATCGGGTCGATCTCGGCGAGGTAGACCGTTGCCGTCCCGGTCGTTCCGTTCGTGAATATCGACATATCGTTGATGCCATAGACCCGCGCTCTCGCGCCCGAAGCCGGGTTGGTCGTCACGCCGATCGAGTAGCTGTTGTTGCCGCCCTGGTTCTCGGTGGACCACACACGAAGAACGTACAGTCCGCCTTCCGAAGGCGGACTCACGGTGCAGAGATCCACCCACCTGTTCTTGTACGTGCCGGACGACTGCTCCGACTGAATCGTAAGCGAGCAACCTGAGATTGAGGAGTTGTCGGTTGGGTCCAGCGGGGTGGAGTCCGGAGCGTACAACTGGTAGTGGGTTGTCATTCCTCCGTTGGCCGAGGCCGCCAGGCCATCGCCGTCACCCGTTTCGGTCTGGAAGTTGCGGCGAGCGTAGAACCCGGCGTCGTAGAGCTTCACGGTGAACGAGTTCTTGCCCGAAGGGATCTCGACGGCGTAGTAGTAGCCCGCGGCTCGGTAGTCCGAGTTTGAGCCGCCCGAGCAACTCCCAGAGCTCACCTCATAGCACCGAACCGCGAAGGGGTCTCCGTGTTCCTTGGCGGTGAGCGGTCCGTTGATCGCCGCCCAGAAATTCTGAGTGAAGCTACTGCAATGACCGAGCCCAGCGTTGTTGAGCACTGAGGAGCTCATGTTGCCGCCCACCCCGAAACACGACGACGGCGAACCCATCGGCACGGGCTTCACGTACTCCGCCGTCGCCGTGGCGCTGAGGGAGAATGTCTCGAATCCCATCACGCGGCTGAAGAAGCCTGGAGCTGTCGAACCCATGGTGACCTGGAGCTTGTTGTCGTCGAGTGCCGTCCAGCTCAGGGAGGTGTTCCCTCCCACGGGAAACCCGTTGGCGGCGGCGGCGCTTGCCGTGTCCATATCGACGGCTTCCGTATTCGAGGGCAGGTGAATCACACCCGCGAGAGCGGCAGCGTCGGCCGCTCTCTGGAGTCGGGCGCGGTTCAGATAGAGCCATCCGAGATCCACGGCAAAGGCCGAAAGCCCGAGCAGCAAGGCGAGAGCGCCGGCGATGAGGGGAAGGGCAGCGCCTCTCTCGTCCGACCAAAGCCGTCTGCTCCGCTGACGTTCTCTCCTCTTCATCAGTCGTACGCCTCCGGTTCCATCCGCATGATCGTCACCTCGTTCAGCTCGATCGCTCCCGAGAACGGGCCGAAGTTGGTGATCCAGTCCTGCTCCATGACGACCCGAACACCGATGATGTCGAGGGGGTTGGTGCCAGCCACGACCTGTCTACTGGTGGACGGCCAGGCGTTCGTTCGGCTCCAAGAATCCGCCGAGTCGTCCGGCGTGTTGCAATCCATTGGGTCACCGCCGATGTACCGCGCGACGTTGGTGTCGCTTGGAATCTGAACGCCTTGTTGAGTCGTCCGGAATATCTCTATGCGATCGAGGCTGGAGAGGTCCGGACCGAGTACGGAGGCCACTGCCGTGACGATCAGGCAGTCTGCGTCGGGGGCGTCGCCGACGAAGGCGGCAACTCTCGCGCCTTCGCGGGAGGCGTAGGAAGCGGTGAGATGGCCCTTGAAGGCGATTCCCATCTCGGCGATGCCGATCAGGATCAGAACGAGGATCGGGAACACCATCGCCATCTCGACCAGGGTCGCTCCCCGATCAGAACGGCGGTTCGATCTGCGGTCGTGCGAGCGCGAGCGCAAACCTCGCCCAGACCTCCAACCTTGTCCAGTCCCGTGAGGGCGTCGCACGTTACGCACAACCTTCCGATCTGTGATTGCCGGTTATCGGCCGCAGAGGTGCTGACCTTTATGGTCTCCCGACCTATCCAGGCGAGCTGTTCGCTGGCAGCTTCCGGCTGTCCGAGATCTGGGTGCGAGCGGCAGGCCCCCGATCGCCGCCTGGCTGAGCCCAGGCGTAGCCGATTGAACACCCACTCCGTACCCCGATCCGGACCATGTCGGCCTACAGGTTCGCGCGCTGGGGCGAAATTGCAATCCCTGGGGGGAATCCATGCCTGATGTCGACAGCTAACGATCAAGCCGTCGTGACGTCCTCCAGCGGGGCTCCCGTCTCTTCTGTGCCGGGTTCGGGGAACAGCGGCTCGATGCCCCAGCCGATCGCCCCGACGAGGATCATCAGCACCCCGATCACGACCAGCGCCTTGCCCCAGGCGCCCTCGTGGTAGATGAGTCCCCAACTGATGAGTGGGATCCCGGCGGCGAGGACGATCGGGAAGTAGGACGGACGGGGGAGAGGGATCGGATTGGGCGGGTTGAGTCCCTCGAACTCCAGCGCCGTCACGATCTCGTCGGCCTCGGGCCGACGTACCGCCCTGCCTTCGGCGTCCTCGGTGTACTTGCGGTGCCAGAACTCGTCGAGCTCGGACACGACCGGCACCACGGCGTAGTTGTACTCCGGGGTGGGGT
>CALGSZ010000045.1 GCA_937901745.1 uncultured Chloroflexota bacterium | reverse complement strand
AACCGAATCCTATCCGGATGTGAGCCGGTCGCCGTTGCGGCCGGCTTGCTCGTTTGTTTAGGCTGTTCGCAACTTCATCCGAGAGCATCTCGAGACTTCAAATGGCCCGGGATAGCTCTATCTCCAGCAACAACCCACCTCTAGTTACCACCTCTGGCATGATCTACGGAGGGCAAGCAGTCCATACCTCGTATCGCCTGTCATTCGTGAGATCGCAATTCGGGAACACGCTCACATACCTGGTGACAAGTCTCCCATTGCACAGGCGTTCAATCTAGATAAAATTGGCGACGATCACGTCATTGAATGACCCGGGAACGAGCGAGTCTGCCGATTCGGCGATCGGTGTTGCAATGAAAACCGTTGAAGATCAACTTCGACTTTGGCAGAAAGATCTCCTTGATCTGAGCAATCGCAACAGACTAATCAATTTCCGTGAATTCGCTCATCGCCCCAATTCTCTACAGATCCTTGCTCCAGAAATCACTACTCTCTATGAGAGCCTACTCGACGGCAAGTCTCTAACAATATTAGGACATGATGAGATAGACCACCCAAGAGAAATCAGAAAGGACGAGCTACAGACGCGTCTTGAATTCGACGTGCATCCAAGTGATGCCCCGCAACCCACTTATGACTCAGACGAAACATCATCGATACGAGTCGCGCCATCAATCAGCGCCCGCCTGAGAGACGGGCAAGCAGTTTGCAGCCTGTCACGAGAGCGGGCCGAGCGTGTCGCATTGCGTCTGAAGAAAAACGCGCGTGCTTCAGAGCAGGAGCAAGGCGTCAATATCCTCTTCGCGTCCTTCGGCATGCTCCAGTGGAGTGAAAAGCCGAACTCAGTACGTCTGCACGCCCCCCTGATCCTGCTGCCACTGGAGATCGAAGAGAACACCCGCACACGAAGGTTAGCTATCAGAAGCACCGGAGAAGACGCTTCACTTAATCTTACACTGGCAGAGCGCCTAAGATATGACTTCGGACTAGATCTCACAATCGACATAGACGAAGACAAGAAACTCCAAGAGCTTTTCGACGAGGTCCGATCAGCCATTGCCGAGCAAGACGGATGGGACGTAATTGAACATGTCCACGTAGCTCTCTTTCCATTCTACAAATTGAGAATGTATCAAGACCTGAGTGAGTATCTACACATTGCCGCCAATCACGATGTAATTCAGATCCTTGCCACAAGAGACCGGCACTTTCAACAAGCTCCACATCTTCTTCCGCACGAAGAAGAGCTTGATCGCACAATTCATCCGAAAGACGATTTCACATTCTTGGATGCCGATTCAAGCCAAATGCGGGCTATTCGCTCCGCTATAAACGGCAGCCACCTGATTATTGATGGCCCCCCCGGTACCGGCAAGAGTCAGACCATCGCTAACATCATCGCGGAGTCAATTGCGCGGGGAAAAACAGTTCTATTTGTCAGTGAAAAGGCCGTGGCACTTGAGGTGGTCTATCGTCGCCTTGCCGAGCGCGGACTAGACGAATTCTGTCTGGAGCTTCACAGCCATAAGGCGAGCAAACACCAAGTTATCAGCGAGCTCGCCAATCGATTGGAGTTCTTAGAACAGTACGCTATCCCACCGGCGCCAGCAGATCAAGATTGGCAACTTGATCAGCTTGCAAGAACACGCGAACACCTCAACTCCTATGTTGATGCCCTGCATAGCGTCCGGCAACCGCTCGGCAAGTCTGTCTTCGAAGCACACGGCGACCTGGCAGCATGTCTTGATGTCCCATATCTTGAATCGACTCCTCCCGCCGTCACGGATCTCACACTCCAACGATTTGAAGAGCTGAGAGGCATCATCCAGCATGCTAGTGAGCATGCCCCCGTGCTGCACCAAGGGATCAAGCATCCCTGGGCCGTACTTGGACAGCGGAAGCCGAGTCCTTCTGACCGCGCGCTCCTGTCTCAGGCACTCAAGTCGCTGCTAGCTGAACTGCCGCAGATTAGGTCAGAGAGCGAGGAACTTGCACACAAGCTGCATGAGCGAGCACCAACTTCGTTGGAATCTGTCCGGCGACTCTTGCAAATCGCCGAAGATGTGCCTCAGGAAGGCACACTCAGACCAGATTGGCTTGATCCTGACCGCGCCTTCAAGGCTCAACAACTGGCTGAGGAAGCGACAAGACGTGCAGTTAGAACACAAGAGCTGGCGACTCAGGTCTTTGAGAATTACCAAGAGAAAGTTCTTGAGGTTGCTACGCCCGAAGCCATTCGCTCATACGAACAAGGCGGCTTTGCACGCTTTCTTTCATTCGATCATCGCAGGCATCGAGCCGCCGTACGAGCAGCGGCTAAGGACGGACAGCAGAGATCGATCTCCGCTGAACTTTCCACTCTAAGAGCTGCATCGGAAATTAACGATCATTTGACTTGGTTCCGACAAAACGACTCTGAGCTCAGATCGTTGTTGGGCATTGGCATAGACGGCAGCAAGCTGCCAGATCCAAGTCCTTGGATGCAACTTGAACGACTCGTATCGGCAGCCGGACGAATACTCTCGCATTTCCAACCATATCCAGTTCCGCCAGGCTTGATAGCAGATCTGTGCCAAGGACAGTCAAGCGCGGCAATTGCCCGGCTGCGCCAAATCCTTGCCCCTCGGGTATCCCGAGCATTAGAGAATATTTCACGCCTGGAATCATTCTTTGATGAGCAGTATTGCCGAAACTCCGCCTTGTCACTCCCAACTCTTCCTCTCAATAGGTTGTCTGAATGGTTGCAAGAGCACATTAACCGTTTCGATGAATTGACTTCGTGGATCGACGCACAGACCGCAATGAGCCATGCGACCCAGGAAGGGCTCGGCGAGATCGTCCAAGAACTTGTAAGACGCAACATCCCCCCCGAGCGCTGGAAGGACGCGTTCACTCGACTCGTCTTAACAAACTGGCTCTCATGGATATATCAACAAGAGCCATCGCTGTATGACTTCAGCCGGACGAAGCATGAAAAGACTGTCGAGCAGTTTCGAGAGCTGGACCTATCGTCAATAAAATCCTCCGTCCAACGCATCCGTCATGCATGGTTGAGCCGGCAGGGCCAAATCACCTCCGCCAATGCCGGAGAGCCCATGATTCTCAAGCACGAGGCAAGGAAGCGCAGACGCCAACTACCATTGCGCAAACTCTTTGAAAGAATCCCCAATCTTCTCCCAACCCTGAAACCGTGTCTAATGATGAGTCCTCTTTCTGTTTCACACTTCTTGCCACCTGACCGATATGTGTTTGACGTTGTTATATTCGACGAGGCTTCGCAGGTCCGCCCGCATGACGCCATTGGCGCGATCATGCGCGGCAAACAAATCATCGTTGCAGGAGATGAGAAGCAACTTCCTCCCACCAGTTTCTTCGATCGAGTCATCAATGATGAAGTATCCGAAGAAGATCCGGATGATCGTGATCCGAGAGATCTAGAAAGCATCCTCGACGCCTTACAGGCTAAGGGAATACACAGAGTAAGCTTGAAATGGCACTATCGCAGCCAGCACGAAGATCTCATTGCGTTCTCTAATCACAAGTTCTACGATGGAAGACTCATCACGTTCCCAACACCGACACATGATCGCCAGCCAGGCTTGGGGGTTCGCCTGGAATACGTCCCCGACGGACGATACATGGCAACTAGAGTCCGGCAAGAAAAAGGAGGAATACAGCGGAATCTACGCGCCAACATCATTGAGGCCAGTCGCGTGGCAGAACTCGTCATGCGACACGCACACGAGCGTCCTCAAGAGTCGTTGGGTGTCGTCGCTTTCAATATCAATCAACGTGATGCTATTGAAGAAGCACTTGTTCATGCCAGATCTCTTGATCGTTCAGTCGAAGCCTTTTTTCAAGAAGATCGTTCCGAGCCGTTTTTCGTCAAATCCCTGGAATTCGTCCAAGGCGATGAGCGCGATGTGATCATCATCAGCGTTGGCTTTGCCAAGAATGAGGACGATAAACTCTCTCACAACTTTGGTCCCATCAACCAAAAAATGGGGCCAAGACGCCTCAATGTGCTGGTAACCCGAGCAAGAAGAGAAGTAATTGTCGTCTCCTCAATCAAAGCAGAGGACATAAGCCTAGATCGAACCCAAGCTGAGGGAGCGAAGCAACTAAAGGCTTACCTTGATTTTGCCGAGAACGGGCCTCTTGCACTCGAACGCGAGGCGAGTGGCGGAGATGGTGATTACGAGTCTCCGTTCGAGGAGGCCGTGGGCACGGCACTAGAGCAAGAGGGATACACAGTTCATCGCCAAGTGGGATGCTCCGGCTACCGTATCGACCTTGCCATCGTTCATCCCCATCGTCCGGGTAGATACATCCTCGGGCTCGAGTGTGATGGCAAGACTTACCACCAGTCAAAGACTGCGCGTGACCGTGACCGATTACGCCAAGATCATCTGGAGCGGCTCGGCTGGACAATCCACCGCATCTGGTCAACTGACTGGTTCCAGGATCCTGCCCAAGAGATCCAACGCGTAAGAAAGAGAATCGATGAATTACTTGCGAGCGAAAAAAGCGAGCCTGGCCGAGATAGTCAGAACAAGCCTCGGTCTAATGGAGCACTTGCGAAAGACGTCCTACCGGTAAACGACACGGTGGAACCATCTCTGGAGATGAAGAATCTCCAACAATCAGCGTCCGACAAGACGGTCACCCCCTCTACCACGCCCGAATCCATGGCGAAGCCTTATCAGGTCGCCGATTTACAAGTCACGGGGGTTTACGATCTTCCGAATGCACCAATCTCCGACATTGCCGAGGCTGTCGTCCGTTGCGTTGAAATCGAAGGGCCGATACATCGCGACCTTCTGGTGCGACGGATCACCACTGCGTGGGGCTACTCGCGCGCTGGTCAGCGGATCGTATCCCAGATACAGCGAGCGATTCGGCTCGCTTGGCACCGCAACCGTATTGAGGTACGAGGCGACTTTCTCTGGCCCGTACCCCAACCTGACGTCTACCCGCGCGGCGCCATGCCAGATGGGCGCCTTCGCGAGATCGCTCACATCGCTGACGAAGAACTTATCAGTGGCGTAACCCTCGTGCTCAAGCAGGCTTTCTCTCTCACCCAAGATGAGTTGGTGTCGCACACCGCCAGGCTCTTCGGATATTCGCGCACCGGCTCCGAGATCAAACGGCGATTGCAGGAGATCGTGCAACGAGCCGCTAGCGAGAATCTGATCCAAGAGCGAGCGGGTCGCTATCAGCTAGTGACTCGCAGATAGCGTTCCGCACGCCCCAGGACTGACCAGAAGCTGCGCAACCTTCCTTAGTGCCCCTGAGCCATGCTCCTGCGCCTGCGTGAGCGCTCGCTTACACCGAAGGCGACCCGAATTCCTCAAGGCGCTCGATGATGATAATCAGCGGCTCATCAGTTCCATCAGGAACGAAAGGATTGTTCATCTCGAGCCGGACCGGCTCCTCAATCGGATTCCAAACCTCGAAACCGATCCAGCCCATCGCGAATTGGTCGGGCGGCAACAAGTCGTCATAGAGCACTTGACTGATATGCGGAGCAAGGCTGTACGGAGTCATCGGGGAGAATCGAACTCCGTCGACAGAGATGAGCCGGAAATCAGTCGGCCCGATGAGCAGGGGCTCCACTCCATGGTTACCAATTGAGACCGAGCAGAGAATCCATTGATTTCCCGACCGAGGGGCCGGCATCACTCCGTAGGAGTCTGTTTGCTTGACGCAGATGGCAGCGATCGTCAGGACCGAGCCGCAGGCGGAGTAGAAGCGCCATCGAGTCTGGAAATCTGCTCCGCTAGCCGAGATTCCCCAGCCGATCCGATCGCAGAACATGGGGGAGTCCTGGCGGGCAATGTCGGCAATGACTCGAGGGTATTTGTCGTACACCGAGAGCGTTGGCGTCAGCGTCGGTCGGGGCGTCGGCGTGCTCGTTGCGCGTGGCGTCGGCGTCGACAAGCCAGCAACCTGAGTCTCCAGAGCGGATATCGTCGCCTTGTAATTTGGCGTCGCGGTCGGGGACGCGGCCATTGATGGCGTATAGCCCCAACGAATGCCGACAATCGACAACAAGAGTGCAGCGAGTAGCAGGTCCCTCCAACGCATATCTGCTCCTCCAACGACATGCTCGTCAGCTTCGGCCATGAGCGCCGGGTCGCAAACGCCGCCGCGTTGCCTTCCCGCTCACTTATTCCTTGGGAACGTTTGAAAGTTCGACACTAGGGAAGAGCGTTTGGCCACCCTAACGACCTGGAATGCGTGTCCTTTGTTCGTGTGACAGCGAAGCACCACTCAGCGCAATCTTCGCCCTCCGTCACAGCCGCCGGTTACAATAGGGACGGACAGTTGTGTCCCGCTCTAGCCAGAGCGCTCCCATCCTGTTGATGTACATCCCAGGAGACAGAGACCGCGTGGGTACCTCTCCCGACGCTCCTCGTGCCTATC
>CALGSZ010000044.1 GCA_937901745.1 uncultured Chloroflexota bacterium | reverse complement strand
GCCGATCGACGGCGGCGACCGGGTTGGCCGCGATCCAGCCCCGCTTCAGCGCGAACCCGAACAGCCCGTGGGCGAAGTTCAAGTGGTTGCCGATGGTCTTCGTCTGCAGGCCCTCAGAGGCCTTCGCGGCCATGTACGCGGCCAGATGATCGGCAGTGATGCGCTCGATCGACTGCGCGCCGAAATGCGGCGCGAGGTGGCGGCGAAGGATCGAGCCGTAGTCGGCGACCGTTGTCGGCTTGCGCTCAAGGACATGCTCGACGTGGCGCAGGTAGCGCTCACCGACCTCGCCCACGGTGAGTCGCTCGTACGCGGCCGGCGCGACCCGCGTCTCCTGCATCAGCCGTCGGAGGGCCGCTTCCGCCTGCTTGCGGGTCAGCCCCTCACGTGAGCCGGGCCGGCGCGGCGGACCGAGCTTGCGCATCACCTGCCGCTCTCCAACCCACCACTTTCCGTAGTAGGCGCCGCGGCGCAAGACGATCGAGCCGGTGCCGTAGGAGCGGCGAGAGCTGTCCTGAGGGGGCATGAGAACCTCGTTTCCGGATGGCGGGCCCGGCTCGTCCCGTTCCCGCCAGGCCATCTACGTCGACCGGTCGAGCGTACCCCGCTCCTCGGCGCCAAGCCATGCCTCGATCGCTTCGGCACGGAACCGCAGCGTCCGTCCAAACCGCAGGTGAGGGATCTGGCCGCGTCGGCTGAGCGCGTAGACGTAGTCGACCCGCATGCCGATGATTTCAGCGACCTCCTCCGCCGTGAGCAAACGCGAAGCCGCGTAGCCGCGGCTATGCGCCGTTGTGGTCATTTCGGCACCCGCCGCAACTCGGCCACGCGCACCCGCTCCTCAGAACACGTCGCTCGAATCGCTTGGTGCACGACCTGCTGGGTAGGGCTGGAGGGAGGACAGAGGTAGACGCACCGCTCTATCTCCCGTGCCCGCCTCCAGGCCCTGACGATCGCCTCAAGGCGTTTCTGAGACTTCGGCGTCAACTCGACCTCGTAGACCACCAAGCCCTCATCGGTGCGAACGGCGAGGTCGGGCCAGTGAAGCCGCGCGTATCCATTGAGCGTCTCGCCCAGCTTGCCGGCGCCGGTCGGCCTCCCCGTCAGCTTCGCGTCAAAGCGAAGCGCGCGCTCGGTGAGAAGCCGATCGGCTCCGAAGCGGCGCTCGAGGTCAATCGCGACGTCGGCGGTGGTGAGCCAGTGGTCGACCTCGCCGATCCTGATTGCCGGTCGCTTGAGACCGAGGCCGGCGTAGGTGATCCCGCCTCTTGTGGCGCTGATCAGAGTCGGGTCGCCGATCGCCGTCTGAGTTCGCTCGAGGAGACCGAACTCGATCAGCCGCTTTACCTGTTCATAGGCCACCGATCTCCCGATCTCGAAACGCCTGCCGATCTGTTCGACCGAAACCGCTCCCAGCCGCGCCACCCAGCTCACGATCTCCCGCTCGCGGCTCGACTTGCCACTTTCCCTTCCAGTCCAAGTTTGAGCCATCCCTTCCTAGTGCCATGAACAGCCCAAAAGTCCGGTTTGACCTCCCCTACCTGCACTGGCCCGCATCGCCACCAGCTCTTCTTCCTCGCCGGGTCTGACCACCCGAACTCACGCTTATCGTGGGGGCGGGTGGTCAGAGCCGGCGAGGGCCCGTGCGGCCCATGGCGATGCGGGCGGGGGGTGGATACGAGATCCGGGCCTGCATCCGGACTCTGTTCCGGTCCCAGGGACCTTCGCTTTGCCCCTGAACGCTCGTGCCCACCGCTCCATTCAGGTTCCGGGCCTCTGCAGATGGTCGCCACCGACGACACTCCCTCGTCACCGCCGCCGACCTTTTGCAGTCTCTCCGTTTCCATCGCTGGAACCTCCAGAACTTGGTCCCCTGAGGATCCGAAAAGTCCAACGTGAACCCGCCGGTGCTCTCGCTCCGCGGAGCCGCCGCCGACCCCGTCCTCTCCGTTCGAAGAGGGGGCGGGGTCGGCGGCGGCGGAGCGTCGTTTGCCGCTTAGCGATGGGGTTTGGGCGGGGCTTCCCCCGGACTCCGTGTCCGGGGGCAAGTCCGGGGGGAACCAGTGGGGTGTCGTCTCCGGCGTCACCGAAGGCGGACCGCTCCCGTCGGGAGCCTTTGTCAGCCCTGTGGCGGGAAGAGGCGGAACGTCCAATCACATGTCAAATCGTCTGCGGATCGTCCGGTGGCGTCCCTGCGTCACGGCGCTCGTCCCGATACGCGGTGTTGACCCGGAGACCCTTGGCGCCTCAGTGACGCACGTTCGTCGCTCCACGGTCCTGCGTCCACCCGAGCGCTGCCGGGCGCATACACGCCTGCTAGGCCAGGACGGCGATGTGACGATGGGCCCGCCTGTACAGCGGCTCGCTAACTCACGATCTCCGCGCTTTGCGACAGTCGCGGCCAGTCTCGAGCTGCTGTTGTAGCGTTGCCTCGATTGAGCGGTGTGGCCCAGGCAACGCGACCTTCCCGGCGCGATGTCGTTTCCCGTTCGAGGCGTCCGTCAATCGGTCGGGGTCGACACGCCGGGACAGGCGGATCTCGCGACACCAGAAGTATGCATCGCCGGTGACGATGCTCGGGTCGTCAGTGAAGAGAGCGAGTCGGTTCCTTCTTAGCCTTAGCTTGCACGGCTCCCGCGAACCGCTATCGACCCAGACGAGACGAATCGTTCGTCCTGACAAGCGTGTATAGCCGGCCCACGATTGAGCGCGCTTCCCCTGGCACCCATCCCCGACAACCGTCTTCTGAATGGAGCTCGGCGTGCGTCGGTCGCCTAACGCGACCGACGCAGTCAGCAGAAGTGCGCAGGCGATTGGCGCAAGCTTCGCCACGGACCTGGCGGCGCCCCTGAATCCAGTGGGAGCGGCGTGTGGATTCCTGTTCCTGCCCATGATTGTCTCCTCTATTGCGCGACTATCGTCAACGCCCCGAGTCTTCCCTCGGCATTGATGATCGGGTAGCTCTGGAAGGTGCTTCCGGGAGCGCCACAGTCGCCGCTGTACGCGACCGCGATCCCGATCGCATACACCCAGGAAACCGCGGGACCCCCGCTGTCGCCCTCTTGCAGGCATCCGGCCGTCCGAAACGTGTCGAGTACCTGCTTGCCGTCATAGGTCACGGTCTCATTGATGACAAGCACGTTGCCACAGCTGTACTGCGTGACGGAGCCGAACCTGCAGACGTACATCCCGTTCGCAGGGTAGGCGCGGTCATAGATCGGCCACTGCTCATCAACACCCCAGGCTGCGATGACCGGGCTGGCGACATCAGGGCACCAGCCGCAGTTCTGGCCATTCGTCCGGATCAGCCCGCTATCACCTGGACTTCCGAAGTCATACCACTGCGGAGCGCCGATCGTGATCAGGTTTAGGTTCGGATGCCGTCTCGCCTGCCAGACACTGGGGTGGGGCGGGTCCAGGCAATGGCCGGCGGTAAACAGGACGCCCTGACCGGGCGCGTACGGAGACCAGCCCATGAATCCGCTTGTACAGCTCGAGACGTCATTTCGAATGCGTACACCGCCGCGCAGGGGCGCGGCGCAATGCGGGTACGCACACGCTCCGCTCTGAGGCCGCGTGAATGGCGGCGCCACAACGTCACGGCGAACGCCGCTGTCACGGGCAACATCTGCGGTCTCAGCCAACGTCGATGCGGGCGCGTTCGACGCCACCGACGGAGTTCGCGGCGGTATCGATGCCGGCGGTAACCTCTGCGTTGGCGATCTCATCCTCGAGGCCAGCCTCGACCCTGGCCTGCAAACCTTCGAGTTCATCCAGCGACTGGTCGACCTTGCGGACGACGACGTCACCACGATCGAACCCGCGCCCGGCGGTGAGCCGCTCAGCAATCTCCACCCCGGCCAGTGTGGTGCTCGCGGCCACCAACACACCCGTCGTGTTGTCGAACGAGATCCCGCCGTACGTTTCACCGAGCTCCTGACGCAGGGCGGCGTCGTAGGGATAGCCCTCATTCTGGATTTCCAGACGGCGGGCGGCTTCCTTCTCGGTGACCCCGAAGTCTTCGACGTATGCCTCAACGACGGCTGGACTAATGTCGGGCCGCTCCTGCGCGAGCGGGCTCGGCGTCAGCTGCCATGGCGGAGGTACCGCGGGCGGCACCGTCTCCGTCGCGGGCGCCGAAGATGCTGTCCACCCGCACACGAGACACGTCACGGCGGCCACCAGCTGAACCGTCGGCCGGACGCCGCGAACTGCTCGTCCCACCTTCACTTTCTTCATCTCCCCCTCCTCTGAGTGGCGCGCGGCCATCCACCACATTGGCCGGCTGGCCAAGCCTACAGACAGATATGGCCGGGCGCAAACCCGCGATCGTCGCGAGCGGCCGGTAGGGCGTAATCCCCTTCGCGCTTGGGGGATCCGCATGACGCCTGCCTCAACTGTCCCAGCCTGTTACCCAGCCGTTGACCCGAGCCGCCTCAGAAACGGGAAGACCCTCCCGATTTACACCGCCATTGCTGGAGAGGGGACGCTGACGGCCCGGACCCTCGTACGGTCATCCGCCCCGCGAGCACGCTCGTTGCCAGTAGCTCCGCTATCCCCCATGTGACGATCATCTCTAGGGCGAAACGTCCGTATTAAGACCCATGGGCCGCGCCGAAGGGCCAGCCTTGCGAAGACACCGTCCGCCCCCTAAGGCCCACAAATTGGTAGCCAGTTGGTAGCCACAGGGCGACGCAGACCAAAGCCCAGACACGCGAAAGGCCCGCCGAAGCGGGCCTTTCTCCATAGCGGGGGTGGGATTTGAACCCACGACCTCCGGGTTATGAGCCCGGCGAGCTACCTGACTGCTCCACCCCGCGGCGG
>CALGSZ010000043.1 GCA_937901745.1 uncultured Chloroflexota bacterium | reverse complement strand
GGAGGGCTCGCAGATGACGATGCCCTTGCCCCGCACGTAGACCAGGGTGTTCGCGGTCCCCAGGTCAATGCCAAGGTCACGGCTGAAGAACCCAAAAAGTGCGGAAAGCGGGCGTATCAAATTTGGGAACCTCCGAGTGGCTCGGGGTATCCGCCCGGGCTCCGCGCGCTGAACCCGGTCCCCTCCCTCTGCCGCTGTTTCAGCATGGCGCACGATACCGTTGAGCCGGCAGCCGGCCGGAGTATAGCACAGCCAACTGGCGCGACCGTAAGCTGCCTCTTCGACGTCCTTGCCTTGCGCGCGTCGCTGGTGTGCGCTCTACATGATCGCATAAGACGAGTTATGCCGAGCGCCCGCGCAGTGCCTTGAGGACCAGGAGCAGTACGATCGAGCCGATTACGGCCAGGATGAAGCTTGGCAGGTCGAACCCGAAGTCCCATTCCTCCCCGGCATACAGCTCGTAGGCGGCGCCACCGATAAACGCGCCGGCAATCCCGATCAGGATGTTGGCGATGCACCCCATCCGATCGTCCGTGCCCGCCAGCTTGGCGGCCAGCCATCCCGCGAGCGCGCCGAAGATCACCCACGAGACCAGTCCCATCTCATCCTCCTCTGACGGTCCGACCTGCCGGCTCTTTGCCTCGATCCGTATACTGGCGACTGGGGTGGGACCGCGCAAGGAGCACCTGAGACACAATGAATCTTGATATTCGGCGTCTGGTGGGTGGGGAGCTGACGGATCGGCTGCCAGAGACGCCACACGAGCTCCCCTATAACCGCAGGAAGATCGTCGAGCTGATGGACCGCGTCCGTCGCGGCGAGGCGGTCGAGCTGCTTACCGAGTTGCTCAATGCCGTTGACTGGCGGGAGTCGTTCGTTGACGACGAGGGTAAGCCGCTCACGCTCGAGGACATCGCTCGCCTTTACGCCTACTACAAGCAGAAGTTCTCCGATGTCGGCCCGGTCTATCTCGCCGAGCTGCTCTCGACAGAGTTCATGACGGAGAGCCTCGCGCAGGGGGAGATCGAGATGTCGGACGCGCTCAAGCGGCTCGGCCGCGAGCAGCCGCAGCTCTGGTCCGAGATCCGCCAGTTCTTCCGCCGGAAAGAGGTCGCCACCGCGCTCCTCATCCAGGCCCACTACCGCCGCGCTCCGGGAAAGGACGAGGCGGGCCACGACGAGTCGTGACACGCCTGGCCTGGTCTGAGGATGCCGCCTTCTGAGAGTTAGCGGCTGCCGTTGGACGAGGCGTGCGCGGTCGTGTAGGAGTTCCGCGCCGCGCGCCGGGACTGGAAACAGGAGTCACAGTAGACCGGTCGCGTCGGGTCGGGCTGGAACGGCACTTCGGCCACCCGTCCGCAGGCGGTGCACTCGACTCGATGCGGCCGTCGCTCGCGCGGTCGGTGGGCCTCGCTGGTCGCGGCGGGGCGGAAGGTGTTCGGCGAAGCGTTGGCCGGGACGCTTCGATCTGGCTGATACGCGACGGCGGGATGCTCCGCGACGCGCCGAGGCTGGCGGGCCGCCCGGTCGCTAACCGCTCCGGACGACTGTCGCCTGCCTCCTGCCGCCGGTCTCCCGTTGCTACGGTTGGGCTCAGGGCTCTCGCCTGCGGCGGGCGCCTGTGACTGGTCCTCTGTTGCCTGGTCGGCCGCAAGCGCCACGCTGGCGCCGCGCCACGGAGCGCGCGGGATGCGCCGGCCCAAACCTCGCTCGAGCTGGCGCCACTTCGCCCCGTCCTCTCTCCCGAGGAGGGTGATCGCGCGGCCACGGCGTCCCATCCGGCCGGTGCGGCCGATCCGGTGGGTTAGCAACTCCGGCGATTCCGGCAGCTCCAGATTGATGACTTGCTCGACGTGACTGATATCGAGGCCGCGCGCCGCGACGTTGGTCGCCACGAGCACCGGCGCCGCGCCGGAGCGGAAATCCTCCATCACCCGGTCCCGCGCATTCTGCGAGAGGTTGCCTTGCAGGGCGACGACCGGATAGCCAGCTTGCTCGAGCTGGCGGGCGAGCTTCTTGACGCCGTGCTTGGTGCGGCCGAAGACGATCACCGAGCCTTCGCCACGGTGGTCGAGCAGCTCCTTCAGCGCGGCCAACTTGTCGCCATCGCCCAGCTCGTAGGCGACGTGCTCGATCGGCGCGGCATCCTCAGGGTTCGGATCAATCGTCACCGAAGCCGGACGGTCGAGATGCTGGTCGGCCGTGCTGCGCACCCAATCCGGGAGCGTCGCCGAGAAGAGCGCGGTCTGGCGAGCGGACGTAGCGCGTCGCAGGATGCGCTCGACATCGGGCGCGAATCCGCGATCGAGCATCTCGTCGGCCTCGTCGAGGACGAGGAGTCGAACCTTGTCGAGCCAGAGGACGCCCTGGTTGAGGAAATCGAGAACGCGGCCTGGGGTGCCGACGACGATGTGGACGCCCCGGCGCAGCAGCTCTCGCTGCGGCCCGAGCGCGCGGCCGCCGTAGATCAGGCCGGTGGTGAGACCCTTGGACTCACCCAACTCCTCGATGACGCGTCCCACCTGGATAGCAAGTTCTCGCGTCGGCGTCAGAACGAGGACCTGAACGTCGCGCTGGCGAGGATCGACGATCTCGACGGCGGGGATGGCGAAGGCAAGCGTCTTGCCCGAGCCGGTCCGGGCTTGGCCGATGACGTCGCGGCCATCGAGCAGCAGCGGCAGGGCAGCGGCCTGGATCGGCGTCGGGGTCTCGATGCCCATGCGGGCGAGCGCCTGCAGCGTGTCCCGGCTGAGGCGCATGTCGACGAACGAGGCGACAGCCTCGCCGGCCACAGAATTACGAACTACAGAAACCAACAGGAATAACCTCTACGCGCGGCGCCACATGATTAAGAAGCTGAGGGGAACGGTCGAGCCGGTCAGCACGGCTCGACAACCCGGCGCTGCGCGCAGATGAGGGGTGTAGGCGTACTGTCGCGCGGCGAAACCCGCGCCTCCCTTACTCGACGTAACAGTAACACATTTCCCGGGCAAGCGTCGGCGCGGCCGAGCGTCGCATCGGAGCAGCCAGCTGGGCGATCGCTGTCACCGCTGATCTTGCGCCATCGCTCAAACGAATCGGCCGAGCCACTCCAGGACGACCGGGGTGTCGATACGATGGTTGAGCGATGACAGCCGGCCGCAGAGCGCCTCGTCGAACCCGAGCCGGTAACCCCCGGTATGGATCGCGACGATGGTGAACGAGTTGCCGAGGAAGATCGGCCCGCCGGAATCTCCCCCGCAGCCGCTCCCGTGCCGCGAGCTCGGATTGGCCTTGAGCATCAGCAAGAGGTCGGTCAGTCCGTGGATGACGCCGACGAGTCCATTGCGACCCGGGTGGTAGGTCTGCGCGGACTGACGGCGCTCCAGCGGAAAGTTCGGTTGCGGCGGCCCGCCCCCGGTCACGACGCCGGTCTGCCCGTAGCCGACGTCAACGAAGACTTGCTGACTCGCTCCGCGTCTCGGTAGCACGTCATTCAGGAGATTGGGTGAGGGAAGCTGGGCGAGCGGCAAGTCGAGCGCCTCTTCGAGGATAACGACGCCGACGTCAACCGTGAACGGCCAATCGGCGTCGACGTAGTCCGGATGGGTATGCCACTCGGTGGATGCGTGGAAGGTGGATCCTGAGGTGACGGCCTCGTCGAAGGTCACCAGGATCGCGCCAATGCCGAGCGTGGTGAACTCCGACGTGCAGTGGGCAGCGGTCAAGACGACAGTCGGAGCGATCAGGGAGCCAGAGCAAATGATGAACCCGCCCTCCGGCGCCGGCGCGAGGATCAAGCCAACTTGGGGATGCGCGCCGTTGTCGGGTCGCCCGCCGGTAATGGCATCGACCGGGCGAGTGGTGGTGAGCACGAGCAGCAGAACCAGCGCGCAGGTGACCGGGAAATATCGTCGCATCGCGCCCCCCTCCTCGATGACGCCGCGTATCGATGGTGCCACCGAGCATACTGCGGCCCGCGGGAACCGCAAGCATGTACGGACGTCCATGTATCGGGCAATCGCGACCTGGAAGGGAGCGATCGTGCCAGCACCGCGGTCGCAGGCTGGTGAGAGCGTGGTGGAAGCTACCCAGGACGAGCCAGGTTAATCGAAGAACCGGTAGCGCACGAGGGCGAAGAAAACGGTGAGACCGTCGCGCCAGGTGATCTTCTTCCCTTGGCGGAACTCGCGGCCGGCGTAGGAGATCGGAACCTCGTAGATTCGGTGCCCCCGCTTGAGCACCTTGGCGGTGATCTCCGGATCGATGCCCCACCGATTCGACCGCAGCCGGAGCGAGCGCGCAACGTCGGCGGTAAAGACCTTGTAGCCGGTCTCCATGTCGGTCAGGGTGGTGTCAAAGAGGAGGTTACAGGTCAGGGTCAGGAGCTTGTTGCCGACCGCGTGCCAGAAGTACATCGCCCGATGCGGACCGCGGAAGCGCGAGCCGTAGACGACCTTGGCGAGTCCATTCTCGATCGGCGCCAGGAGAGCGGGGAAATCGGCGGGGTCATACTCCAGGTCGGCATCCTGGATGATGACGACGTCGCCCTCGACGCGAGCGAACCCGGAGCGCACGGCCGCGCCCTTGCCCTGGTTGACGGGATGGACGATGAGCTCGACATCGCCGGCCGCGGCCTCGGCTTGGAGCGCCTCGGTCGTGCCGTCGGTCGAGCCGTCGTCAACGATGATGATCTGCTTTGGCCAGGGAGTCGCGCGTACCCGGCGGAGAAGCTCAGCAATCGTCGCCCGCTCGTTGTAGACGGGGATCACGATCGAGAGGAGCCGGATCGTGGACACGGCCGCTCAGCGGGCCGCCGGGGATGCCGATCCCCGCGCGGGAGGATTGGAGGAGGCCGGGCGGCGTGACGCGAGCGCGGAGCGATCGGGATGAGCTGGCGTCATCTCTGCGCTGCTCCCTCGTGCGCCGGCAGCCGCCGTCGCGCCCGCTGCCTGAAACAGGAGTGGCGACCGGGAGCGCAAGAAGCCCGGTCGCCAGCGAGAGGGACAGAGCCCTCCCATCGAACGTTTGGCGACAGGCGCTAGCTGGTTGCCTTGCTTTCCATGGACTTGAAGAACTGGCCGACGATCGTCCGCGCGGCGGGCTGAATCATCCGGGCGCCGACGCGCGCCAGCGTCCCACGCACGTTCGCGACGCCGCTATAGCGGACGACGGTCTTGTCGCCCTGATCGATCAACTCGAGCGTCCCTTCGCCAGAGACCTGGCCCTGCGGGCCGCTACCCTCGACGAGCATCTTGAACCGCTCTGGCTCCTGCTTGTCGCTGATCTTGACGCGGCCGGTGAAGGTGCCCCGGATCATCGCGATGCCGATCTTCATCGTCGCTTCGTACTCATCCGGTCCCACCAGCTCGAGTCGCTCACAACCCGGCAGGCTGTCCCGCAGCGCCTCTGCGTCGAGCAAGAGGTCCCAGACCCGTTGGCGCGGCACGTTGAACGTGTGCTCTCCCGTCAGCTCCATGCTTGTCTCCCCTAGGCCCGCGGCGGTTGATCCGGAAACGGCCGCCGCTCGACATAGAACGCCTGGCAGTGTAGCAAACTACGCGGATTCAGCCGCGCATGGCTTGCCAAGCGTCGAGGATGTGGCGATCGTGCGGAAAGGCAAGCTCCGGCAGCGCGTCCGGCGCGAACCACCCGACCGCGTCGAGATCGTCGCGCGCGACCGGCTCGCCGCGCTCGGCGTAGGCCACGTAGACGGCGAGGACGACCGCCTCTCCCGTCGCCGAGTAGAGGCCGAGCAGCGGCCCGAGGGTGACTTCGAGCCCGACCTCCTCCCACGCCTCGCGGATCGCCGCGTCCTCGACCCGCTCGCCCCGCTCGACGAATCCCGCCGGGAAGCTCCACTTGCCTGCCTCGCGCGCGCCCGGCGCCCGTCGCCCGAAGAGCACGCGCCCGTCGCGCTCAATGACGACCGCGACGGCGAGCTTCGGGTCTAGGTAGGTCACCGCGCCGCACGCGACGCAGACCGGCCGAAGCCGTCCCTCGACCTCACGCTCTTCGGTTGGCTGACCGCATTGCTGGCAGTAGAGCATCGGCCCCCAATCGCTCCTCGGCACGCTTATCGCTAGTGTACGGCGCGCCGCGCGGAACGAGTTCGGCATTGAATCAGGGAACAACCGCGGTCAGGTATCGAAATGGGGTGACGTGCGGCTGCGCGGGCCCGCCGCATGGGACGCGATCGGCTCCGAATGCTAGCAAAGGGGCAGAGAGCCGTTCGCAACCCGAGCGCCCGGCGATTACTCCGGTGCGGCGTTGCTCTCCGCGTCTGATCTCGCAATCGCCGTCAGGGCATCCGCAAGACGCTGCAAGAAGGTCCGCTCCTCGCTGGTGACCGCCTGGCCGCCGATGCCGAGGAAGCCGCCTTTGGCCGTGGCGAGGGCGACCTCCTCCCCGATGTCGAGGATCCAGGTCGCGTATTCCTTGATCTCTTTTTCCGACGCCTTGTCCACCAGGATCGCCATCGCCTCGTGGCACCGAGCGAAGAGCCGCTCCGTCATCTCCTCGGCGGTGAGCCCTTGCATCCTCTCCGCGAAGCGGCGCCCCATCTCCTCGTCTTCCATCGCCCAGGCGACTGCCGCGATCAGCTCGTTGTCCGGGTAGGACTCCACGGCGCGGGTGATCGCCTGGCTGCCAGCGGCGATCTCTCGCAAATATCCGAGGCGCCGATCGCTCTCGGCGAATGAGGCGCAGAGCATCGTCAGCACTGGCACCTCGACCAGCGTGGCCCACTCTTCTTCGGTGAATGCCTCTTTCCCAGTCAATGCTCGTCCTTTCCATTGCGCCGGGGCGATTCCTGGCACGGGCCATCGCGACGTCGCGGATGATCCGCCAGCCTTGCGCTCACGGTCAAGGGAATCAGCACTCGGCGAGTGTCATCCACGCGCATCGCTGGCAAGGATCTTGTGATGCGCTGACGTGTTGACCAGCGCCGCGCGGAGATCATGCCGTCACTGCCTAGGAGCCACATGAACGATCGAGCGAACGATGCGGCGGCCGGCGTGGACATCGCGCCGATCCTCGCCGGCTTGCCGCCAGCGCCGCCGCCTCCCGCCTCAACCTATCGCGTCCAGCTTCACGCGGGCTTTACCTTCCAGGATGTCACCCGGCTCGTGCCGTATCTGGCCGATCTCGGCGTGACGACGCTCTACGCCTCACCGCACCTGAAGGCGAACCCGGGGAGCACGCATGGCTACGATATCGTGGATTACGCCGCGCTCAACCCGGAGCTGGGGACGGAAAAGGACTACGCGGGGCTCATCTCCACGCTGCGCTCTCACCGCATGGGTCTGCTCGTTGATTTCGTCCCAAACCACATGGGGATCGCCCGCGGGACGAATGTCTGGTGGCAGGATGTCCTCGAGAATGGGCGCTCCTCACCTTACGCCGAGTTCTTCGACATCGAATGGGAGCCGGCGCATTCGTCGCCGCGGGGCAAGATCCTCCTGCCGTTCCTCGGAGATCATTACGGCGCTGTCCTCGAAGCAGGCCAGCTTCAGCTGCGCTTTGCGGACGGCGCCTTCGCCGTCTGGTATTACGAGGTTCCCTATCCGATCGCGCCGCCGACCTACCCGCTGATCTTGCGCCAGCCGCTGCCAGAGCTGGAGTCGCGGCTGGCCCCGGACGACCCGGATCTGCTGGAGTACCAGAGCATCATCACCGGGCTGGATCGCTTGCCGTCGCAAGACGAGACCGATCCTGAGCGCGTCGCGGAGCGGCGGCGCGAGCAGACGGTGCAGAAGCGCCGCCTGGCTGAGCTGGTGGAGCGTGCGTCGGAAATTCGGCGGGCACTCGAGCAGACGATCGCGGCGTTCAACGGCACGCCTGGCGAGCCGCGCTCATTCGATTTGCTCGATCAACTACTGGAGACGCAGTCGTACCGGCTGGCCTATTGGCGCGTCGCCGCCGAGGAGATCAACTATCGCCGCTTCTTCGCGATCAACGAGCTTGCCGCGATCCGGCAGGAGGTTCCGGCCGTCTTCGACGCCACTCATGGGCTTCTGCTTCGGCTCGCCGCGGATGGCGCGGTGACCGGCATCCGCATTGACCATCCGGACGGTCTCTGGGATCCGGCCGGTTACTACCGCCGGCTTCAGCAGGCGCTCTTCCTGGCGCGGAGCCGTGCGCGGGCAGAGGGGGATCTGCCGCCGGAGTCAGAGGCGCTGCTGCTCGCCTCGTCCCAGGCGACGGCTCCAGAGCAGCGGTTCTATGTCGTCGTCGAGAAGATCCTGGAGCCGGGCGAGGCATTGCCGCCTGCCTGGCCCGTCGCTGGCACTGTCGGCTACGAATTCGCTCGCGTCGTGACTGACCTCTTCGTCGACAGCGCCAACCGCAAGGCGTTCGACGAGATCTATCGTCGCTTCACCGGGGAAGAGCTCGACTTCCAGACGCTCGTCTACGACAAGAAGCGGCTGATCATGCGAGTCGCGCTGGCGAGCGAGGTCAATGTCCTCGCCAACGCGCTCAACCGGATCTCCGAGCAGAACCGGCACACGCGCGACTTCACCCTCAACGCACTGCGATTCGCGTTGCGTGAGGTGATCGCGGCCTTCCCCGTCTACCGTACCTACGCGGTCTGTCAGGGAGAGCCAGCCTCGGACGAGGATGCGGATGCCGAGGCGCCGCCAGTCATCTCTCCCGCCGATCGGCGCACGATCGAGCGCGCGATCACCCTCGCCAAGCGTCGCAATCCGGCCTCCGACCCGACGGTCTTCGATTTCATCCGCGATGTGCTGCTCCTGCGCGATCTGCCGGGCTTGACCGCCGAGCAGCGCGGCGAACGCTGCGCCTTCGGCATGAAGTTCCAGCAGGTGACCGGTCCGGTGATGGCGAAGGGGCTGGAGGACACCGCGCTCTACATCTACAACCGGCTGGTCGCGCTCAACGAGGTCGGCGGCGATCCGACGGCGTTCGGCGTGTCGCCGGAGGAGTTTCACCGCCAATGCCTGGAGCGGCAGCGACGCTGGCCCTACGCGCTCCTCACGTCCTCCACCCACGACACGAAGCGGAGCGAGGATGTCCGGGCGCGGATCGCCGTCCTCTCGGAGGCGCCGCGCGAGTGGCGAACGAGCCTGACGCGCTGGCGGCGGATCAACCGGCGCCACAAGCGACGCATCGAGGGCACGTCAGCGCCAAGCGCGAACGACGAGTATCTCCTCTATCAAACGCTCCTCGGGACCTGGCCCTTCGATGACAGACCGCCAGACGCGGAGTACGTCGAGCGGATCGTCGCTTACATGCTCAAGGCCGCGCGCGAAGCACAGGTCCAGACGAGCTGGATCAATCCGAACGCGGAGTACGAGGACGCGCTGATCGGGTTCGTCCGTGCCGTGCTCGATCCGGACACTGGCCGCGAGTTTCAGGAAGCAATGGCGCCCTTGCGCCGTCTCGTCGCGCGGGTGGGTATCGTCAACAGCCTCGCGGCTCAGCTCCTCAAGCTGACCGCGCCTGGCGTGCCCGATATCTACCAGGGCACCGAGCTTTGGGATTTCAGTCTGGTCGATCCGGATAACCGGCGGCCGGTGGATTTCACGCTGCGCCAGCGGTTGTTGCGCGAGCTGCGCCGGCCGAGCCGCGCACTGGCGACCGAGTTGCTGGATTCGGCGGAAGACGGCCGGATCAAGCTCTATGTCACGCTCCGCGCGCTTACCTGCAGGCGTGATCTCCCGGACCTCTTCACGGAAGGGGCCTATCTCCCCTTGGAGATGAGTGGATCGCATGCTGCCCGCGTCGTCGCCTTCGCGCGTCGCTTGGGGGACGCGGAGGCGATCGTCGCGGTTCCGCGCCTGGTCGCCGGTCTGATGCGCGAAGGGGCGATGCCGCTCGGCGAGGTCTGGGGAGACACTCGGCTCTGCCTACCGCCGGACGCGGCCGGGGCTCGCTATCAGAACGTCTTCACCGGTGAATCGCTCGTCCCGAGCGGCGACGGTCTGGCTCTGCGCTGCGCTGATCTCTTCGCCAGCTTCCCGGTCGCGCTGCTGCGCCGCGCCGGCAACGAGGCGAGCTGCCGGGTTGCTGCCACCGGAGTGGCTTGACGCATGGCTGACCCGATCGCGCATCAGGTGCCGATGCTCGGCGCGACCGTCCTTTCCGAAGGGGTGCGCTTCGAGGTCTGGGCGCCCAAGGCGAATCGCGTCGAAGTTGCGCTTGAGACGCCGTCTGGCGCGCGGTACATCCCGCTCGATCGCCATGAGGACGGGCTGCATGCCGGTATTGTGCTGGAAATTGGCCCCGGCGCCCGCTATCACTACCGGCTTGATGGGGAGGCTTCCTATCCCGATCCGTACTCGCGCTTCCAGCCGGAAGGCGTGCATGGACCTTCGGAGGTCGTCGATCCGAATGCCTTTGTCTGGACGGACGATGACTGGCTGGGGATCGGGAGGGATGGGCTCGTCATCTACGAGGTGCACGTCGGCACCTATACGCCGGACGGTACGTTTGCCGCGCTCACGGAGGAGTTACCCGAGCTCGAGCGCCTCGGGGTGACGGCGATCGAGCTGATGCCGATCGCGGAGTTTCCCGGCGAGCGCAACTGGGGGTACGACGGCGTCGATCTCTTCGCGCCGTGCCACGTCTACGGCAAGCCGGACGATCTATGCCGCCTCGTTGATGCGGCTCACCGGCTCGGCTTGGCCGTCATCCTTGATGTCGTCTACAACCACCTCGGCCCGGATGGGAACTATCTGCGCGCCTTCAGCGACGACTATTTCACCGACCGCCACACGACGCCCTGGGGCGAGGCGATCAACTACGATGGCCCGAACGCGCGGCGCGTCCGCGACTTCGTCATCGCCAACGCTTGCTACTGGGTGCGTGAGTTCCATGTCGATGGCTTTCGCCTCGATGCCACTGACCAGATCAAGGATGACAGCCCCGTTCACATCCTCTCCGAGCTGACAGCGGCGGCGCGGGCGGCGACGCATCGCTCGATCGTCGTCATTGCCGAGGACGCGGAGAACAATCTACGCCTCGTTCACCCACCCGAGCGGGGTGGTTACGGCTTGGACGCGGCCTGGGCCGACGACTTCCACCACGAGCTGCGCGTCTTTCTCACCGGCGCTCGCGAGCATTATTTCGGGAACTATCCAGGTTCGCTCGAGCGCGTCGCCAAAGCGATCGAAGAGGGGCACATCTACCAAGGCGAGCCGACCAGGACGACCGGCCGGCCCAAAGGTTCGCGCGTGACCGACGAACCGGCGACCGCCTTCGTCTTCTGCATCCAGAACCATGACCAGGTTGGCAACCGGCCCTTCGGCGAGCGACTTCACCACGAGATCGACAGCGGGCGGTACGCCGTCGCCTCGACCGTGCTTCTCTTCGCTCCCGAAACGCCGCTCCTGTTCATGGGCCAGGAGTTTGCCGCCTCGACGCCGTTCCTCTACTTCACCGACCATACCGAAGAGCTTGGCCGCCTGGTGACCGCCGGGCGCCGCGAGGAGTTCAGTGGCTTCCGCGCTTTCAGTGACCCGGATCTGCGTGAGGCTATCCCCGACCCGCAGGCGCTCTCGACGTTTCTTGCCTCGAAGCTGCGGCTCGAGGAGCGGCGAACCAACGCTGCTCTTTACCGCTTGTACCGCGAGCTTCTCGCGCTGCGCCGGGGCGACCCGGAGCTTGCCGTTGCGGACCGCGGCCAGACACGCGCGTGCGCGGTCGGCGCTCACCTGCTGATCGTGCACCGCTGGGCTGGCGACGAGCACCGGCTGCTGCTCGCCAACTTCGGCGCGGCCACCAGCCTATCGCTGGCCGACACGCCGCTGTTCGAGAGCTTGCCCCGCGACGGCTGGCGCGTGATGCTCTTGACCTCCGCCCGCCGCTACGGCGGTACCGGGGAGCGACCTCGTTTCCAGGGGCGAGGGGTGGACCGGGCAATCGCGCTCCCGGCTCGCTCTGCCGCGATCCTCGCCGGCGGTGGCGCTGTGACGAGGCCAAGCCTGACACGATCCCGAAAAAGAATCGGGGGCGCCGTGAAGACGCCCCCGAGGTAGATGCTAATTGGTCACGGCTCAGTCGGCGGCCTGCGCGCCGGAGCCGCTGGCCTGCTGGATCGCCCGCCAGACCTT
>CALGSZ010000042.1 GCA_937901745.1 uncultured Chloroflexota bacterium | reverse complement strand
CCGTAGTCGCGTGACGGCTTCTGGATCTCGCCGCCAGCGCTGAGTTTCTTCAACCAGATTTCAACAGGTTCTCTATGTCTCTGAGCGGGTAGCCCGCGCTCGCGTTGCTACCGCTTCCCCAAATTGGAGGCAATAGTGGCCTCCGGAGTCGAGGTGGTTGCGTCTTGCGGCGCGACACACTGTCGCTAATAAGAGTCAGGTCGACGTGTCCTCGGATCTCTAGCCCAGCCAAGCATGAATCCCCTACTTGCGCCTATTTCCGATCTGCAAACGGACTCTGGGCGGCGAGGGCTTTATCGACAACGTCCTCTTTATGGGTAGGATTGGTGATACTGCTAGTGATCCAACGATGGTGTGATAGGACTGGCGAGTACAAGGCTCCGATACACTGTGCTGCCAAGGTCGACTATGACTCAGTATGATAGTTCACCGTCTGACAGCGAAAGACGTTGTGAGGAAGCGTAATGGGCAGACTGGGCACTGTCTACACGATCGGGTACCAGGGACGAAGCCTGGACGATTTCGTTGATACCCTAATCGCCGCAAAGGTGGATGTATTGGTTGACATCCGATCGCGACCTATCAGTCGGCGGCACGACTTTTCAAAGAACCGCCTCGCGGCTCATCTGAATCGGCACGGCGTGACCTACTGGCATGTTCCCGATCTGGGGATGCCCTTAGATTTACTTGCGCGCCGCTCTCCCCAAGATGGCAACACCGCCATCTTGGCAGAGTACCGTCGATTGCTACCAGAACGACTCCCTGCGTTACTTCGGGTTATTGACCGTGCGTCCACCGAAACGATTTGTTTGCTTTGTTTCGAAGCGAACGCTGCGCATTGTCATCGAAGCATCGTCGCCGATCATCTACGTGATCAATGGCAATTGGATGTTCGGCACCTTTGACTGGCGAGGCGGGTAATACAATCCAATGATAATCCAACTCTTGGGATGTTTCATCATTGTTCCAACGAAGAACTGGAGATCCTTCTTTAGGAGCTGCTCTTCATATTTCTGACGGAACTTTTCTTCCCACTTTTCTTCGTAATCTTCTCGCCATTTCCTGTACGACTGGGCAACCTCCCAATCCACGATTGACATACGATGCCCCCGGCAGCGGTCGTCGTCACACTGAAAATGGTAGGAAAACCTATAGGGGATGAACTCAAGCGGTTCGACTCGTTCTGGCATTACAAAGCTGATGCGAGATAGCTTTGCACGCTGCTTTTCTTGCCAGTCGTCAGACTCTTTGGGCTTGATTTCTAGCCGATCGATTTTTCTCGGTCTGATCAGCGCCAAGCTTCGGGAGATTCGAACATCGTCAACCTTGAGCTCCTCGATAGACCTGGCGCGGAATGGCTCAACCCAGCGGTTCCGCTCAGCCCAGGCATTTTTGGTTCCGATGTGACGTACTTGAGGAAATCCATGGTCAAGGTCGACGCGGTGGCTCTCGGGACGTGGATCCTCGGACCGTTTGACCCGAAGCCGCAGAACGTCATACTTCCGAAATCGGTTTTCACTTGCGAGTAGTCGGTCAGGGATTGGGTGTAGTCGAAAGATGCGCCCATCTCTTGTGATTCCAGCGACGCAAGAAGTCTCGATGTACCGCTCTGAAGGCTCAGGATAGGCCCGGACTGTAATCAAGATCTCCTCTTCCCGCCAGTCTTCCATATCCGCATTCCTCACGCGCTGCGTTCGCTTCACTGGAGCGGTTTCCCATAGGTGCCGCAAAATCGCTCTGATGGATCGTTGGTGCCGCCGCATTCCGCACAGCCCGTTGCCGATGCTTGGCGTGAGTGAGGGGATCTCTTCGGCTCGGGATTGGCGAGAGCATAGGCTTCGGTCTGAGCAATGGCGCGGTCAATGCCTTGAATTCTACTGTCGAGCCTTGTCTTTTTCTGATCGCATGCGGCAACGGCTTCAGAGTGTTTCGCACGCGCACGATCCCGGCTTGATCGCTCAAGGGCCCTAAATAGCTTCCCGAGCTCTTCACCACTACGGAACATCGAGCCTTGCTGGCCGACTTCCAGGCGGCGGCGCGCCCGGATCTCCGCGAGCTCGGCGGAGATTGCACGATTTTCGAGTTGCGGTTCCTTTTTCTTGATACGTAGCTCCTTAAGCGCCTGCCTTGTCTCCGCTGGTGAGTTGATGGCAATGACGGCTTTCCCTTTCTCGTCGAAGTGGACAATACGTGAATCGTCTACCGATGAATCCTCCACTACCTCGGCGCTAGAGGGATAGGAGGGCACGAGCGACGAGGATGGCGTCACAACTCCGCTGTTGTGAGACTGCTCAGGTTGCTTCCTCCGCCAAAGCCGCATAGTGTCCCCCTCTTCACCGGCAAGATCGTAGTTGGTGGAATCAGGCGCACGGCCGTCGCAGAAACAGCGGTTCACAGCGGGATGCAATGCCAAGTGTCGAAAAAGTGATTTGCTAATCGTTCAATCTCGGACTCGCTGATTGCCTGTGAGCCCCGAGTGGAGCTATAGTCTTGGCTCGATCCTGATAATACTGACAATTGATTCGGTTAGCAAACGATTGTGTCGTGTAGCAATAACTGCGTCGTGTCGCTGATTCGGCACATGTCGTCTAGTCCGTGAGGCAAGACCTTAGATGGCTAGTAAGGCAACGTGGAGCCGCCAAGACTTCAGTCGTGACTAGCTGCGGAAACAACGTAGAAGTTTGCCTAGCCAACCGCGGTTCGTGCCGCACCTGACTCAGTGACCGATGCGACGATGTTCATTGGATACGGATTGTGGAATTCATGCTAGCCGCAGTGACGGGTGCCGCAGCACTCTTGCGGTCGATCGAAGTTGCGATAGCCGAGAGGGAAGTAATTCAGATTCGTGGGAGGGCCGGGTAGGATGCGGGCACCCGGTGCTCGTGCTTCGCAAGTGAACACTCCCGTGCCGGAGAGTTCAGTGGTCTTCGCGCGCAGATCACTTCTGTCGCCGTCCAAGCCGGTAGGGTGCCCTGTTGCTCGATCAGCTGGGTCGTCTAGAAATCGTCGCTTGCGGGATCGCGTCGAGTCTTCCTCGTGCGATATCTGACTTGCGAGGCCATCAAGAGCGGCAGATTGATAGGCCGTCATAGTCCCATCGCCAGCGGGTGTCCAAAGTCCGTTTGAGCGAATGAAGTTGCTTGCTGCCCGGCTACTTCGGTGGCTCCCAGACACCGCGTTGGCCCGAGACTGGGAGCCCCGGGCCAACGCGAACGCCGGATTTGGTGAG
>CALGSZ010000041.1 GCA_937901745.1 uncultured Chloroflexota bacterium | reverse complement strand
GGCTCTAATGGCGTCTGGGCGATCCTCTCGAACGTAATGCAAGCGGACCGGTGGAGGCACGCCGCGCCGGGGTTCTTGGGAATCGACATCACCGACCCGGCTGGGACCGGTCTGGCAGCCATGGCGAGGGCCACGATGGAGGCTGCAGCCTACGTCTCGCGCGCCCACATGGAGATCCTCGAAGAACTGCGCGGTGGGCCATTCTCGAATGCGGTCTTCGCAGGAGGGGCGTCCGCTAGCCGCACATGGCGCCGCATCGTCGCTGCGACATTGGACCGACCGACCGCCGTGCCCTCCACGAAAGAGGCGACAGCTCTCGGCTGTGCGATCTGTGCCGGCGTCGGCGCCGGCATTTGGCCCGACCTGGCGACCGGGGCAGCGGCGGTTCGCAGCGATCAAGAACAGGTTGATGTGACCGACGAGGAGCGCACGGCTTACGCAGGTCTCTACCTGAAGTGGAGACAGGTGTATCCGGCGATGACGGACCTGACCGAACGGACGCCCCTGCAACCCATGTGGGCCGCGCCAGGCAGCGAGCTTTCTGTAGAACGCTGAGGGGACAGCCCCTCAGATCGAACCGGGTACGGGAGGAAAGAGGAGGAACGAATGCCCAAGGCAAATGACCGGGTCGTCTCACAAGGCATCACTCGCAAGGAGTTTCTCCGGCGCGGGTTGATGTTGGCCGCCGCAGTACCGATGACCCAAATTCTCGCAGCGTGCGGATCCGAAGGGCCGGCGGCGACCACCGCGGGGGCGACGGGCAGCTCGGCTGAATCCACAAAGGACTTCAGCGGTCAGACCCTGAGGTTCTTGGCTGCGCAACCTCAGGCGGGCGCCGCAGAGCTGCTCAAGCCACTTTTCGAAGAACGCACTGGCGCAACGGTCGAGTTCACAGTGGTTCCATATACGGAGATCCAGTCGAAAGCCACGTTAGACGTCCAGTCAGGCGCCAACGAGTTCGACGTCTTCCAGTACTGGTATACGTCAGTGGGTGCCCTCGCAGAAGCGGGTGTCTTCGCGGACATCACGGATCTCATTGAAGACAACGCAGGAGAGATCCAGCCCGACGACTTCATCCCGGCGATCTACGACCCCTACACGCTGCACCATGGGCGCCGCTACGGGCTCCCGTTCGACGGGGACTACCACATCCTCTTCTGCAACATGGAAATCTTCGAGAGGGCTGGCGTGGAGATCCCCACCACATGGGATGAATACACCGCAGTAGCTGAGGAGATCACAGGAAAGCTCTCAGGCGAAGGAATCTACGGCGCAGCCCTGCTCGGGCGAAAGACAGCATTCGATATCGGTTCGTCATTCTTCAATCGCCTCGCCACGTTCGGCGGACAAGCGATCGTCGACGGACGATCCGGGCTCGACTCTGCCGCAGCGATCCAGGCCGCGACGGCTATGGCCGACGTGGCACCCCATGCCCTGCCCACACCGCTTGAGACCGGCTTCGACACCGCGTTGCCCCAGTGGTTGGCCGGGAAAGTGGGAATGATGGAGTTTTGGACTGACCTGGGGACGTTCTCTCAGGACCAAGAGAATTCGAACGTGGTGGACAAGTGGGAGGCAGTGCCTCTCCCAACGGGACCTGATGGCCCGCAGGCGACTGCGCTCAACGCAGGATGGGCGTTTGCGATCTCCGCAAACGCCCAGAACCCAGAGTTGGCACTCGAGTTCATCAAGTTCGCCACCAGCGCCGAGCTCAACGAACAGCTCATCACCACCACAGGAAGCGGCATCGATCCGAACCGACGGTCCACCCTGAACTCCGGCGTCTACAAGGAGTTCGCCCCGAAGGTTCAGCCGGTTGCGGCACAGGTCGTGGAGAACTCCATGTCGTGGCCGACTGTGCCCCAAGCGCCGGAGCTAATAACCATCTTGAACGACGAACTAGCACTGATGCTGCAGGGCACGAAGAGCCCAGAGCAGGCCGTGGAAACCATCCACACCCGCTGGAACGAAGTCCTGGCATGAATCATCCGGCGATCCGGCAGCGCAGCCGCCCGTGGCTGCTGTCCGCTCCCACGATCGGGACGGTCATCGTCTTTACGGTGATCCCGTTGCTCTACACGGCTGCGCTGTCGGTCTCCGGGTCCACCCTCGGCCAACCGTTCCGCGACTGGGTCGGATTCTCCAACTTCGCCAAGGCGCTGGACCCAACGAATGTCACGATCCGCGCTCTATGGCAGTCCGTCGCATTCGCGTTCGTTACGACCTTGTGCTCTGTCGTGTTGGGCCTGGCGACCGCGCTGATCCTCGATCATTTCGTGAGGCAGGGAAACATCGTCAGGACTCTTCTTCTACTGCCGCTACTAACGCCTCCGGCGACGGTCGGCGTCGCCTGGCGCCTACTGCTCGACAACAACGGACCCATCAACCAGCTGTTGGCGGACCTGGGGATTATCACCTCCCACATCTCGTTCCTTTCGGAAAGCCCGTGGGCGTTTTGGAGTGTCGCCCTAGCCGACGTGTGGCAGTGGACGCCGCTCGTGGTCCTCATGTTGTTCGCCGAGTTGCGGGCGTTGCCGCGGGAGATATTTGAAGCAGCAGCTGCCGATGGCGCATCCCGTCTTCAGACGATCTGGCACATAACCCTGCCACAGATAACCGTTGGGATCGCGGCCGTGACGACTCTCAAGCTGATCTTGTCATTCCGAATGTTCGACCTGGTTTATGTGATGACAGCGGGTGGGCCTGGATTCGACACATACACCGCAAGTTACGACATCTATCGGACAGCCCTCGAAACATTCGATATCGGACTTGCCGCAGCCAAGACGCTGGTGTTCGTAGTCCTTGTGTCGGTTGTGATGCTCCCAGTCGTGAAACTCCGTGACCGGGCCGTACAAAGGGTCTACTGATCGATGGCTAGCGCAGCTGTACCAGTGAAAAGAGAAGTCGCCAGGGAGAGAACCGCACCACACTTGAAATCTGCATTCGTTGCGCGAGGATTCGTGTGGCTCTGGCTCGTCGGTTTCGCGACGTTTCCGATCCTCTACCTGCTAATCGTTTCCTTCACTCGTCAGCCGGATCTGCTCGCAGGCAACTTCCCTCCGCCGACTCTGACGCTGCTCAACTGGCCGAGAGCATTTCAATCCGTTCCCATCATCGAATACTTACAGAACTCACTTACCGCGGCCGGCGTCGGCGCCGTGATCACGGTCGTCATAGCAGTACCTGCCGCATATGCGATGGCTCGGTTCAAGCTGTGGGGCGGCAGGCTGCTCTCGATCGTTGTCTCGACCTACATCGCTCCTCCGGTACTCGCCGTCTTTCCGCTCTTTTACATGTTCAGGGCGGCCGGCCTCACCAACTCGGAAGTCGGACTTGCGGTCGTGTACGGGCTGGCGAACGTCCCCGTCGCGGTCTGGCTTCTCGAAGGGTTCGTCCGCCGTGTCCCCATCGAGATCGAAGAGGCAGCTCTAGTAGATGGGGCGTCGAGCTATCAGCTCCTGTGGAAGGTGGTGTTCCGCCTGATGGCACCCGGCATCGTGGCCGCGGCAATCATTTGCTTCATCTTGTCCTACAACGAGCTGCTGGTCGCCCAATTCTTTACGACGAGTACGGCGTCGCAGACGTTGCCGGTGGGCATTTCATTGTTTCAAGGGGATCGGCAAGTCCAGTTCGGACAAATGGCGGCTGCGTCCCTCACAGGTCTGATCCCCGTCTACATGGCAGCCGTCTTCTTGCAGCGTTGGCTGGTGGAAGGGCTCGAACAGGGGGCCCTCAAATGACGCGGAGAAAGGAGGCAAGGTGCCTGACGTCGATACTCAACAGACGCACGACTTCAAGCTCGACGTTCCCTTCTCGTGCAACGGCGAGATCGGAGTGCGTGGATCTGAAGGATACGACTGGGGGATGCGCCATCGGCTCTCCCGTATATTCGACGCTGACGGGCGTACCGTGATGCTCGCCGTGGACCACGGATATTTCCAGGGTCCCACACGGGGCCTGGAACGCCCCGATGTGCTCCTTCCCGAGCTGGTCCCGTACGCCGACGCCCTGATGTGCACACGCGGCATCCTTCGCACCAGCGTCCCCGCGAACCTCCCGCGATCGGTAGTGCTGAGAGCTTCCGGAGGAACCAGCGTCCTCAAAGACGACCTCTCGAACGAAGAGATAGCCATGAGCATGGAGGACGCCGTCCGACTCAATGCGGCGGCCGTAGCCGTGCAGGTGTTCGTGGGGTCCGAGCACGAGGCGAAGACGATTCACAACCTCACTCGGTTAGTCGACGCCGGGTACGAGTACGGCGTCCCTGTCATGGGTGTGGTGGCGGTCGGCAAGGAGATGTCGAGAGATGCCCGATACTTCCGTCTCGCGTGTCGGATCATCTCCGAGTTGGGTGCTCAGATCGTGAAGTGTTACTACACGGAGCCAGACTTCGAAACCGTCGTCGCCTCCTGTCCTGTGCCCATCGTCATGGCGGGCGGAAAGAAGCTTCCCGAGCTAGAAGCATTGACGATGGCGTCGAAGGCAATGAAGGCCGGCGCCGCTGGGGTGGATATGGGCCGCAACATCTTCCAAAGCGCTGACCCTGCGCGAATGATCCAGGCGGTCAGGGCAGTCGTGCACGAGAACCTCAGCCCAGACGAAGCGGCCGAGAAGCACCTCAAAAGCGTTCCGGTCCACGTATGAGAAAGAGCCTGTCGCAGCTCAAGGAGAGCGCCCCGATCCTCAGTGTTGGCCTGGTGCAAGGCCCTCTCGGCGAACTGCAGCGGGCTCGCGACGAAGTTGAACACGCTGGAGTCGAGTACATCCACGTCGACCTGACCGACGGGCACTACTCCCCGCTCGAGCTCGCCGGACCCGCTTTCCTCCGCGCGACACGAGGAAGAGCCGTCCTTGACATCCATCTCCTGGTGGACCGTCCCGAGGACTTCATCCCTCTGGTGGCGGCGTACGAACCGGGCGTCGTCACCATCCACCCTGATTCCACGCCACGACCGAAAGAGGTGCTGCGGCGTTTCGGCGAGGAAGTAGGGGGCAACCGTGCGGTGACGAGGGGCCTATGCGTCCTTCCAGGTCAAGGGCTAGAGCCGATCGCTTCCCTTCTCGACGAGGTGGAGCTACTGCTACTCCTTACCCTCGACCCCAGGACTGGCTACCGGGAGACAGTCGACGAGACACTGCGGAGGATAGAAGGACTTCGTTCTGCTCTTGACGGGCCTGGCTCCCCGGTCGTCGGTGTCGACGGAGGTGTCTCAGTCGACTCTGCCGGGCGGTTCGTCGAGGCTGGTGCGGAGTACTTGGTTGCCGGAAGCTCGGTCTGGCGGGGCAACCATCACGAGAACGTGGGCGCTCTCCTGCGGGAGATGGGCAGAGGTCATCACTCTCCGCCTGGCTGAAGGCAGCGATAATTGCAAGGATTCGGCGAAGGGGATGCCGCACGGCGATCCCCTTTACGGACTTGATTCGGCTGGTCCCCAAGTACGCAACGGGAGGGGGCGGGGGGAATCGGGCTGGGGAAGAGGGCTCGTGGTAGCGGTTGACCGGAATATTGAGCCTGGTCGTTTCCTTCGTGCTCACGGTCCTGTTTTCCATCCCTGGTTCGCTTCGATCCAATCGATTACTGCTGCTCTGGTCGACGCTTTGCTGTGGCTGGACTGGCCAACCCAGTCGATGGTCGGAGCGCGAAGATGACCCTACGTGGTTCTCAGGTGCGTCCTCCTTAGGGATTTCGGTAGCGGATCGCCGTCGAGGCGAGGCAGGCGAGAGCCACCAGCAGAAACTCGAAACGGGCGCTGAAAACCTGGAGGCCTCCATATGCCACCGCGCAGATGG
>CALGSZ010000040.1 GCA_937901745.1 uncultured Chloroflexota bacterium | reverse complement strand
TTCTTTCGGCTACAGCGCGGCAAACACGTAGCTGCGTGCCTGCCTAGTTGCGAAAGGCGGCCGGGCGCGATTCGAGGTAGCCTGCGCCGAAGCGCTGGCGCGATCGGACCTCGAATGAGCCTGGACGAGGCAGGCGAACTGGACGTACGGAGGATTCCCGCTCGGTCCCGGGCCGGACCTCTAGCGCTCGCCTCCCTCCAGCCGCTCGGCGCGCGCCGCCAGCTCCGAGACACGCACGCCCAGGGCGGCGGACAGCCGCGCGACCGTGCCCCAGGCCGGATTCGTCCGGCCGGACTCGATGTGCGAGATCCACGTCTCGTTGGTGTCGGCGGCCTGCGCGAGTTCGCGCTGGGTCATTCGCCGCTCGACCCGCAGCTCGCGCACGGCACGACCGAGAGCTTCCTGGGGCTCGAGGCGCCGACCCATGCGCCGACGCTTGCGAGCCGTCCGGTACTTTGCTTTTACCTCAAGTCACCAGGAACGGGACCGGAGGCGAGGTCATGCCAGTAGAAGGAGAACCGCTCCCGCGCCAGATCTACGCGCGCTACGCCGAGTTCCTCGATAGCGACCGGCGGCGCGGAGGCGACGCCCTGGAGCTCGGCCATGACTGGCGCGACGGCGACGAGCGCTACAGGGTGTGCTGGTACGCGGGGACCGGCGAGCTGACCTGCGAGCGCCTCACCGGCGAGGAGGAGAGCAATCTCGAGGACTTCCATCGCGGCGTCGCCGGCCCGGTGGAGATCCTGGCACACGTCCCGACCCGCGAGCGCCTCGAAGAGCTGCTCGGGCACTGGCCGAACATCGCTCCGAACCAGCCCCGAACATTGCGGTGGCTGCGTGGAGTCCTGCGCGAGCTCTCCGCGTTGGAAGCGACCGACGCGACCCGACGAGCCTGAGTCCGAAAGCACGCGCTGCCTGGGCGTCGACCTTGCCTCGGGTGAGGGCTGCAGGCAATGCCGGCGCCCGCAGCCGCGTCGTCCCGCTCGACCCGAGCGGCACCATCAATGACGCCGGGGACAACGATTTGCCTATGCCGCCGCAGCCTCGGTCGATTCCTCGAGATGGGACGCGCGAGCAAGCTCACCGGCGAGATCCGCGACTTGCTTCAGGACCTGGTCGGGCGACGCCTCTAGATCGATGGCGCGAACCTCGAGGACAGTTCGACCATCCCGGATTCGATGGGTGCGAGACCGCTGATCGACGTCGCGCGCGTATACAAGAAAGCCGCGCTCCTGGCCAAGTCCGGCGCAGTAACCGAGCATCTGATACGCGTCGGCATTGGGGAACCGCTCGTCCTTGAGCTGCTTGTACTTGGCGTCGACTACGGCACGAATGCGGCCGCCCCGCCACCAGGTGATGTCGGGCTTGAGCCGGAGCGCTTGTTCGTGATCCAGGAACTCTCGCCGGTACTGGAGCCGGACGATCCCTCCGTGTGGGCGAAGGGCCTCGCTCAGTGCCGCGGAGAGGAAGTCCTCGAACACCTGGTTCATGTCGAAGACGAACGAGACCGACCTGATCTCGCCTCTCTCCGTGGTGATCGACGCCCGTTCGAGGATGAGCAGGGCAAGGCGCAGCGCGGGCTCGTAGCGACGGTTCAGCCTTGTGATCTGGGGCATCGGGACAGGGCCCGTGGCCGGCTCGACATCCTCGAGGGTCGCGCGGATGCGGAGGAGCCGCTTGCGCGCGGTCGCTGGGAGCCGAGGGAAGCGGAGGAGCAGGTCGCTCGCTCCCCGGAGGATGCGATTCTCGGGCACGTCGAGCGCGTAGTCGTCGTACGTAATCTCAAGCGGGAGCGGCAGGCCGCTCGACCGGTTTATCTGATCAGCGACGCGCAGCCGGCCCCGCAGCGCGTAGGAGCGCTCGTCCACGGTGACGTAGCCGCGTAGCGGCCCGGGCTCGATCGCGCGATATGCGTGGAAGGCGAACCCGCTGGCTGCTGCGGCGAAGAAGTCCGGATCCCGCTGGAACGCGGTGATCGAATCGCGCCAGCCGTCCTGGTCGACGGCGTAGGCGAGCAGGAACATGAGCTTGGGGATCGCCAGGCGGGGCACTACGCGGATCTCCCAATCGCTGCCGGCGACAACCCCGACGCGGGAATCCGCCGCAAGCTGCCAGCTATCGGGCGGCTCGTGGATCCCAACCGTGACCAGACCGCCGTCGGCGACTTGTCGCGCCTGTTCCGGCGTCAGCTTGCGGATTGCGGTTGACCAGGCCTCAATCGGCTCGATCATCCGCAGCCGGCTCCTCGGCGACCGTCGTGGCGTCGGCCTCCTCGGCCAGGCGGCGCCGCAGGCTCTTGAGGCCGAACTCAGCCTCGATGTCGCGGTCGGCGCCGTAGAAATGCTCCTCGAGCAGCGGCTTGAGCGCGTGCTCCCAGACCTGTTCGAGGCGCGGGGCGCCGCCATCGGGCGTCATGAAGTACGAGGGACCGATCGAGAAGTCGTCGTCGCCTCCGATGGCCTCGTTCAACTTGTCGAGCAACGCGGCTGGCTCGGGGTCGAGCTCGTGGCGCTCGAGCCATTTGCGCAGCACGCTCTTCACCGGCTCCCGCGTTGGCAGGAAGCCGACGAAGTAGAAGCGGCGACGGAGCGCGCTATCGACCAGAGCAATGGAGCGATCGGCCGTGTTCATCGTGCCGATCAGGAAGAGGTTGTCGGGCAGCTCGAACTGCTCCTCACGCGAATACTGAAGCTCGATTCGCTCCGTCCGGTACTCGAGCAGGAAGTAGAGCTCCCCAAAGACCTTGGCGATGTTCCCGCGATTGATCTCATCGACGATCAACAGGTGCGGCTGCTCGGGATGCTCGGCCGCACGCCGTGCGATCTCACGCAGAGCGCCCGGAACCAATTCGAAGGCCACGCTGCTGTCGCCGTCTGCGGAGACCGGCCGGTAGCCCTCGAAGAAGTCCTCGTACGTGTAGGAGGGGTGGAACTGGACGAGCCGCATGTGGCCGCCGTTCTCCTCGAAATGACGGCCGATGTGCCTCGCGACGAAGGTCTTTCCGGTTCCCGGCGGACCGTAGAAGATGAGCTGCTTCTTCTCGGCGAGCAGGTCGAGGATGTTCTGCTGCAGCCAGTCCTGGGGGAGGTGCAGCTCGGTGGCAAGCTCCGCCGTGGCGGACGGGATGTCGACGGCCTTCCGCCCTGGGGCCGCTGGCTTGTGTTCCGGGTGACCTGCGCCCCCGCTGCGGAAAGCATCAAGGGCTCGCCGATCATCGTCCCCCCAATCCTTGGGGGACGCGGTGGTCACCCACCAGACGATCCCCTGGGCATCGAGGAGGTCGCGAAGCCGGACGCCCTCGCCCAGCAGGCGCAGCAGCAGCTCCTCGAGGAGGTCGACCCAGTCGGCGTAAATGGCGACCGTCGTGTCGGCATCCTCGGCCTGCCCGAACTGGGCGAAGACAGCCTGGGCCTGGTCGAAGGTGAGCAACCAGTCGGCGCCGTACTCCTCGGCCTCGCGCGGATAGGTCTCGCGAAGGAAGTCCCGCACCCGCCGGCCGTCGATCCCGAGCTTGGCCGCTAGCTCGTTCGGCCGGAAGACGGCCTCGGGGTCAAGGTCTGCCTCCGGTCGCGGTGGCAGGCCGAGCGCCCGGCGCAGCCTCGAGTACGGCGTCCACTTGAAGAACGGCGCACCGGTCGGATCCCTGCCCAACAGGAGGAAAGTTGCGATCGACAGCCTCGTGCCGGGACCCGAGGCGGCCTCGCTCGGCAGGGCGGCGAGAAACCGTGTGAGGCCTTCGCGAGCGTCCTCGCCCTGCCACAGGAGGGCGATGGCGTCCCGTGCGGCTAGTGCGTGACTCTCGCACCACCCGAGGAACTTGTCGTGGGCTCGCCAGTCGGTCAGGTTGTTCTTGCTGTCCTTGAAAGCCGCGCTGAGGTGCTCCAGCCAATCCGACGCCCCGCTCTCGACGGCCTCGCGGGCAGCGCGGACCTTGTCGGCCACGGCGAGCTTGTAGTCACGCTCGTTCTCGTCGAAGTCGTCCCGCTCGAAGATCCGCTTCGCCCATGAGACAAGCTCGGTCCACTGCGGGCTTGGATCGTCGCTCCAGACTCGGTGAAACGCGTCCCAGTAGAGCTCGACGCCGTGGCCCAGCGCCTCGGTTGCCGCCTTTCGAATCGCCTGGATTTGGCGATCCTCGTCGTCGCCGGCCTCCGCCACGCCTGGCGCCTTCGCGAAGGCCGCCGTCAGCCTCTGGCGGTGGCTCGGGGCGATCATGTACTCGAAGGTCTCGGGGAAGATCAGGTGCAGGAGCGCGTTCGCTTGCAGCGCGCTCTGCCGGTTCCACACGGGGACCGTGGGGGCGGTCGAGCCGCGAGTGTCGGTGATGAGGTCGCGGAAATCCCATGGCGAAGCGAGCCGCCGCTCGACGTCCTCGGCATCGAGCGACTTCCAGGCGATCACGAACCGCACGAGGAAGCGCATGTAGGCATCACGCCAGGACTTACCGGCCCCGTATGCGGCCACGCCGCCGGCGTGGAGAGCGTTCACGAGCTCATCCGGCACGGAGCTGGTTCCGGGCGCCACGCCGAGGACGCGGTTGATGTGCTCGACCTTCGTATCGCCGGACGTGTCGCTCTCGGCGAGGAGTTGGACGTAGAGCAGCTCCGCGGCTAGCTGGACCGAATCAGCCTCGAGCCCCTCGAGCTGGCGCTCCAGCTTGTCGACGAAGGAGCCCTTTCCTTCAATGGGTGCGCCGACCGTCCCCTCGAGCGTCTCGGCCAAGTCGAGCGTCCATATCGTCCGCTCGCTCGAGAACAGCGAGCCGTCCCGGCGCAGGCAGGTTTCGACAAGGCGGGACGCCACGTCATAGATCTCAGGTCCGCACCAGGTCGCTCTAGCCACAGGTCTCTCAGCTCCTCCTAGCGCGCTAATCTTGCCAAGTCCGCCCGCTCAGACGGCAGACGGGACGCGGCCATCGTCGACATCCGTTCGTCTCGTTCGGCTCCAGATGTCAGGCTTGAGGGCCGACGCGCGACGTGACCGCTACGCGTGCCGCGCGCGCGGATCCGCTTGTACGCTCGCCTCGGGAGGAGAGCCCGATAGGAGTCAGACTCGAAGAACTCACGCCCGGAAGCCAGATCGTCGGCCTCGTCG
>CALGSZ010000039.1 GCA_937901745.1 uncultured Chloroflexota bacterium | reverse complement strand
CTCCTCTGCGGCATCATCGAGGTCGGGTGGCTGTTCACCCAGAACCTCGACGTCCGCCACGGCGCCGCCGAAGCGGCCCGGTTGGCCGCCGTCGACGGTGAGATCGACACCGTCTGTGAACGACTCGATGTGGCCGCGTCCGGAGCGAGAGTCACCTTCGAACGAGACAGCAACGACGTCGGTTCCGAGGTCCGGGCCACGGTCGAGTCCCCCGCCCAGACCCTGACAGGGATCCTCGATTGGGCGTTTCCGTCGTCGATGAAACTCACACACACGGCGAGAGTGCGGCTCGAGCAGCAGGATCCGGTATGGAGCCCCAAGACCGTGACGTGCTGAGGGCGGACCTGCACTCCGAACGCGGTGCCACCGCCATCATCGTGGCAAGCGCGATGCTCGTGCTCCTCGGCTTCGCCGCCTTCGCCGTAGACATCAGCGCCGCACGCAACGAACAGAGGTTGGATCAGGCAGCGGCCGATGCCGCCGCTCTGGCCGGTGGAGTGGGGTTCCTCGCCGGCGACCCGATGGACCAGATCGTCGACGACATCCAGAGGTACGCCGAGGAGAACCTGAATAGCCCGGAGCCGCTGGATTGGTCGACTTGCCGCGACCCTGAGGCCCTGCCCGAGCACTTGACCAGCGAGTGCATCAGCATGGGCCCAGATGAGGGTTCCGTCCTGCCCTATCGCCGGCTCCGCGTCCGGATACCTACTCAGGACACCGAGACCACTTTCGGAAGAGTGCTGGGTGTCGAAACGATCGAGACGTTTGCGGTGGCCGAGATCACGTTCGAGCCGACGATCGACGAGCTCGAGCTCTTCCCCGCCGCCCTCTCCGGCGCCCTTTCGACCGGTTCACGCCGATGCCTCTCGGGCGTCCCGTCACCGAGCTCGCCGATCGACCGGTGCGAGGGCCATCACGGCGTGATCGTCTGGCTGGACCTCGACGCGTGCGAGGGCTCGCCCCTCGACGAGGTGATGTGGTCTGGAACGGACATCCTCTTCACCGTCTATCGCTCGGGGACGCCGAGAACGGGGTGCGATCCTTTCCCGAACGCAGCCGCATCGGCAAGCCCTGCTCCGGGAGACCTGAACCATGGTTTGGTCGAGCGGAGATTGGCGACTGAGCCCTGGCCCGTCTACGGCGACGCCAGGATCGACGATCGGCGAATCGACAACCGGCCCCTCTGGAGCTTCATCGACGAGCCCGGCTCGTCCACGGCTTGCGCCGACGCCGCGTCGGGCGCCACCACCACCGATGACAGTGAGGACGACGACGAGTACGTAGAAGCCCGGAACAACCTGTTCGCGTGCCTCGGCTCGCCGCCTGACGACCTGTTCTCGGCGGAGCTGTACGAAAGCCCTCGCCTCGTCCTCCTTCCCGTCATCACCAGCTCACACATCGACGGCTTCGTACCCGCCTTCATCGATTCGATCTGGGTGGAGAACCCGACCGGTGACCCCATCGACTGCGACAAGGGATTCGAATCCGATGGGGACTCCTGCCGCCACGACGCGGGACGGGAGGGTTCGACGGATGAACCGGCGCGTTCGGCCAGCGTCATCGTCTTGTCGTGTGACGTGCTGGCTGCCGACGGCATCAGCGGAGCCGAGAAGTGCAGCCGGGTCCCCGGCCCCGGAGGCGACGACTCCACGGTCTTCTTCGAGTTTGCTCTGAGCGGCTGAAGAACTCCGAGAATCGGGACTAAAGACCTATCCAGACCGCACACCCGGGTGCCGATCATCGTGTGTGAGGCATCCGATAGGCGGCGATCTTCTCCGTCGCCTACTGAATCTGGGGAAGGGCACATTGCGTTCGTTCGCGTCATCAACCGAGTCTCAACGCGGAGCCACCGTCGTCGAGTACGCCCTAGTCGCGCCGCTCCTTTTCCTCCTCATCTTCGGCGTGATCGAGTTCGGCCGGGGTATCGCCACCTACACGGCGGTCTCATCGGCGGCACGAGAAGGCGCTCGCTACGCCGCCGCCGTAGGCGAATCCCCCCACACCCCGGGCATCCCCCGCTACTTGGACTGTGAGGGGATCCGACGGGCCGCGGAAGCGAAAGTGGTCGTGCTCGACTGGGGGCGAACGGACATCCAAGTGGTCTACGACTCGGGACCGGGCACGGCCGCGAAGACGAGTTGCGATGCCGGGACGCCATCCGGCATCGACAAAGAGGACCGGGTGCGGGTGAAGGTGACTACGGAGTTCACTTCCCCCATTCCGCTCATCTCCCGGCTCGTCGGAGAACTCACCGTCGAGTCCGAGCAGGCCCGAACCATCTTCATGGGAGAGAACAGTGGCTGAGCACTGGAACGACCGGGGCGCCGCCGCAGTCGAGATGGCATTCGTGGCCATGCTCTTGATCCTCCTGGCCACGGGGGTGGCCGACCTCGGCCGGGTGCTGTTCACCTACATCGGCGTCCAAGACGCCGCCCAGGAAGGGGCCATGTACGCCTCATACCACCCGGAAGATCCTGTCGGAGCGATGCAGCGGGCGACCGCCTCCATCGACTATCCAACCCTCTCGCCCGTTGATGTGGGAGTCAGCTGCTCGACGGCGGACAACACCGTCACCGTGACCGTCACCCACGCCGTGGACCTCCTCACCCCGGTGATCGGGAACATGGTGGGCGGGGAGATCGTCCTCACGCGCTCCTTCACCGGCGAAATGCTGGGAGGAGCTTGTCCCTAGAAGGATTCACCATGACGAAGCCCACCGAACATCCGCGAGACAGAGGCGCGGTGCTCGTCACCGTCGCCCTGGTCCTCCTGTTGCTGCTGGGGTTCGCCGCATTGGCGGTGGACGCCAGCATGGGATACAACGAGCGCCGCCACACCCAGGGCGCCGCCGACAACGCCGCATTGGCGGGGGCGTGGGCGATGTGCAATGGGGAGGACCCCGAAGCCGCCGCGCTGGCATCCGCCACCACGAACGGCTACCCGACCGGAGTCGATGTGTCGGCGGAGGACGACCTAGTCACCGTCACCATCTCGGCGGAGGTCACCACCGGATTCGGCCGCACCCAGGGTGTCTCTCAGATCGGCGTCTCCTCGAGTGCTACCGCCAAGTGTGTGCCCGGCACGAGCGGTGGAGCGCTGGGCAAGGACGCCGCGCTGATCTCTACCGGCTCTTCGTGCTCCGAGACCAAGGTTCTCAACAACATCGAAGTCACCGGAATCGTCTATAGCGCTTCGGGCCTCACCATCGAGAACAACACCCAAGTGACCGGACCGGTCTATGCCGAAGGCGACCTCGTCGTCGAAAACAACGCCGTTGTCAACGGCCCGGTCCACACCAACGGCAGCCTCACCATCAAGAACAACGCCGAACACAACCACAACTCGAACGCCACTTACGTCGGCTCGTTGGAGCGGAAGAACAACACGTCGACGTGGAACCCACTGAAGGTCACCGCGCGAGAGCGTCTGGAGCTGCCTGCACCTTTCGATGCCGCCGACTTCGCTCCCGGTGGCGCCAAGGCGATGAGCGCTGGCGCCAAGTACCGCCACATCGTCGGGGACTGGGAGCTCGGCAACAACGAGACGATCGAGTCAGGCCTCTACTACGTCGAAGGCAACGTGACAGTCAAGAACAACGTCACAGGCACGAATGTCACGATCGTCGCCACAGGCAGAATCGACATCAAGAACAACGCCGAGTTCAGCGGCACGTTCGTAGACGGGCTCGCTCTCATGAGCACCGCTGGCGGAGGCAGTTGCACCACAACGGCCATCGACGTGTCCAACAACGCCCGAGTCGAGGGCACCGTCTATGCCCCCAATGGCCACGTCTACATGGGCAACAATGGGGCCCTGGAGGGCGCCGTCATCGGCCTCCGCGTCAGCCTCAAGAACAACTTCGACATCCTCGGAGGCGAGATGCCGTGGGGCGGCGGCAAGCCCGAAGTCGTGCTCGTCAGCTGATTCAGTACCCCGACAGCGGGCTCGGAGCCGGCTCGGTGTGACGGAAGTCGATCCCGATCGCCCCCTCGGCCGCCAGTTCTTCGATCACTTCGGAGTGGACGTCCAGCTGGGCCGACGAGGCTACCTTCAGGAGCTGGTAGCGGTGACGCTCGCCGTCGATCTTCAAGTCCAGGGTGGCCAGCAGCGAGGAGTAGGAGACGTCGAGCTGCGCCCCGGCAGAGGCGGCGATCCGGCGCAACGCGCTAGCGGCGGCGTTGGGGGTTCCATACGGACCGAACCTCCGGTTCGACAGATTCGGGCTGATAGAGGACCACGTACACAGAGTCTTCCCCCGATGGACAGGTGTCTCAGTCAACTTGCCCGACGTGGCGTGAGCCAATCGGCCCATTCGGCGAATCCGCTGTAACGAAGATCCCTGCTCGGAGACTCGGACGGGAAATGAATGGGTCCGGATCTTTGATGTGGTCGAACGCGCGCGAGCGCGGCGCGACCCTTGTTGAGTTCGCTTTCGTCGCGCCACTGCTCTTGATGCTCGTCATAGGAATCGTCGACTTCGGCTGGTTCATCTCCCAGCAACAGGACGTGCGATACGGGGCTCGAGAGGCAGCGAGACTCGCCACCGTCAACACGGCATCGACAGCTGACATGACCTCGACGGTGTGCGACGCGATGGACATCGCTGGTGGTGTGACGATCGTGTGGGACGAAGGGGCAGGCACGATCGGCAGCACCGGCAGCGTCGAGGTGACTGTCGAGGCAGGCTCACTAACTGGCTTCTCATCCCTTCCCTTCGTCGGAGCCCTGTACCCAGACACCCTCACCTCACGAGTGGAGTTCCGGCTCGAGCAGCCTGCCTCCAGTTGGTCGAGTGGAACCGCTTCATGCTGAAACACAACAGCGAGAAAGGCGCCGTCGCGATCCTCGCAAGTGCCGCCCTGATCCTGGTACTCGGGATCGCAGCCTTCGCAATCGACCTCGGATTGGGCTTCTCTGAACGACGCGGAGATCAGACCGCAGCCGATGTCGCCGCTATGGCGGGCGCTGTAGAAACGCTTGGATCGAACGCAACCATTCGCGACTACATCCTCGACTTCGCCGAGCGCAACGTTCCGTCCGGATCCATCACCGTCGAGCAGTGGGCCTCATGCACGGATCCAGAGCGCGCCACGCTCAACTCGAGTGGACACAACTTCGTGCCTGTAGCCGCCCCCAGCGGGTGGCCGACGAGCATCATCGACTGCGTCTCAGTCGACCCGGCTGGATATGTCCGTGTGAACCTACCTCCTCAGACAGTCAAGACGACGTTCGGCCGGGTCCTGGGCGTTGATGAACTCTCAACCGGTGCCGACGCCATCGCCCGCATCACGAATCGTGGCGGCGGAGGGATCCTGCCATTCGGAATCCTCGCGACTGCTGGAGATGGGCAGCATGTATGTCTTCGGGATAACTCGGCCGGGCTTGCCGAGCCGCCATGCGATGGCGGCGATCAAGGCAACTTCGGCGGCCTCGAGTCACCTCACTATGGCAACAGCGAACTCGGAACGACAAAGAACTGCACCGGATCCCCCAAAAAGGATGTGATCGCGGTCAATATCGCCGTCGGTCTCGACCATCGTGTGGTCCCGGACCCGGATGGCCTTTCCGGCAACGAGATCCTGGATACTTGTGCCCAGATCGACGCCGGGCACACGCCCGACACGCTCAACACATTCCAAGGCTTCTCCAACGGGCTCGCCGAAGGGGTAGCTACAGGGCCAATCCCGGGCGGCTTCAAACCACGACTGCAGCAAGGGGCAAATCCCAAGCGAGCCGTGTTCGGCTACTCCCTGGACGACCGGCCGCTCTGGTATTACCTCCTGAGCTCACCGTCTGGAGCGACTCCGGCATCATGCGCCAAGTCGTCGTTTGACAACAGCAACCCGGACTTCGACTGGGACGGTGATGGAACAGACGACCATCCGGGGTCGTGGCAGCACATGGTGGCATGCCTCACGGACTACGTCGATGGCGGGTACTCGGCGGTGCTGTTCGACGAATCGCTTGCTCAGTCTCCACGATTCGCCTACGTCCCACAATTTTGGGAGTCGACCTGGCCGTCCGGAAATGGATGGCGCCATATACTCCGTTATAAAGCCACCTGGCTCCAGGGGACTTGGTGGAAGAAGGGCGGAACGACCGAGGTCTTTTATCCTGGGGAACCGGGCACTTTCAACATGGGAGGCAACTGGCAACTTCGCCAGTTATCGGGAATACTCTTGCCCGACGCTGCTCTTCCGGAAATGCTGAGGGGCGACCCTCCAACGATGGGAGGGGTCAACCCCTACACAGCGGAGTTGTATCGCTGAGTCTCGATCCACGCATTCAAGTCGTACTCTTTACGGCATGACTCCGCCACCTCGCGTCATGCCCGCCATCCTCACCCCGTTCGACGAGCGCGGGGAGCTA
>CALGSZ010000038.1 GCA_937901745.1 uncultured Chloroflexota bacterium | reverse complement strand
CTGCCTTGGGCGCAGGGGGTCGCTGGTTCGAATCCAGTCGCCCCGACCACTTTCCGGGTTCCGGGGTTACACCGGGGTGACAGTCGTTGGTCGACTCCGCTGCTAACCTCCGCTTTTGCCCTGCCGTTCCATTCACGTTCCACACGTCAACTCCGTGAGTGACCGCCTCGTCTCGTCGGGCACACTAGAGTGCGGGGTTCGACTATCGCGCTCGTATCGTCAGTTCAATCATCCGTCGCTGCCTCGATTGCTGCGGGGCGGCGACACGATTCGACAGAACAGGACGGTAGCCGTCGACGAGAGCGCGGTCCTAACGTGTCTGCCCAACCCGAGCTTTCAAAGATTCCGAGGAAAGTAAACGCGCCATTTGGTGTCGAATTCTCGGGCTCCATTCCGTAGCCGATGTAAAAGTCGAGATTCGTGCCAACAGCCTCGAGTTTTGCTAGTTCATTCTCACCGTAGCCGGCTTCGTTCCATGTAGAACCCGATCGCTTGGTGATACGGGTACCGATACCCGAGACCGGTGAGTATCCCCAGCAACCGATCGACCGAGAGCCGTGGTCGCGATCGCCTGAATGCTTCGAGTACCTGGCCAGGTCCACCGGCATAATCTGGACGAACCGTCAGATCAATAAGTGTTCGCTCGAGCCCTGTGATCTCCACAGCACTGTTGCCATGAACGTGTTGTTGCACGCCAAGCCGGCCCGAATTCTTTCCGCTGAGGACGGTGACTCGTACTCTTCCCCAGAAGTAAACGTCCTGAGAGGCACGCTGTTTATTGGCGAACGCGCGATCGATGGCATCTTGATTCAGCGGTCCCTGGGGTGTTGGCCCTACCAGCTCGGCCGTCGTACTATGACGCCAAATGAACGGAACGGTTGCCATCACCGACCACGGCTGGTACGAGTTCCTGCTCGCCCGGGATGCACTGGACGAAGTCAACTTCTGGACGCCCTCAGCTCACTGGGGGTTCAAAGGCGAGGTCGGAGCGCCGTTCTTCTTCAAGCTGAAGGCGCGGTACGACCATGCGATTTGCGGCTTTGCTCACTTCGCGCGCTACTCACGTTTGCCCGATTGGCTTGCCTGGGAAACGTTTGGAGTGAAGAACGGCTGCCCGACGCTCGATGCTATGCGGGAGCGAATCGGCGGGATCAGAGCGCGAATCGACTACCGCGCACAGTCACCATCGAATGAGATCGGCTGTATTCTGCTGGCGCAACCGACCTTCTTTCATCCCGACGACTGGGTGACAGGGCCGCGCGATTGGCCGCCTGCGAACCTGCGGCACAAGCGGTACGACCTGACGGTCGGCGAAGGCCGGAGACTCTGGGAGGAGTGCCTGGCACGGGTGAAGGCACGTCAGACGAACCTGGTGGACCGGCAGCCGCTTCTCGTTCGCGAAGACTCGCCGCGTTACGGAACGCCGCAGCTGGTTGCGCCGCGGCTTGGTCAGGGAATCTTCCGGGTCGCGGTCATGGACGCGTACGGTCGGGCCTGTGCTGTCACCCAAGAGCATTCGCTGCCAGCATTGGAAGCGTCGCACATCCAGCCGTACGCGAAGCATGGTCCGCATGACGTCCGCAACGGCGTTCTGCTCCGTGCCGATCTGCACCGGTTGTTCGATCAGGGCTACCTGACGATCACGCCTGAGCATCGGATGGAAGTCAGCCCTCGCCTCAAGGAGGATTATCGAAACGGTCGGTCGTACTACCCGCTACATGGAGCGCAGGTGTTCGTTCCCCCGTCGGAGGCCGATGCGCCGAGCCCGGACTACTTGCGCTGGCACAACGAACATGTCTATCGAGGTGCGTAGTAGGAGTGTCAGCTCTCTCGTTTCGGTAGCGAGGGCCGATGCGGCAGCTTCTGCCCGGCCGCTTTCTTCGCCCAATAGCCCCGCGGCGGCTTCGGGATGTCGAGCAACGCACACGCCTTTGCGATGGCCACGTCAGAGACGCCATATCGCTTGGCCACTTGCTGGGTCGGCTCAGCCCAGACCTCTTCGTACAGTAGCACCGTGTTCATCAATTGATGAACCGCGTGAGGGGTGTGACCGGCCGAGCCGTAGCAGATGCCGTCCAGGCGCCCCCGCGCGGAGCGGATGTCCAGAGCGATCGCGCTGGGCACTTCAGCAGGCATAATCCTCGAATCTATGGCGAAGCACCCGAGAACATGGCTCGTTCGTGCCGGCAAGAATGCAGCCTTCATCGATGATTTCCGAGCAAATTCTCACGTCGCAATTGGCTGGCGGGAGGCCGGTCCAATCGCGCCGAACGCCGACGATGACTTTCTCACAGACTTGTTCGACCGAACTTTTCCTACGGCGAAGCCAGGCAGTCGGCGCGTGTGGCAAGCACAGGTCAGGCGATTTCTCACGGAAATGCGGCCAGGCGACCGAGTGGCGACCTATGACCCGAACACTCGCGTCTATCTGCTCGGGACTGTCGAAGGGGATGTGCAGTGGCGGGACGGACCGCTGCCGAGGGTTCGCGCCGTTCGATGGACTCACCAGGCGCCACGCGACGCGCTCTCTGTAGACACGCGCAACGGCCTCGGCTCCATCGCGACGTTCTTCCGCGCCAGCCAGGATGTCAGCGACGAGCTGTGGAGCAAAGCTGTGCCCTTGGAGACGTCGGCAGCAGAGGCGCCCGCGCCCGTGGCTGTCAGCGTTGCCCAGGACGACGAGGCGCAAACCGCGGAGACAATTCTACGCGAGGATGTTCGCGAGAAGTCCGAACAATTCATTGAGGATCGAATCGCTTCCTTGGACTGGCAGCAGATGCAGGAGTTAGTCGCAGGAATCTTGAAAGCGATGGGCTATCACGCCACGGTGTCCGCAGACGGATCAGATCGCGGCGTCGACATCTTTGCCTCACCAGATGGACTTGGCTTGCAGGAACCGCGGATATTCGTCGAGGTCAAGCACCGCAGCGGCGCGATGGGCGCGGACGAACTCAGATCGTTCCTTGGCGGACGACGGTCCGGCGATCGGTGCCTGTACGTCAGTACGGGGGGCTTTACAAAAGAGGCTCGTTACGAGGCCGACCGCGCCGTCGTCCCATTGACTCTCATCACTTTGCCAAAGCTCCGCGAACTGCTTCTGCAGCATTACGAGCGACTCGATCCCGCTACACGAGCGTTGGTGCCGCTTCAGAGACTGTACTGGCCGGTCGAATAGCGAAGGCTAGCGCCTCGTCCGATCCGCAACGTTCCAGCGTACGGTCCGGAGTCCATCGTCTTTCAGTGCGTCCCTCCGGCGCACCGGAACACCTCCTGTCTCCATTCGAGTGAGGAGCCGCCGCTGGACCTCGGGAGCAATATCGTCCCACCAGTCGGGCGCTGCGAAAGTGTTCTCGGCCATCTCGAATGCAAAGCGTACGATCGCGTCTGGAAGCTGATCGTCAGGTAGGCGCTCGAGGGAGTCGATGAGACAGCGCGCGACCTCGTTCCCGTTACCGAGCCAAGCAAAGACGGCGGCCCCGCCGGTGTCGGTACCAATCAACGAGAAGGACACCCACTCTACGGGCGCGTCAGGCGCGAGAGTCTGCAGAACGTTGCCGTCGAAGTCCACCTCGGGATTCAGCATGGTGGACACCATGATATCCGGGACCTCCAGAAGGTCGAGGACCAGTGAGTGCAGCTCCGCGAAATCTTGATTGGCGAGGCATGTCTCTAGTGTGGCCTTGATCGAGGCCAGATCAGCAATAGCCAATGAAACGCCCGCGATGTAGTTCTTGAATCGAGCGTGCATCGCGCGTTGCTGCTGTTGGCTCCTTCCCCTATCCAGCTCGGCAAAGACCCTCCGGAGGTCTAGGGCTCGTTGCTTTGCGTACAGCTCGCGACAGACCGCTCGGTACACCAGCAACGCGATCTGCTCGGGGGTGCCCGAGAACGGCTGCGTCTCAAGGGGGCGGAAGGTCGCCGAGTCATGATCCGCGCAGAAGCCTGTAAACGTGGATGCTTTACGGATCCCGACAAGGGTGGGTGCGTGGACCTCCCCGTTCAGCCGTTTCATCAAGTCTGTTTCGAACGCATAGATGTGACCATCGTGCGCGATTCTTGAGAGTCCGCCAGCACGTTGAATCGTGTGCGCCCTGACTATGCGACCCGAGCAACCACCTGGCGCAGCCGGGTGCAAGCATGTCTCGACGCGGATCGTGCGGAGGTAGGCTCTGAGAAACTCTTGTTTCGTGGGAGGAGTTTGCCGCTCTCTGTCAAGATGGCATCGCTTGAACTTCTTGCCTGAACCGCACCAACACGGTTCATTCCTTCCGAGCTTCGGCATGACGAGATGCTACAAGACGGCCATGGATGTCTGTTCACCGCGGTTCGCCGCGAGTCGCCAGCAGTCGCCAGAATGTCCGTGCCGTTGACGGCCGCCCATCTCCAGCGTTAGCATCGACTCCTCACCCATCACCTCATCCCCGCGTCGCCCGGCGCGGAGGATCGCACGCGCCCCCCAAGGGCGTGCTTGCGGGGCTGAGCGAGCGGGCTTCCTTCGTCGGAGCCGCGCTCACGTAGAGGTAGCCACAGCCTCAGGCTCTGGCGGTCAGACGAGTCCCTGAACCCGAGGGCGGCTCCGGACCACACGCCTCGGCGGTCGCGCCCAGCGCCATCGCCGACGTCCTCCCCATCGACACCTCGGCAACATCACAAGAGGTTCGCCAATGGAACCGAAAGACGCAGCTCTATCTTTCGACGGCGCTCAGCGTAGCCGTGCGCGTGTCGAACGGCCGGGCTCGGACGTCGAGTCGCGCTGGTTCGACGTCAGGACGGCCGCGAAGTACCTCTGCATGACACATGCATGCGATCTACCACCGGATCAACCGCTGCCAGTTGCCATTCATCCGCGACGGCCGCAGGGTCCGGTTCGATCGCGAGGCGTTGGATCGCTGGATGCGAAAGGGGGAAACGTATGGCTTTACGGAAGCGCGGCGGCATTTGGTACTTCCGGAAGATGATCAACGGCCGGCTGTTCCGCGAATCCACCGGGTTCGCCGACCGCAAGGCCGCCGAGCGGCGGGCCAACGAGATCGAACTCGACATCCGCGCCGGCATCCACGGATGGAAGAGCACGATTCCGAGTTTCGCTGAATGGTGGGACATCTACCGCAAGACCTACACGCCGCAGAAGTCGGCAAGGAACCGCGACGCGCAGATCGTCGCGCACTTCCTGCCGCACTTCGCCGCCAGACGCCTCGACGAGATCACGAAATCCGACGTGGTCCGCTACCTGAATTTCCGGCGGACGCAAATGACCGGCAACCCTGGCCACAAGAACCGACGCCAGGTGTCGGAGAGCACGGTACGCCGCGAACGCGGGCTGCTGCAGTCGATCTTCGAGCGCGCGATCGACGAGGGCTACGACATCCGCAACCCGTTCCGCGGCATCAAGCGCGGCAAGGACAAGCCGCGAACTCGCGTGCTCACGCTCGACGAGGAATCGTTGCTGCTGGAAGCGCTCCATCCGCGCTTCCAGCGATTCGTTCGGTTCGCGCTCGGCACCGGCTGTCGCCTCGACGAGATCCGGGGCATTGCTCCCGAGCGCGACATCGACTGGCTGCGCGGAACCGTGCACGTCACGGGCAAGTTCCGCAAGGAACGCGACGTGCCGATGCAGCCGGACGCTCGCGCGGCGCTCGAGGAGCAGCTCGAAGAGGAAGGCAAGCTGTGGACGCAGAACCCGCAGCGGCTGCGCGAGGTGCTGGCGGAAGGCTGCGCGCGGGCCAAGATTCCGACCATCACGCCGCACGTGCTGCGCCACACGTTCGGCACGCGGTGGCTCCAGGCCGGGGGCGACATCTACAAGCTGTCGAAGATCCTCGGGCACTCGAGCGTGGCGGTGACTGAAGCGCACTACGCGCACCTGCTGAAGGAGGATCTGGTGGCCGCGAGCCAACAGGTGAAGATCCCCGTTGCGCCACGCTCGAACAAAGTTCTCAAGATGGCGGGGCGTGGCTGAGGTTGGAGGACGGCTGTGTTTGGAATGGGTGGCGGCTGGAGGGCCATACTGCTTGACGTATAACGCGCCGCGTTATAGCCTGGAGACGACGTGATCCGGTCGTTCAAGGACGCCGAGACCGAAGCGTTGTTTGGCGGTCGGTTCAGCCGACGGTTGCAGAAGGTGGCCCGGGTGGCCCAGAGGAAGCTGCAGCAGCTCAACGCTGCCCGCGAACTGCGAGACTTGGCCGCATTTCCCGGCAACCGGCTGGAAGCCCTGGCGGGCGATCGGCGCGGACAGCACAGCATCCGGGTCAACGATCAGTACCGCATCTGCTTCGTCTGGCGTGATGGGGATGCCGACGATGTGGAGATCGTGGATTACCACTAACGCTGGAGAGGAATCATGGCCAAGAGTCGCCGGCTGCCGCCGGTGCATCCCGGCGAGATCCTGAAGGAGGATCTCATGACGCCGCTCGGCCTGAGCATCAACGGGCTCGCGCGCGACCTGCGGGTGCCCGTGACGAGGATGAGCGAGATCGTGAATGGCCGTCGCAGCATCACGGCTGATACGGCGCTCCGACTGGCACGGTATTTCGGGACGACGCCAGAGTTCTGGATGAACCTCCAGGCCGCGTACGACCTCGACGTTGCCACGCGCACGTCCGCCGACAAGATCAAGCGCGACGTGCACCCGCGCGAGGCAGCGTGATCATTCGACGCGTGACGCCATGAGCCTCCGCTCGTCGCCACTCGAGTGGGCCCAAATTTGGGCCCACGGCTTCTCTGGCGCCGCAAAATGTTCGGCAATCAGCACTTCGCAGGCTCTCCCCGGCTTGCCTTGACCGCACGGGCCCGCTGCGCCAGACTGCCGCCCATGTCCCACCGCCCGG
>CALGSZ010000037.1 GCA_937901745.1 uncultured Chloroflexota bacterium | reverse complement strand
CCCGCCGCGCCGTCCGGCGCGCTTCCTCTCTGTCGAGGTTCAGCAGCAGCCTGGCGCGCTCGAGCTGGAGCCGCGACCAGCACAGCGCGTCCCGCCCCTCGTACGCAGCGACTGCCCGGTCCAGGCGCGCGAGCCCCTTCTCCTCCTCCCCTTCCACGGCCGCCAGCCGCGCGAGGAACATCTCGGCGTAGGAGAAGTCGCCGACCCAGAAGTCGCGCCCCTCGAACAGCGCGAGGATCTCCCGCCGGCACCGGTTCGCCTCGGACAGTTGCCCGCGCTCGAGGGCGTGGAGGCCGAGGACGGCGAGGGCGGTGGCCTCAGCCCACCACGCACAAACGGTTTCATTACAGACCAGTAGCTGTTTGGCAGCCTCCGCCGCCTCCTCAAGCCGACCGAGGTCGACTTTGACCAGAGCAAGGTTTGCGTACAAGAATAGAAGGTCGTGAGCTCCGTCGTACTGCGTTACGAATCGGGCAGCTTCTGCTAATGCAGCCTCAGCACGCTCCGCTTCTCCCATCTCCCCGTATAGCGCGCCCTGGTTATTGAGAATGCTATACCTAAACTCAACTAACGCCCGCTGCTCTGCAATCTCTGAGGCCAACTCTAGGTCTGCTGCTGCATCAAACAGTCGACCAGCTTGAATGAGGTTGCCCGCACGCGACAATAACGCCATTACCTTATCACCAGGCGCCCCAAGCCGTTCTGCTCTCCGCACGGCCTCCTCCGCACACTGTAGCCCCGCAGCAACAGATTCATAAAGCGCCAGCATCGTCGCAGCCATTGCCAGGGCGGCTATGCCAGCCGAAGTCGCCTCCATCGTTTGCGCCAGCCCCAGGAGCTTTGGTACCACCGCAGCGACAACGTCGCGTCGACCAGCGTCGTGCGCGGCCTCCGCCAGCGATCTTAATATCAGCGCCGCCTGTTGGTGCGAACCTGTCCTTTCTGCCACTTCGGCCAGCGCTGCGAGTCGCTCGACAAGCTCAGCCGCAGCCACCCCACCGCGTTTTGCACTTACAAGCAGCCGGCTTACTTGTAATGGTAGCAGCAGTCCCTGGTCTACTCCCTCCAAGTGCTCGGCCTCTAGTCCAGCAAAGTAGGTCTCCGCATCGTCGAACCGACGTAACCGATACATGAGCAACGCAAGTTTGCTCTTACATATAGCCTTCTCTCTCGCCGTTGCCGCATTCGCTAAGGCCATACGAAGAAAGCCTTCGGTTTCCGCATACGCACAGATTCGATCACTTTCTTCTGCCGCCGCTAAGGCGAATCGGAATGCCTCAGCCGGCTTACCCGCAAGGTCATAGTGCCACGCAATCCGTCCGGGGTGACGCTGCTCGAGACGCTGGAGTGCAGCTGCCGTGTGCCCGTGAAGATTGCGTCGCCGGAGTCCCGTCATGAACCCGTATGCCGCCTCGCGGACAATATCGTGCGTAAAGCGCACCAAGGTCCCTGATTCTTCCACCAATCTCTTACTGATCAGCTCCTCAAGCCCTTCGATAGCAGCCCGCAGCGGCTGGCCCGTGATCGTGCGAAGCAGATCTAGCGGTGCTTCGCGTCCAACTACTGCCAGACACCGCATCACCTCCAGTGCCGCTGGGGAGAGGCTCTGAAACCGAGACGCCAGGAACTCGCTAATCGAGACGGGCAGAGCCGCGCTTGAAGCACCGCGCTGCGGCCCGCCAGGCACTTCTACATTAGCCGCCTCACCGTCCCTGATCGCCTTGAGCGACTCGATAAGAAAGAAGGGATGGCCTCTTACCCGTTCCAAGAGAGCGGTGCGCGTTGATGGAGCCAAGCGCAGCCCCTCCCTGAGGATGAAGGACTCCACGATGGCCGCGGCAGCCTCTTCTTCCAGGGCCCCTAGCCAAATTCTGCGCAGTCGATCAATCGAGGGCGGTGGAGCAACGAGGTGCTTCACGGGAGAGTTTGCCGGCGTGTCCTCAGGTCGGAGCGATAATAGTATTAGGGCGCGTGATGACGTTAACCGACGAATGAGGTAGTGCATGAGCGCTACTGTCGATGCGTCGGCCCAATGAAAATCGTCGATAAATAGCACAATGTCCCGCTTAGTCGCGATCGCCTGCAATAGTTGAACGACTGCCTCGAACACGCGGCGTGATGACGCCTCACCACGCTTGCGGGCGATCGCAACGCGTTGCTCCGAGCCCGCAAGCTCAGGCAGCAAGTCGATCAGTACCTGCGACCAAGCGGGCGAGAGTCCTGCCAGGTCGTCGTCCCGCACACCGTCTAGTAGAGCTTCCGCAACGCCGCTGTACGGGACTTTCATCTCTGAGGCGAAGCACCTACCCTGCAGAATCCGGGCCCCGTTAACTGCGGCGTACCTTAGAAAGTGACGGCAGAACCGAGTCTTCCCGATCCCAGCTTCTCCAAGCACAAGGATCGTCTGACCCTCACCCGCCCTCGCGGCAAGCCATGCCTCGCGTACTTCTTGAAATTCCGCTTCACGGCCGTGAAACGGCGTCAGCACCTTCTCTTCGTCGTCGGTATCCGGCGGGCCCGGCCTTTCTGAGATCTGTTCCATAATCCCCCGAGCCAGCTCGATCGTCTCGCTTTCCAGCCCGCGACCCAGTTCCTGTCTTACCAAGCGCTCGAGGCGACTCAGTTCCTGCTGAACCCGATGAATATCCCCCGTGGCGGCGATTGCTCTCAATCTGGCGCGATGTGCGGCCTCATCGAACTCGTCGAGTTCGATAAGCTTGGACGCCAGTGTTTCCACTCTAGACCAATCGCCACGCGATTCAGCGAGTCTGAGGCCCTCTCCGATGGCTCGATACGCTAAGGAATCGAACTTCTGTTGTGCGCTCTCCTGCCATTCTTGGAATGCCCTGCTGTCACCCAACCAGAACCCCGACATAAAAGGCCCGGTGTACAGCGCGACCGCGTCGTCCCAGCGATTGTCTAGGACGGCCTCCCGAAATCGGACTGCGTCGACCTCCATGCTCCCCGCCGGGAGCCACAGCTCATCCCGCGTCGCTTCAAGTGGCAACTCAGGAAGACGGGTACGTACCGCATAGATGGCCTGGCGAAGCGATTGCCGGGCGGCCCCCGTGCTCGACCGTTCCCAGAGGAGGGAGGTGAGATAGTCGCGACGAATGACACGCCCTTGCTCTAATCCAAGAATGATCAGGAGGGCGTAGTACTTTCTCGCACCCAGGGACACTAGGCGCCCATCGGACCAAACGGAGACCTCTCCCAGGACCCTCAGCTCGACCATACCGCCTCGAAGTTTTCCCGGTGCTTGGTGCGCTGACGGCTCTGATGACGGTTGGATGATGGGGCTTCCTTATGATGCCTCCGAACGTCCCGTTCCCGTTAACCTCTCACCGGAGCGTAGCCATGATCCGCGCACAGATGCCCCGACCGGGTAGCAATCTGGCCCTTTACTGCCCGCCGTACGACCGTTATCACGAGATCAGCATTGATTGGACCCCGCCGGAGCAGCCCCCCCGCGGGAAGTGTATCATTTGGTGGCTGGTCGATGCGCGGTGCCAGGAGGACGAGTTCGCGTGGCTGCAAGAGCGTGTCCCCGGCCTGCCGCTGATAATCATTCTGCCACCGGCACAAGCGCTCTCTCGTGTTCTGTCCTTGTTGAACTATGTCGCCCTGGTGGAACCGAGAGCAGTACTGCCCTTTACTAGAGCCCTCAGCCTGGACGCCATCCGCCGGCTTCTTCAGGCCCCTCCGCGAAATGTACCGCTTGCCCTAACCGTCTATCTGACGCGGCGCGGACTCCTACCGCATGATCGTCAGCGCCATGACGTCAGGGCCATCTTCGAAATGGCCCCGACGACGAAGAGCATTGCAAGGGTCGCAGCAAAGCTATCGACTTCACGCCGTACGCTGGGGCGCAGATTCATGGCTGCCGGGTTGCCGGTGCCCTCCCACTGGCTGCAGTTCGGGCGTCTCTTCCATGTAGCTCTCCGCCTCCAGCAAGAAACGACGGCTATGTTCCGCATTGCTGGAAAGCTCGGCTATCCGGACGGCTTCACCATGAGCAACCAGATGAAGCGGCTCATTGACTGCAGACCGACAGATGTACGGAACAACCTTGGCTGGGAATGGATTGTCGAGTCCTGGATTCAGCGCGAGCTACGCGCCGGCGGCATCGATAGCGCCCGCTATAGCGCTGTGGCCAAGCAGTACTGCGTCTGACTTACGCCATGGGACCTAGATCATCAAACGGGCTTTGGCTTCTTGGTCGAAGCAAACCTACTGACCTAACTCCAGCGGATACCTCGGCGCGCCTGGTCTGCGCAGAACGCACCGGACTACGCGCGGCGCCCTACGCTAGGTGCGCCGACCGTTGGTTTTCGATAGAGTCTTGGTCACCGGCGGTCGTCGCCCTCTCTGTGAGGCTTGCGGCTCGCTCAAGGGTATTCTTCTTGAGTACTACCTCAACTATGTCGGGATCGAACTGACTGCCTGCACAACGAAGCAGTTCAACCCGAGCCTGTTCTATAGAAAGCGCCCGACGGTACGGCCGGTCTGATAGCATTGCATCTATGGAATCACACAACATGATGATCCGAGCCGCAATCGGTATCGCTTTACCAGCAAGCCCATCTGGATAGCCACTACCGTCGTAGCGCTCGTGATGGTGCTTGACGCCTTGGATAACGACTTCATCAACCGAGCTTAGACTCCGCAGTAGCTCTGCGCCTTTGGTGGCATGGCTTCGAATGATGTGCCGCTCCTCCTCGGTCAAGTCCGATGGCTTCCGAATGATAGGGGCGTACATCATGTCGATTTTCCCAATATCGTGCAGCAAGGCGGCCCATTCCACGCGCTCGGCCATCCGACGAGAAAGGCCCATGTCGTCCGCGATCGCCCTCGCGAGAGCGGAGACGCGAACGGAATGCCCCGAGGTGTACGGATCACGCGTTTCAATCGCTTTGACCAGCACACTCAATAGATCGCGGTTCGCCTGTTGCAGCTGCACCTTGGATAGATAGGAGTACCGGATGAGCAGGAGCGGCAGAATGATCATTAGCAGCCCTCCTACGTGGAACTCTCGGTAGAGGAGGACTGCTACCATTGCAACGGGACACGCGAGCAGGTCGTACAGGAGGTTCCCCGCTCCAGGACCAATCACCCGTTGAAGGACGCCGAGAAACGGTGTCTGCTGCCGAACGGCAAAGAATCCGCTAACAATAACGAGATTCAGGGTGACGGCAGTCAGCGCTAATGCCCCGAAAGCACCGGCAAAGGCGAGCGCGTTGTCATCAGATGGCGCGAGCACGTCATACAACCATGCAGCGACGCCGATGCCAATTGCAGACTGCGACACATTGAATAAGGTTCGCCAGAGCACCCGGTCCTTGAGGACCAGTTCGGCGAACGCGTGGACCGCCGCCGCGGCGAATAGTGCAGCTATTGGTGGGAACAGCGCGGCCGCTGCGAAGAGCGGAAGAAAGGCGATCGAAGATTTCGCTGCGCGGTTGGCTCCAACCGCGAAATCGATCGCCATTGCTTCGGAGAGAATCGCGACAGCAATGAAGGAGGCGAGGCCAACCAGGTCGGCCCAAGCGAAGGTGACGACCTCGTCCCACGGCAGCACGGCCGCGAGGGCGATCGCCGCGACCGTGGTCAGCGCGACGTAGATGTACGCGGAACGATTCATCCGTTCGGGCTGGACAGGCAGTGCCGTGCTGCCGGTCCATTCTGGACCAGGGCCTCTGCTCGGGCCGCTAACCGGCCGCATGCAGCGGGAGCAATGGACCGCATCGCTGCTACTCTGGGCTTGTTCCCGCCACGCCCGATGTGCGCCGCGAAACGACGTCCGGCATAATGTCCGCTGGGCTTCCCCCTCACCATCTGCATGGGCGCGCGCGACCCCTCCCAGCGAGCGGCATGAGCCCATCTGTATCGAGCCTGCCGTCCTGATCCTATCAGGCAGGCCGTCAGTGCAAACCGGAGGGCGCCCGAGTCAGAGTATCGGACAGGCAGCATCATTGCCGAAATCCACTGCGATTTGCCCAGAAGATCGGAAGAGCCCCCGGTCAGACTCAGTTAGCAACGGTAATCCAGCCCGCGCCGAGCAGGCTCAACAGCTGGCCAACGAAATCGAAAAGCGCCTCCAACACCCAGCGTCACCTCCCTTCAGGGTGCGTCGACCGAGGTCTGACTTCATGTGGTCGCAACGCTCCGCTGATCTTGCAATCGCTGGGGGTCTCCGCTAGTCGGACCGGGGGCTCCTTACTCCATATTTCTGTGCGGTAGCACGATGTCGAGGGTCAGCGGTCGCCGGCCGGCCTCGTCCACAGCCGGCCGCTGACCCACCGGTTGGTCGCCTGCAATGCGGCAAGGGCCGCGGCATGCTCGGCAGAGTCCTCCACCGCCGCTGCACCCGCGAGCACCTTGATCATTCGGCCTTGACGGGTCTGGACCGCAGCCACCACGTGGTCGCGGCCCGCGATGTCGACACGACTCACGCCGTCGAGCACCAGCGGCGCGGCCTCCGGCCCCGCAAGCGCCCGCATCGCCTCCACGGCCGCGCGCGCCGCGACCTCGAGCGACATGCCGTCCGCCTCGAGGCCCTCGGCCTCACCCGTCACGACGCGATCTTCCAGGGAAAGCGTTACGCGGCACCGCACATGGCCCGGGTGCTCGCGCTCGATCTCCACTCGCTCCAGCCGCGGCCGGGGATCGGGCCGCGAGAGAATCCGCACCGTCTGCTCGGCTCCCGCCGACGGCCGACGGCCGTTGTCCCGCCCGGCCACCTCGCCCTGCACGCCGGCCCCTGTCACCACGATCTTGCCCGCCGCCACCGAGATGCCAAAACGGGCCAACAACGCCGACTGGATACTCCGCACGAGGTCCGCCGGCGCCACGGTCGACTCGGCCACGACCCGGATCTCCGCGAGATCGCCGTCGGCGCTACCGCGCACACTCGCGCTCTTCACGCCGGTAAGCGAGCGTATGAGCTCCTCCGCTCGCTCCAGCGAGACGTTGCCAGCACCGGTTTCGCCGCTGATCCTGTCCATGTATCCCCGCGCGTATGCAGATCGCGCTGGCCGCGTGGCACCCCGGGGTACGTCGCCCACGACGCCGCTGCCGCTCCCTTACGACGTGGGCCCTGCCTGCGGGCCTTCGGTTCCGTCTACGCGAACAGAGGCGGGTGAGGAGGCAGGTTGGCATATAGATGGGCATTCCGCGCGCGCGTGTCAAGCCGGTTCGTATCAACCCGGGTCGCACGGGCCCGATCACGGAAATCCCCCCGCCGGACGGGGTAGCAGATCACATGGCCTAACTATCGCAACGGCAACAGGTTGAACTCCTTCCGTGAAGACCAGGAGAAACGACGACGCGCGCTGGGACGTCCGCTCCGCCGGCGGGATCGACGTCGCCCGGCTCGAACGCTCGCTCAAGCTCCGCGTCCACCGCGTCGGCCGGGGGCGCTACCGCGTCTGGGGCGGCCGGGAGCCGCACTGGGTGGACCTGTACTCACGACGTTTACCGCGCTGCGACTGCGGCGACCATCTGTGGCGGGACCGCGTGTGCAAGCACATCCTCGCCGTGCTGTTGCGCGAGGGCGACGAGCACGTGATCGGCTCGCTCGCCGAGCTCGTGGACCGCTACCGCCGCCGCTCCGACGCGGCCTGAGCCCCGCCAGTTCCGGATCGTGCCACGGCCGCCAGCGAGAGAGAGAAAGAGGAAGTGGCCCGGGCAGCCGCCCGGGCCCCGGCCCAGCGCGCCACGCGCCGACGCCGCGGCCCCCTGACCAGCCCGAAGGCGCCGCCCGGCCCTGGGGCCTTGCCGCCACGACCGGAACCGCCGGACGGCGCCAGAAGGCCCGGCGTCTCCCGTAGCCCTACCGCACCGTCGTCAGCGTCGACGCCTCGAGGACCCGGTCGATCCGCGCCTTCGACTCCTCGAGGTGCGCGCGCGTCATGGCGTCCAGGCCGCCGGGCGAGGCCAGCACCTGCGCCATGCGCGCGGACAGCCGGGTCAGCTCGAGCCGGGCGAGCGAGCGCGCGTCCTCCGGCGTGCCGACCGACATCGCGCCGCCGGGCGTGATCAGCAGCGTGGCGCCCCCGCCCACCAGCATGCCGCTGAGGTGCGAGAGGTGCGCGCGCTGGAGGTTCCGCCGGAACGCGTTGACCGGGCGCGCCGTCGCCCCCGGCTGGCCCAGCTCGGACCAGACCGCGTCCGTCACCGTCCGGACCAGCTCCGCCGCCGTGAACGCCTCGCCTGGCCGCGCGCGCAATTCGTTCGCGACCAGACGGTTCACCCTCACCGGGTCGAGCAGGTCCTCCATCAGGAACCTCTGGACGAGCCCGACCATCTCCAGGATCGGGTAGTCCATCGGCAGCTCGAACCACGGCACGCCCCAGTGCGCCCAGCGGTTGGGCGCGAGCTTCGCGAGCAGCTCTGGCTCGAAGTGGAACGCATTCTCGGCCAGCGCGCCCTCGATGATCGCACGAACCGCTTCACGCTGCCGCTCCGCCGGCACAGGCGTGAACGGCAGGGGCGCGTTCGGATCGCCCCTGTGGGCCCGCGAGACGTACAGCCCGCCGACCTCCTTGGTCACCGGGTACAGGGCCCTGTAACGCTCGAGGATCAACGTGGACAGCGCATCGCGCAGCCGCTGGTAGCCCTGCCCGGGCGCGATGAGCCGCTCCTCGAGCCGCGGCTGGAGCCGCTTCACCAGCGCGGTGCGGTCCCGCGCGAAGCGCACGGGATCCGAGCCCAGGTCCCACGCGTTCGTCAGCGGGTCGACGGCGAACGGGCCGAGCCAGTTGTCCTCATCCGTGCCGTACGCGTGCAGCGGGTCCGACGCCAGCCGCGCGATCTTCTCCAGGCCGACGAGCTCCGCCTCCGGCGTCGCGGCCAGAGTGCCGGAAAATGCAAACGGTGCATCCGCAGGCTGCTCGTAGACCGGCGCGTATGCGTACTGAATCGCCCACACGTCGTACGTGCCGACGGTCTTGTTCCAGTAGTGGCCCTGCCGCTTGCCGTCCGGCGCGATGTTGACCGCGCCGTAATCCATCACCGAGAGCGTCACGCCGTGCCGCGCGGTGAAGGCCGTGTCCTGGAGCCGGTCGTAGGGAATCGCGGATGAACCCTTGAAGTTGTGTCTCAACCCGAGCGTGTGACCGACCTCGTGCATCACGAGATCGCGGATCGCATCGCCGAGGTACTCCTCGGGGATCGGGTCGCCGGGCTTGATGACCCCGTTCGCCGCGAGCAGCGTGTGCTGTAGCCGGAGCTGCTGCGCGACGCCGAAGCCCGCGAGGCAGAGGCGGTCCAGCGCGTTGCGGGCGAGGGGCAGCTCCCCACGGTACAGCGCGCGCATCTGGCGCAGCATGTCTGGCCCGGAGAGCTGCCGGTACTCCTCGGCCCAGAAGCTGACGATGCCGGCGGCGATCAGCACGTCGGCGTTGAGGATCTCACCCGTGCGCGGGTCGGTTTGGGACGGGCCGACCGCCCACGCGCCGCGGTCGCTGGTCCAGCGCACCGTCGAGTAGCGGATGTCCTCGGCGCTCCAGGTCGAGTCGTTCTCTGGCGCCTCGACCGCAACAATGGCATTGCGGAACCCGGCCTTCTCGAACGCCTTGTTCCACGCCTCGATGCCTTCCTTCACGTAGCGCCTGTACTCGCGCGGCACGCTGCGGTCGATGTAATAGACGATGGGCTTCACGGGCTCGGAGACCTCCGCCGCGGGGTCCCGCTTCTCGAGCCGCCAGCGGTTCACGTACCGGATGAACGGCGTCGGTTCACGATCCCGCGAGTAGTCCCAGACCGCGGTGACGAAGTGGCCGACGCGGTCGTCCGCCAGCCGCGGGCGCATCGGCGTCTCGGGCAGCGCGACCAGCGAGTAGCGCACGCCCACGGGCACGGAGCGGAAGTCCGCAACCCCTTCGGCCGGCAGCAGCGGCGGGTCGGTGGCCTGGAAGGTCAGCTCCGCGTCGATCTCCACGTTGCGCGGAAACCCCTGCACGCGCGCCACGCGGCTGCGCTCCCGGTCCAGGTTCACCGGCCGGCCCGCGTAGACGAGCTTGAGCCACTCCCCGAGGCCGGCGTAGTCCGAGACGAAGAACGACGTCACGTCGAGCAGCAGCGCCTTCGTTTCCTTGTGCTCGCTCTCGATCTTGAACGCGGCCACGATCGAGTGCGCCACGTTCTCCTCCACGGCGGTGCGCATGGGCGAGCCGTCGGCCGCGGTGAAGCGCGGGTTCAGGTGCAGGAGCTGGACCCGGTCGCCGACGCGGCGGAAACGCATGAGCCGCATCTCGCCGTCGATGGCGAGGCCGGCGTTCAGGCCGAGGTCCGCGACGCCGGGCCCCTGGTGCATCGCCATGCCGAAGTCCATGCCGAGCTGCTCGGGCTTCAGCTCCAGCAGCAGGGTGTTGTCCCGCTTCAGGTGGAAGCGGAAGTAGCCGTCGATCGCGCGCGCGTCCTCGAGGACGTCGTCCCACGGCTTGAACGGGTCCTTTTCCTTTTCTTCCTTCGGCTGCGCCGGGGCCGGGTCCGGCGCTCTCGCGCCGGCGGGGCCGGGCTCCTGGGGCGGGAAGACCTGCACACAAGCGGCAAGGCCGACGGCGAGCAGGACGGGGAGAGGCCGCTTCATGAAGACCTCCGCAAAGCGGTGGGTGGAGCCTGAAGCCGTGCACCCTACAACGCGCGCCGGCCGGGGGTCAAGACGGCGCGGCCCCGCTGGACACGACCCCTCGCGGGAGGGTAACATCCGGCATGCACGAAAGCGTCGGTGGTTGGATCGAGGTCATCAGCGGCGTGATGTTCAGCGGCAAGTCCGAGGAGCTCATGCGCCGCGTGCGGCGCGCCATGCTGGCGCGCAAACGGGTCCAGGTCTTCAAGAGCTCGCTGGACGCGCGCTACGGGATCGATGCCGTCGCCTCCCATGACGGCGGCCGCATCCAGGCCGAGCCGGTGCAGACCGCGCTCGAGCTGATGGAGAAGGTGCGGCCCGACACCGAGGTCGTCGCGGTGGACGAGGTCCAGTTCCTGGACGACGACATCGTCAATGCCGCCAACACGCTCGCCGACCGCGGCGTCCGCGTGATCCTTGCCGGGACCGACATGGACTTCCGCGGCCGGCCGTTCGGGCCGATGCCGGCGCTGCTCGCGATCGCGGAGAAGGTGGACAAGCTCCACGCGATCTGCGTGCGGTGCGGCGAGCTGGCCACGCGCAACCAGCGGCTGATCGACGGCCGGCCTGCGCCGGCGGAGGGGCCCACCATTCAGGTCGGCGGGCTCGAGTCCTACGAGGCGCGCTGCCGCCGCTGCCACGAGGTGCCGTCCGAAGCGCGCGCGCAGACTTCCCTGCTCGAATAACGGATTCCTATGAGCGGCATGCGGATCGGGGCGGACCCCGCGGCCCAGCGAGGAGCCGGCCCCGCCGCCCGCCGGGGCGCGGAGGTGCGCGTCGAGGCGGGCGCCGTGCACGTGCTGCGAATGTACGACGTCGCGTGGGCGATCGACCTGGCGCGCGTCGAGGCGCTCATCGCGGCGCAGACGCCCGAGGCGGTCGCGCGCATCCGCCTCACGCGCGCGCAGCCGAAGGCCATGGCGTTCGGCGTGCCACCGCTCGAGATCGGGCTGGGCACGGTCGAGCTGCCCATGGTCGGAGGGCCGCCCATCAAAGCGGATGCGACGGCGCGGCTGTACGACTTCGGCGCCGTCTCCATCGCGTTGCGCGTCCCCGCCGCCGGGCTCACGTGGAGCGAATTCACCGACCTCGCGCTCAGCGTGGACGACGCGGCGGCCGAGCCCGCGGCGGCCGAGCTGTGGACGACGCTGGTCGAGCGCGTGCGCCGGCTCGCGCTGCCCGCGTTCGAGCGGCCGTCCTCCGGCGGGGTCGGCCGGCCGACGGTCGCCGGCCTCGAGGAGGACTACCTCATCGCCACGGTCCAGCGGTTCGACCCGCCGCTCGATGCGGCACAGGTGCTCAACGAGCTGGACCTCGCGCCGCTGCTCAGCGGAGAGCGGCGCGAGCTCTCCGACGCCGCGCGCGCAGACCTGCTGCGATACCGCTTTTCCTACTACACGACGGACCTCGCCGTGCTGACGTGGGACCGCGCGCTGCTGGTCGAGCCCGCGGGGGACCGCGATGTCGCGGACGTGCTCGAGGTCGCCAACGCGCAGCTCCTCGAGCTGCGCTACTACGACGAGCTGCTGGACCAGGAGCTGCCGCGCACGTACGCACGCGTGGCGGAGGCGCGGCTCGCGCGGTTCGCGTTGTCGCCACGGCGGTACCGCTACCTCGCGCGCGACATCCAGACGCTGGTCGCGGAAGTCACGGAGATCACCGAGCGGATCGACAACGCCATCAAGGTCACGGAAGACATCTACCTGGCCCGCATCTACGCGAGCGCGCTGGAGCTCTTCCGCGTCCCGAGCTGGGTCACCGCCGTGGACCGCAAGCTCGCGATCCTCAAGGACACCTACACCGCGCTGTCCGACGAGGCCGCGACGATCCGCATCGAGGTGCTCGAGGCGGCGATCGTGCTGCTGATCGTGCTCGAGATCGTGCTGGCGTTCGTGTTCTGAGGAGGGTGCGCGCGGCGGCCGTCAGCGCCCGCCGCGCTCGATCCGATAGGCGACGACGTAAGGCACGTCCAGCTCATCGAGCGCGACGCCCCACACGACGCCCTGCTGGACGAGGTGGACGGTGATGCGCGGCGGCATGCGCACCGCCGCGACCGGTTCGCCATCCAGATCGTGGACCTCCCAGAGCTGGTCTTCGGCGCCGTCCCGGGCCTCGCGGCGGAGCCACAGGCTGCCGTCGTCGGCGAACAGTGCAGCGGTGACGGGTGGGTAGGAAGCGGGCGCGTCCAGCGCTCCACGGATCTTGCGCTCCGCCTCGAGCGGGCCGCCGAGCATTCCTCCCGCGCCAGCGACCATGCGGCTGACGACCCGGTCGAAGACCTCCGCCGGAATCGGAACCGGCGAATAGCGGTAGCTGCGCGAGTAGAGGGTGTCGTGCGACAGGGTCGTCACCGTGACGCGGAAGCTGGCCTCCGCCACACCCGCGGGCGCGGTCTGCCGCTCGATGATCGCCATCCGCCGGCCGTCCTCTGTGAAGGCGGCGAGCGGGTAGTCGGGGAACGGCTGGGGCATCCCGATCTCGCCGTTGGGGAGGAGGATTCTCACGCGCGTGCGTTCGGCGGGAAACTCGAACAGCTTGCCGAGGATCCTCCCCGTGCGGTCGATCCGCAGCGTCGGCACCATCGTGACCTAGCCGCTCGCAACGGCCTCGGGCGTGAAGGCTCGCGACGCGACGCCGGTGCCGTCGGGGAACAGCATGAACGGCACCAGTATGCCGTAGTCGTCGGCCGGCGGTGCGGCCAGCAGCGTCGTCTTGATGTGCTCGCCCTCGAGCGTGAAGAGGCTGACGCGAGCGGGATCGATGTTCAGGGCATACACCGTATCCGCGAGCAGCCCGATCGCGAGCAGGCGGGTGAACTCACCCGGTCCGTTGCCCCTGCCGCCGAACGCGCGGATGAACCGGCCGTCGCGATCGTAGATACGGATCTGGCCATCCTGCGGCTGCGCGATGTAGACGTGGCCCTGCGGGCCGATCGCGAGCCCGTTGACGCGCGTGAGCGAGGTCTCCGGGTCATCCACGCTGCCGATGCGGAGCTCCTCGACGACCGACCAGCTTTGCATCGCGGCATCTCCGGACGCGCGATCGGCGTCGCTTGCAGCGCCGCACGCGGACGCGGCGAGCGCGAGGAGCATGACGGCGGCGCGATGGCGGTGAGCGTACATCGTCGCGGTGTCCGGGGCGAAATGTCACCCTCGCGTCGTCCCCACCGACGACGGCCGGGCACCCGCATCCGCCCGGCGTGGTACTCGTCTGCGGCACCCGATGAAGCGGTCTGGCGTGGCGGGCAAGCGTTTCCAGGGAGGCGGCGCGGCTCACCCCGCCCGGAATGACCTTCAACCCGATGGAGCATGAAGCCGACGACGTCGATCGACACGTTCCTCGCGCTCGACATCCGCGCCGGCGTGGTCGTGCGCGCCGAGCCGTTCCCCGAGGCGAGGAAGCCCGCGATCAAGCTGTGGGTGGACTTCGGCGAGGAGGTGGGCGTGAAGCAGTCGAGCGCGCAGCTCACGCGCCGCTACACGCCAGAGGGCCTCGTCGGCACGACCGTGCTCGGCGTGGTCAACTTCCCGCCCCGCCGCATCGCGGGCTTCGAGAGCGAGGTGCTGGTGCTGGGCGTGATCAACCCGGACGACCCGGGCGACGTGGTGCTGGTGCGGCCGGACGCGGCGGGGGTGAAGGGGTGGGAGCTGGGGTAGGAGTGGGCCCTCGAAGATCGGCTCTACCATCTCCATGATCTGCGCCCGCCGGTGGCGCAATGTCATCAGGACGACGGTTGCCCACCTGGGGAGCGAACCGTGGGCAGCCAGTCGCAGCCTGATGTGTCCAGCCCAAAGATCAGCACCCATGTCTCGACGCGGCGATCATCGACCACGCGGCGGTCGAGAACGAACAGCGTATCCCCGCAAAACCCCGTTGGGTCCTGAGCTGTTCGGGTCGCGGATGGCCAAAGACCGATTCGCGACGGAGAGATGCCCGCATGAACGCGTAGTGTTCGTCGTCGAGGGCTCCGATCCGCAGGTCCTCGACGACCTGCCACAGGGGCAAGTCCGCCAAGGGAGTCCGGGGCGGTCGGTCACCCGCGCCGCACGCGAAGACGAACGGCAGCGCGGCGGAAATCAGGAAGACCCAGAGCTCTGCTCGGAGCGATGCACCATCACTCGAATTCATGACGCGACCCCGGCGGAAGGCGGGGAAGATCAGCCGGCGTGGCGCTCCTGGAACGGCTCGGGCGCGCGTGGATTCGGCGACGTCGTCGCCCGCTGACGACGTCGCCGAACCCACTCGTCGTCTCAGAACAACCCGACGATCGTCCCGTCCTCCTCGATCCGCATCCCTTCCGCCGCCGGCTTCTTCGGCAGCCCGGGCATCGTCATGATGTCGCCGGTCTTGGCGACCACGAAGCCCGCGCCCGCAGACGGCGTGACCTCACGGACCGTGATACGGAAGCCGCGCGGCCGGCCCAGGCGCTTCGGATCATCCGAGAAGCTGTACTGCGTCTTCGCCATGCACACCGGCACGTTGCCCATGCCGATCGACTCGAGCTTGTCCAGGTCGCGCTTCGCGCCGGGCAGGAAGTCCACGCCGTCCGCGCCGTAGATCTCCTTCGCGATGCGCTCGATCTTCGCGGCCAGCGGCAGGTCCAGCTCGTAGAGCGGAGCGAACCGCGCGCCGCCGTGCGCCACCACGTCCATCACCACGTCCGCCAGCTCGAGCGCGCCCTTGCCGCCCTGCGCGTGCACGTCCGCGACCGCGAACGGCACCTCCATGCGCCGGCACGCGTCCGCGACCGCGGCGATCTCCGCCTCCGTGTCCGTCGCGAACTTGTTGATCGCGACGACGGGCGGCACGCCGAACTTGCGCACGTTCTCGACGTGCTTCTCCAGGTTCTCGACGCCGCGCGCCACGGCCTCGGCGTTCTCCGTCTTCAGGTCCGCGAGCGCCACGCCGCCGTGCATCTTCAGCGCGCGCACGGTCGCGACGACGACGGCCGCCGCCGGCTCCAGCCCGCCCGTCCTGCACTTGATGTCGAAGAACTTCTCCGCGCCGAGGTCGGCCCCGAACCCGGCTTCCGTCACGACGACGTCGCCCAGCGCGAGCCCGGCGCGCGTCGCGATCAGCGAGTTGCAGCCGTGCGCGATGTTGCCGAACGGGCCGCCGTGGATCAGCGCCGGCGTGCCGCCGAGGGTCTGCACGAGGTTGGGCTGGATCGCGTCCTTGAGCAGCAGCGCCATCGCGCCGGCGGCGCCGAGCTGCGCCGCGCGGATCGGCTGACCCTCACGGTCGTAGCCGACGATGATCTGGCCGAGCCGCCGCTCCAGGTCCTCTCGGCCGCTGGCGAGGCAGAAGATCGCCATGACCTCGGACGCGGCGGTGATCATGAAGCCGTCCTGGCGCGGCACGCCCTCGGCCGGGCCGCCGAGGCCGATCACGATGTTGCGCAGCGCGCGGTCGTTCATGTCGACGGCGCGGCGCCACACGATCCGCCGCGGGTCCAGCCCCAGCGCGTTGCCCTGGTGCATGTGGTTGTCCAGCATCGCGGAGAGCAGCGCGTGCGCGGACGTGATCGCGTGGAAGTCGCCCGTGAAGTGGAGGTTGATGTCCTCCATCGGCAGCACCTGCGCGTACCCGCCGCCCGTCGCGCCGCCCTTGATGCCGAACACGGGGCCGAGGCTGGGCTCCCGCAGGCACAGGACGACCTTGTGGTTCCTGAGCCGCAGCCCATCCGCCAGCCCCACCGCCATCGTGCTCTTGCCCTCGCCCGCCGGCGTGGGGTTGATGCCCGTCACCAGCACCAGCTTGCCCGGCTCGCCACCCCGCTGCGCGATGGCGTCCAGGTGGATCTTGGCCTTGTAGCGGCCGTACGTCTCGATCTCGTCCTCGCCGAGGCCCAGCTCGGCCGCGACGTCGATGATCGGCCTGAGCTTCGCTGCCTGCGCGATCTGGATGTCCGTCAGCATCGGTTTCCGCCCCCGCTTCGGTCTCATCGTGGCGCATCGTCGCGCCGGAGGCGGGATATTGCGGTGCGGGCGGCGCGCGGACAAGGAGCGCGTGGTCGTCCCCTCCCGCCATGGCTTTGCCCCACAGGACGTTGCTACTTCCCCGCGTGCGCAACGCAACCCCTTCCATCGAGAGCGCGCTCGCCCGCGCGAGCGCCCGCAGCCGGCTCGCCCC
>CALGSZ010000036.1 GCA_937901745.1 uncultured Chloroflexota bacterium | reverse complement strand
TCGCGACAAAGGCGTGGGGCAGGCAAGACCCACCTCGCGCAATCGAGATGCCAGGGAGTCGACGCAACCTCATTCAACCGACACGGAGCTCATCTGCAACGATGCTGACGGGCCCTTGTCGGCCGCGCGGCAAAGCCCAATACCCTCCGGTAGAATCCCGCTCACTTGCGAACGGTTCGCCAACAAGTACAAGTGGAGAAATCACGATGCTCTTGATCGACGGTCATCTCGATCTCGCCATGAACGCCCTCTACTGGAACCGCGATCTGCGGAAGGGCGCCCACGCGATCCGCGCCGAGGAGCAGGGCATGACGCAGAAGGGGCGGGCCGCGGGCACGGTCGGCCTACCCGATATGCGCCGTGGCGAGGTCGGGATCTCCTTCGTCACGGTTCTCGCCCGCGCCCGCTCCGGCCGCAACTCGGAGATCGACTTCCGCACCCACGAGATCGCCTACGCCCAGGCTCAGGGCCAGCTCGCCTACTATCGCGAGCTACAGCGGCAAGGCGTCATGCGCATCCTCGCGGATTGGCCGTCCGTCGCCGCCCACGTCGAGCAGTGGAAGCGCGACCCGGACCGCACGCCGTTTGGCGTCGTCATCACCATGGAGGGCGCCGACCCGATCGTCGAGCCAGCTCAGCTTCCGCTCTGGTGGGAAGATGGCCTGCGTGTCGTCGGCCTCGCCCACTACGGACCCAGCGCCTACGCCTATGGCACCGAGAGCGTCGGCGGCCTGACGGCGGAAGGCCGCGACCTCCTCGAGGAGATGGAGCGCGCCGGCATGATCCTGGACGTCTCCCACCTCTCGGACGATTCCTTCTGGCAAGCCCTGGACGCCTTCTCCGGCCCTACTCTCGCCAGCCACTCCAACTGCCGCGCCCTCGTCCCCGGCGACCGGCAACTCTCCGACGACATGATCCGCGCGCTGATCGAGCGCGACGCCGTGATCGGCGCCGTCCTCGACGCCTGGATGCTCCAACCCGGCTGGATTCGCGGCGTCACCACCAACGAGAACGTCACCCTCAACAACGTCGTCGACCACATCGACCACATCTGCCAGCTCGCCGGCAACGCCCGCCACGTCGCCATCGGCAGCGACCTCGACGGCGGCTACGGCATCGAGCAGACCCCGCGCGACCTCGACACCATCGCCGACCTCCAGCGAATCCCCGACCTCCTCCGCGAGCGCGGCTACGCCGAGAGCGACATCGAAGGGGTCATGCACGGCAACTGGCTCCGCCTCCTCCAACGCGCCTGGTCGAAGGACGAGAGTGAGGCATAGACCTGTTCCTCATTGTCAAAGGCATTTCGACCAGTACCTTAGTTTCAATATTGGCGCTCCGTCTCTAGTACGCGGATTCCAAGGTTGAACTCTCCTCCGGCCGTTGCTACGGTAGACAGCGGCCGGCAGGCCATGCCTTGACGTTTCCGACCATGCCGCGCTGCGAGCCCTTGCCGGTCATGTCCCGCCGGCGGGCCGCGGCAGTCTCAATCCATGCAGCGTGGCGGGTGATCACCGAGACGGAGGGTTCTCTTGTCCGGATTACTCGCGCGCTTGTGTCGTGTTGCCCTCATCCTCGCGATCGGGATGGGACTTGTCCCGGCCGCGGCGAGCGCCCGCGCCGCGCTCGATCTCGCGGCTGGAACCGATGCCGTCATCGCCGATGCCAACGGGGACCCGGTGCGCCTGCGCCAAGGCCCTGGCACCGCGGCGGCCATCATCGGTGCCTACGCCGAGGGCACACCCGTGCGCATCCTCGACGGCCCCGTCGCCGCGGACGACGGCTCGCTCTGGTATCGCGTCGAGGTCGCGGGTCAGACCGGATACATGGCGGCGGAATTCCTCGCCCCGGCGGGCGCCAACCCACCCGCCCCACCGGAGACGCCCGCCGCGCCAGCAGGCGATCCGCTCGCCAACGCGGCAGTCACTGGAACCGGGCGCATCGTCAAAACGAACGGCGACCCGATCCGCTGCCGCGCTCAGCCAGACACCAGCTCCGAGATCCTGACGCACCTCTGGGAAGGTGAAACCCTCGACCTTCTCGGCGACGCCGTCAACGGCTGGCAGCCGGTCCGCTGCGCCGGCCGAGGCGGCTACGTCTACGCCGAATTCATCGCGCCAGTCACGGCCGAGACGCCAGCGCCGGCCGAAACGCCGGTAGCGACCGAGACGCCAGCACCCGAGCCAGATTTCACCGCCGCCGAGCAAGCCACCGGCGCCGCCACGGTCTCCGGCACCAACGGCGATGGCGTCCGCTGCCGAGCCGAGCCGAGCCTCTCCGGCCGCGTCATTACCGTTCTCCCTGAAGGAGCGACCGTCCCCCTGCGCGGCGCCGCGCAGTCTGGCTGGCAGCCCGTCACCTGCGTCGGGCAGGCGGGCTGGATCAGCGCTACCTACCTCCGCGTGGGCGAAATCACGCCCCAGGAGGAGACCGGCGGCGTCGGCGGACAGTTGAAGATCACCGGACTCGGCATCGTCACCGGCACCAATGGCGACGGCGTGCGCTGCCGCGCCAAGGCGAACTCGAACGCCGCCGTCATCACCGTCCTGCCCGAGGGCGCCGAAGTCTCCCTGCGCGGCGCCATCAGCGGGAGCTGGCAACCCGTCGTCTGCGCCAGCCAAAAGGGATGGGTCTATGCCGCCTACATTGGCGCTCCCGGCTCGCAAACGCCGAGCGGCGGCTCCGGCTCAACCCCTTCTGGCCTGATCGCGGGCGACACCGCCGTCGTCACCGGCACCAACGGCGACGGCGTCCGCCTCCGCGCGCGCGCCAGCTTCTCAGCCGCGATCATCCTCGTCGTCGGCGAGGGGCAGCGCGTCGACGTCACTGAGGGCAGCACCGGCCCTTGGGTCGCCGTCAACTACCGCGGCTATCAGGGCTTCATCCACGGCGACTATCTCGCCAAAGCGACATCCTCCGCGCCCGTCGGCGGAATCCGCCTCCAAGCCGGCTCGCGTGCCCTCGTCACCGACAGCCTCAACCTCCGCGCGGCCGCCAGCCTCGGCGCGAGCATCATCGCGGTCGCCCCGCCCGGTACCGTCGTCTCCATCACCGGCAACTTCGTGGACGGCTTCTACCCCGTTGATTGGGACGGACTCACCGGCTACATGTTCGGCGACTATCTCGAATGGACCGACGCGCCTCTCACCAAGCGCAACGAGCCCGTGCGCGGCGACGCCGGCAGTCAGCCCGGCTCTGCGGCGGGACAGCGCATGGTCGAATTCGCGATGCGCTACCTCGGCTATCCCTACGTCTGGGCGACGCACGGGCCGGACACCTTCGACTGCTCCGGCTTCACCTACTGGGTCGCGCTCAACGTCCTCGGCATCGACATCACGCCCGGCACCTGGTTCCAGCAGTTCGCCGGCCGTCCCGTCGCCTACGGCCAGCTCCAGCCCGGCGACCTCGTCTTCTTCCAAAACACCTACACTTGGGGCCTGTCGCACGTGGGGATCTACATCGGTAACAACCAGTTCATCCACGCCGAGAACGAGAACACCGGCGTCGTCATCAGCCGGCTCGACTCGCCCTACTACGCCTCGCGCTGGTACGGCGCCCGCCGCCTGACCTAGCACCGCCTGGATCCAGCTTCAGAAACAGCGGGCGCCGCGACTCACCTGCTCGCGGCGCCCCGCCTCACCCGCGACTCACGGCGTGATCGCCGTTCCCCGGACCGCATCGAGGGAGTGGAAGCCGCGCGCCTCCATCTCCGCTAGCAGCTCGCGCTTCACCTGCTTCGCCATCCCCGGCCCCCGGTAGATGAAGCCGGTGTAAACCTGCACCAGATGCGCCCCCGCCGCGATCGCCTCGAACGCATCCGCGCCCGTGAAGATCCCGCCCGAGGCAATGATCGGCAGCTTGCCTCGCGTCCGCGCCGCAATCTGCCGCACGACCCGCAGCGCCAGCGGCGCCAGCGGCCGCCCACTCAGCCCGCCTTTCTCATCGCGGTGCCGGCTCCGCAGCCCCGCCGGCCGCGAGATCGTCGTGTTCGTCGCGACGACGCCAGCCAGCCCCAGCGTCATCACCACTTCGAGCACGTCGTCAATCTCGCGCTCAGTCAAGTCCGGCGCCACCTTGACCAGCACCGGCGGCGCGTCTGGCAACTCCCGCGCGGCGTCCATCACCCGCCGCAGCAGCCCCTCCAGCGCCTCCTTCCCCTGCAGGTCGCGGAGCCGCGCCGTATTCGGCGACGACACGTTGATGACCACGTACGCGGCGTACCGCGCCAGCTGTTGGAGCGCCGCCACGCAGTCGGCGTCCGCCGTCCCCGCCTCCACCGACGCCCGGTTCGGCCCAACGTTGACCCCGATCGGCCCAACCCGGCCCGCCATCGCCTCCAGGCGGCGTGCCACCGCCTCCATCCCCTCTCCCGGAAAGCCGAGCCGGTTGATCAGCGCCCTGTCCTCCGGCAGCCGAAACAGCCGTGGACGCGGATTGCCCGGTTGCGGCAGCGGCGTCACCGTCCCGACCTCGACGCTCCCGAACCCGAGCGCCAGCAGCGCTGGCGCCGCGACGGCGTTCTTGTCGAACCCGGCGGCAATCCCGATCGGATTGGGAAACGTCCTCCCGAACAGCGACACCGCCAAACGCGGATCCTCAACACGATAGATCCGCCGCAGCGCCGCGCACGCCGCCGGTGACCGCGAGGCAAGATGCAGCAAGCTGAGCGCCCGCTCATGCACGGACTCGGGATCGAGCCGGAAGAGCACCGGCCGGATCAGATCGTAACCGCCCATCCGCCCCCTTCAGTCGATCCCTATCCAGTACATGCCATCACGCCCCACCGCCACCGAGCCAATACAGGCGATAAGAGGCTATGCCTCTCGCGCGCACTCAGTAGATCAGAGAGAGCGAGGCCGAGCCTCACTTGGCCTCCGCGACCGCCTCGATCTCGACGAGAAAATCGGGATTCGCCAGGCTGCTCACCACCGCCAGCGTGCTCGCCGGCACGTAGCCGTACGGCGCGAACACCCGGTCCCGCACCTCCGCGACGAGCGGCCGGTATTCCAGGCTCGTCACCAGCACCGTGATCTTGCCGACCCGGTCCAGCCCGGAGCCAGCCGCCTCCAGCACCGCCTTCAAATTGGCGAAGATCTGCTCTGCCTGCGCCTTCGCGTCCCCCTTCCCGACCAATTGCCCGTCCGGCGTCAGAGCCACTTGCCCGGAGACGAAGATCAGATTCCCCATCCGGACAGCATGCGAGTAGCCAGTGGTCTTGTGAACCGTGGATGGATTGAAGATCTCCATGCTGCTGCGCGCCTCCTCGCGTCCCGCCAACGAATCGCCCACTCAAAGCTCGATCGGCAGCACGAACTTCCCGTCGCGCAGCACGACTTCGCCGTCAACCGTCACCGTCCCGCCTTCCCGCAGGTCGCAGATCAGATCCCAATGGATCGCGGACTGGTTGACGCTCCCGGTATCCGGATAGCCCGCGCCGAGCGCGATGTGGATCGTGCCGCCGATTTTCTCATCGAGCAGGATGTTCTTCGTGAACCGCGTGATGTCGAAGTTGGTCCCGAACGCGAACTCACCGAGTGTGCGAGCTCCCGGATCGGTCTCCAGCGCGCTGAGCAGATACGCCTCCTCCCGTCCCGCGCTCGCCTCCACCACGCGCCCACGCTCGAAACGCAGCCGGATATCGGCGATCTCCCGCCCCGCCGTCACCACCGGGAACGAGCAGCGGATGACTCCCTCCGCCGATGTCTCGATCGGCCCCGTGAACACCTCGCCCGACGGAAAATTGCGATGCCCATCGGAGTTGATCCACCGCCGCCCCTTCACCGAAAGCCGGAGATCGGTGTCCGGCCCCAGGATGTGGATCTCGTCCTTGTCCTGGAGCCACTCGATCAATCGCGCCTGCCCGGCCGCCAGTCGCCGCCAGGCCGCCGCCGGATCGGGCTCGTGGAGCTTGCACGCGCGAAAGATGAACTCGGCGAAGTCGTCGGTCGCCATGTCGGCGTCCTGCGCGTGCGCGTCGGTCGGGTACAGCGTCGAGGTCCAGCGCAGCGTCCCCTCCGCGGCGCGGCGAAGGAAGGTCTGGCGCAGCTCCGCGCGAGCCGCCGCATAGCGCCGCTGCCGCTCCGGATCGAGCCCGCTCGCGGTCTTGGTGTTCGTCTCCGCCATCACGGAGATGACCACGTCCGCCTCGGCGCGCTGGAAACGCTCGATCGGCGAGATCGCGGCAAGCTGCTCGTCCGTCCCGTTGGCGATGAGATCGTTGACCAGCCCGCTGAAGGTCGGCATCATCACCGGATGCCCACCGCGATTCACGACCTGCCGGTAAATGGCGCGCAGCAGCGGCTCCGCCGCCACTCCGCCCGTGATCGCGACGACGTCTCCCGGCCGCACCTCGACCGAGTATCCCGTCAGGACTTCTGCCCACCGTTCGATGCGCGGATCGGACACCTCACCCTCGCGTCATTCATGAGCCCTCTCGCGGCCGCCTCGCCGAATCGAAGCGCTCGGCGGCTGATTCTACCGCGCCGCATATCCCCTCGAGCCGGCCAAGATTCCATCAATCGGTAGACTTGCTTCGATCGCGCCGGCCCTGGCGCCGCGTTCCCTGGCCGGCCACAAGGAGTCTGCAATGCGAGTCGCCGTCTTCAGCACCAAGCGATACGACCGCGAATTCCTGACCCGCGCCAACGCGGCCCACCGCCATGAATTGACCTTCTTGGAACCGCGCCTGACGCTCGACACCACCGTCCTCGCCTCCGGGTTCCCCGCCGTCTGCGCCTTCGTCAACGACGTCCTAGACCAGCCCGTCCTCTCCGCGCTGGCTCAGCAAGGCACCCGCGCGATCGCCCTCCGCTCGGCCGGGTTCAACAACGTCGACCTCGAGGCAGCGGACCTGCTCGGCATGACCGTCGTCCGCGTCCCCGCCTACTCGCCGCACGCCGTCGCCGAGCACACCGTCAGCCTGATCCTGGCGCTGAATCGGCACCTCCCCCGCGCCTTCAACCGCGTCCGCGAGGGAAACTTCGCGCTCGACGGGCTGATGGGCTTCGATCTGCACGGCAAGACGGCCGGCATCGTCGGCACGGGCAAGATCGGCACGATCGTCGCGCGCATCCTCGCCGGCTTCGGCTGCCGCCTCCTCGCCCACGATCCGCACCCCAACGAGGAGTGCCTGTCCCTCGGCGCGACCTACCTGCCGCTGCCCGATCTCCTGGCCCAGAGCGACATCGTCACGCTCCACACACCGTTGACCCCGCGCACCTACCACCTGATCGACCGCGACGCGGTCGCCCAGATGCGTCGCGGCGCGATGCTCGTCAACACCAGTCGCGGCGCCCTGCTCGATACCCGCGCCATCATCAATGGGTTGAAGTCCGGACAGATTGGCGCGCTTGGGCTCGACGTCTACGAGGAGGAGGAAGGGCTCTTCTTCGAGGATCTTTCCGGTCGCGTGCTCCAGGACGATGTCTTCGCGCGGCTCCTCACCTTCCCGAACGTGCTGATCACCGGCCACCAGGCCTTCTTCACCCGCGAGGCACTGACCGCCATCGCCGAGACCACACTCGCCAACCTCTCGCTGATCGAGCGCGGCGAGCCATGCCCCAACGTCGTGACCTCGGCGCGCCTCGTCGGCTCCTAGTCGCTACCGCCGCTTCTCCAGCAGCGCCCCGGCCGCGATCATCAGCGCGTCGAGCTCAGCGCCGTTGATGTCCTTCTTCGGATCGTTGGCGATGACCGCCATCGTGAACCAGCGGCCGTCCGCCCGCTGCAACAGCCAGACGTGGCTCCGCACCCCGGACTCGTAGCCGCCCTTGTATCCGACGTAGCTCCAGACCGCCGGATCGAACATGATCCCCGGCTCGAGCGACAATGCGTTCTCGATCGGATCCAGCCCCGGCTGCCCCGCCATGTCGTGCAGCATCGCTACCGCCCGGCACAGATCCGCGGCCGAAGCGAACCACTCGACAGAGTCGATCAGATACGGACCAATCCAATCCTCGCCGTCCCAAAGCGTGTCCGCCAGCGGGTCGACCTCCCGCCGGAGAAAGCGGCGCTTGCCTTCCTCATCCGCGCGCAGGTACGGCTCGACCTGCTCCGGCGTCATCCGAATCTTGATCGCGAACCACTCCCGCGTCAGCAGCAACGGCCGGTTCCGCTCCGGAGCGGCGTGCCCCATCGCCGCCATCATCTCCTCGACGTTGCGCCGCCCCAACCGGTGGATCAGGTGATCGGTCGCCGTGTTGTCGCTTTCGGAGATCATCCGCTCGGCGTAGGAGCGGAGCGGCAAGAGGGATCCGTCCGGATAGTAGAGCAGCTCGCCGGACGGCAAGCTCTTCAGCCCCGCGCGGAGCGGCATGAGCTCGTCCCAGCTCGCCTCGCCCGCTTCCACCTGCCGCGCTAGCTCTCCGAGCACATAGAGCTTGAACGATGAGGCGACCGCCAGCTCCTCATCGGGATTGACGCTGGAAAAGCTCCGGCACTCCCCGTCGCTCACCTCCGCGGCAATGAAGCTCACCTCGGGTGCCAAGCGCTGCAGCCGCCGTTCGAGCGCCTTCCAGGATCGCGGCGCCTTTTCCGGCGGCGCCACCGGCCAGACCGCCCGGAAATAGAGCGTCGTAATCCGGTGCGGCGGCGACGGCTCGACCTCCAGCACGAACCGCCAGAGCTGCCCTCCCGCGCCGCGCAGCAGCGCCCGCGCCCGCGTCTCCGTCACGCCCCCTTCGAAGCGCGCCACCCCCACCGGCGCGATCGGCACGAGATAGGTCATGATGTCCGCGATCAACGCCGAAGGCGGCAACGCCCGCACGTAATCCTCGGTGAAACGGGCGGCAACCTCCGCCTCTGTCAGGCTCGCCCCGCCTTCGTTCACCGCCTGCAGCGCCCAGGCAAGCTGCTCTCCCGCCGGCGTCGACGGGATCGCCAGCCCTGGCAACGGCGCGGCGCGCAGCGATGGCTGAATCAGCCCCAGCGGCGCGAAGAGAACGATGCCGACGAGCGTGAGAAAGACGAAGCGGACGCGCGGCAATCGGTGCTGAGAGGACATGGCCAGCAAAGCCAATGGCGCGGAGCGATCTCGATGGTTATGGAGCGATTGTACCCCCGGCCAGGGCACGCCGCGAGGCGAACGATCACTTCACGGCGTCGCCCACATCACGCGCCGCTCGCTGCTGGCGCGGCGGCCGGTGACGCGGTCGGCGTTCCAACTGCCTCCGCCTCCGGCACGCGCAGGATCAGCGTCGCGCCCTGCAGCTCGCCCCGCGAGTAGCCAGCGACCGCCAGCGATTCCGCCGACGACGACGAAGGTTGCCCCTCGCTGACCGGCATCTGCATCGCCTCGGTCATCCCGGCCTCGATCGCCAGCTCCGACAAGCGCGCGAGATCGACGTACACGATCCAGTCGCGCTCCTCCGGCAGCCCCTGCACTGCCGCCTGGTACCGTGGATTGTCCGCCAGCGATCCAGCCGTCCCGCTCTGGTAGTCGCTCAAGCCGCTCCCATAGCCGACCACGAGCTGCCCACCGACGACGCCGAACTCCAGGTGCACCGTCACGGGACGATCCGGCACCGGGACATCGAGGACCTGGAGGAGACCGCCCTCGACTTCGCGGGTTTGCAGGCCGAGTCCCATGCCGGAAGACGACAGACCAGCATTGATCAACACGGCCATCTTCGAGACCGCGTCGGCGACGCGCACCGCGTTGCCCACATCGGAGACGAAGATCCCGTCCAGCCCGTTCGGATCGAGCCCGTCCGCCGTCACGGCCAGACCGTACTCCCCAACCAGCTGATCGAGGACATCCGTCCGCGGGTTGAAGCCGAGGACTCGCGCCACACGCGCATAGATCTCGGCCGGCTCTCTCGGCGACGCCTCCGTTCCGAACGGCGCGAACCCGCCGAACCCTTCCGCGACGCCACTGGCGAAGAGCAGCGCCACGAGACCCACGATCTGATTCTGGCCGATATCCCGCCCATTGACGAAGAGCACCGTGTCGGCCGGCACACTCGCGTCGAGCCCAAGAGTGGCGCCGCCAACTGGCGAGGCCGCGTCGCCGCTGGCCTCATGCGTCACCAGCGTATCGAGCCGGAGTCCGTCAGCCATCGCCGAGAGGGAGAAGGCGATCTGCCCATCGAGCAGCCGCATGATGTCGACACCGGCCGGCCGCAGCTGCTCATTCCTGACGATCTCCTCCCGCGCGGCGCCGAGAAAGATCGTCCCGTCCACGTAACCAAAGAGCAGCGACTCGCCCGGCAGCTCCGGCTGCAAGGCCGTCCACGCCTCGGTCGTCGTCAGCGCCGGCCGATCTCCGCGATAGACATCAATGACGGGATGGATATCGGCGGCAGTTCCGCCCAGGACCAGCGCCTCGCCAACGCGCGCCAGCGCCGCCTCACCCGGCATCGCCGTCGTGATCGCCACGCCGTTGTACAGCTCCTGCGTCACCTGGCCGCCCATCTCGTCGGCGGATTCCTGGAGCGTCTGCCGCAGTCCCGTTTCCCACGGTCCGATGTCGTCCGCGTGAATGACCACCACGAACCCCGCGGGATCAGACGGCGCCTCCTGCATGAAGGCGTCGCCATTCGTGACGACGACAGCCACCTCCAGCCCCCGCGGGCGCGCCTGCGGATCGGTCCCCGTCGGCACATTGAATTCGCGCAGCGCGTCGGCAATCACCTCGTCGAACGCGGCGTCCATGCCGAGTCGCGCCAAGACCTCGCGCGCCGCGCTCCACTGCGGGCCCTCCATATCCAACGACACGGCCAGGAAGATCGGCGCGTCGGCCGGCGCCAGCGCTGCCGCGCTCCACGTCTGCGCCGCCTGCGCCCTCACGCTTCCGCTCGGCGCCGCGTTCACGGCGATGCTCGCCAGCATCGCAATCACCACGAGCAGCGAGACAGCTCGCGAGAGCGGACGACGCATCCGGCTTGTCTGCTCCACCTTCCTGCCTTCCCGGACCGATCCTGGCGCGGTCATAGATGTCTCCTTCGGCTCGAGATGCAGCCAGCTCATCGGACCCACCGTGAGCGACCGCGCCCCCACGCGGCGAGCGCGTGCCGAGCGCGGTCACCCAAACCAACGCCCTAATCCTCTCGTCGGTTCCTGTCTCGAACCATCAAGTCCCGCTCTCCGGCGTCGCGGCAACGGGCGTGGAGGCCTCCGGCGTCGCGATCGGCGTCGCGGCCACCGGAGTCCCGGCAGACGGACTTGCCGCCGGCCCAAATATCGGCACGAAGTCGTACGTCTCGGCCGTTGCCGGCGACTGCACGCTCAGCATCCGCTCACCGCTCTCCGAGACCCGAAGCAGAACCGGTAACCCGGTCAGCGGCGGATCAGCAGCCAAGTAGCCGATCGCTCCCGGCTCCGACTCCTTCAGCTGTCGCAGCGTCGACTGGAACTCACCGATATCCAGAACCGCCGCGTCACCCTCCAAGCGAAGCTCGACCACGCCAAGCGCCGAATTCGTATACGTGCCGAGGAACGGGATCAGCGCCTCCTTATCGAGCGTGTCGGCCAGCTGAGCGCGCGTCTCCTCCTGGTTCTTCTTCCCCTGCTCCTCAACGAACCGAATCGTCTCGTCGTACTCCGCCGGCAGGTCGTAGACCAGCTCGAGCAGCCGGTGGCGCACGCCCTCGGTCAGCGGATTGGCGGCCTGCGCATTCGCGAGCACGACGATCCCCAGACCCACGTCCGGCAGGAAGGCGAGATCGGAGGTAAACCCGTTCGTGTTGCCATTGTGATAGATGATCCGAACACCCTTGTAGGTGCCGACCAGCCAGCCGAGGCCGTAGCTGGTCTCGGCATCGACCTCAACTTGCGGCTGCCATGTCTCCTGCAGGTTCGCCTCCGAGACGACGCGGTTCCCGTCCGGCGAAACGCCCCGCTGAATCTCGGTGATCAGGTAACGCGCCATATCGTTGGCCGTTGACCAGTGCACGCCAGCCGGCGCAATCGGCAGGAGCGACGTTTCCACCTCGATCGGTATCGGCACGTACTCGAAGTTCAGGTTGGCTCCGTGGGGAACCGCCGCGTCAGCATCAGACGCGACGACATCGAAATCGAGCGTCGTCCGCGTCATGCCGATCGGCTCGAGCACGCGCTCGCTCAGCGCCTGCTCATACGCGGCCTCCAGATCCGCGGCATTGCCAGTAATTGCTGCCGCCGCGATGAATCCGGCCGCCGCCACCATCTGGTTGCTGTACTGAAACGTCTCGCCGAACCCGGTGTAGAACTCGAAGTCGCGGAGCGACGCGATCATCATCTCCGGCGTGAGCGTGCCGGCATTGAAGAAGATCTCGAAGTCCCGGCGCGGCACCCCGGTGCAGGCGCAGACCATGTTGCGCATCGTGATCCGGCGGGTCAGCTCCTCATCCGCGACCGCGAACGTCGGGTAGAGATCGATGACCGGCGTATCCCAAATGAACACGCCATCATCCACCGCCGTGGCCATCATCATCGTCGTCAGCGACTTGCCGACCGAGCCGATCATCATCATCGTGTCGGCCGTGACCGCCTGCTCCCCACCGAGCTCGGTGACACCGAAGCCGTTCGCGTAGACGATCTGCCCATCCTGCACGATCGCCACGGACATGCCGGGGACCTCCATCCGTCTCATCAGGTCCTCAACGTAGGCCTCGAATGTCGTAACTAGCTCGCCCTCGAACCGGCGCGGCGTCACACCGGACAGATCGACCTGGCTCACGCCCGTGATCGTGAATCCCGACGCGATGACATTGATCTGTGCCGCGCGCCGCACCGCCGCCTGCACCGAGCCCTCGAAGATCAGGATGTAGACCTGATCGCCGACGCGCTGACCAAGCGCCTGCTTCACTTGACCGCTCGCTGTGCCGGGATCGTAGGTAATGACGACCGTCTCCTCGACGCCCTGCGCCGAAGGCAACGTCTGCACGCTCCCTGGTGGCGGCGTCGGATCGAACTCCGGATCAACGACCTCCCACGCGGCGGCAATGCCACTCTCCGCATCACTCCCCGTCGCCACGATCACCGTCACCTTCAGATCGTCTTCCGGATCGTGAAGAACGATGAACCCTTCCCGCGTCTCCACCGTCCAGTTCATTGGCACCGGAACGCTGAACCGTCCGTCCGGGTCCTCGTAGATTTGGTCACCGGCAACCGGCGTGGCAGGTTGGGCCGCGACGAGCGACGCCATTGGCCCGGCGCCAGCCGCCATCCACAAGCACACGAGCAGCAGAGTCAGAATGCGCCTCGCCCTCATCCTCCTATCCTCTCTGCCACAGCCGAGCGGCGCCCACGCGCCCCTAATCGACCTCCTCGGCGATGACCATGACCACCTCGCCCTGCATCGTTGGCGCCCGGAACTTGCGGCACATGACGTAACCGTCACCGTCCGCCACGATCTCCACCGGATCCTCATCCCACCGCTCGAAGTCGTGAATGCGCGTCACTGGCGTCCCAGCTCGGACGAACGCGCCGATCGGCACCAGTGGCTCGCTGATGCCACTACACGGAGCGGTGATCCATCGATCAATGTCGATTGCCGAGACGACCCGTTGCCGGTCCAGCCCTGGCGGCGTCAAGTCAACGATCGGCTCATCCAGAAGCCCGTAGTAGCGCATCACATTCAGCGTACCGTGATGTGCCCAGCGGACTCCTTGCAAATCGGTCGAAGCCCCGAATCCAAGCTCGCTCCCGATCGTCACCTTGCCCATCTTCTCGGCTTCTTCGGTCAGCAGGCCAGTCCCCATCTCGCTCGTGTAGATCATGACGAACGGCGTGCCGAACAGCAACGCCGTATTCCGGAACTTTCGGTACATCTCCGGATCGGGCACCTGGTGGAACGACATCGTCCGGAAGATCTCGAACCCCTCACCACCCGAGTGGAGATCGATCACAACATCCGCGCGGCTGAGTACCTCGTCCGTCATCCACCGCGCGATCCGGCTCGTGATCGTGCCGCGGGCATCTCCCGGAAACGCCCGGTTCATGTTCCCGCCATCGAGTGGAGACTCCCGCCGGCCCGCGCGGAACGCCGGCACATTCAGCACCGGTATCACGATTAGTCGCCCGCGCACCAGCTTCGTCGGATCCAGCTCCCGGATCAGGTTCTTCAACCCAACCGGTCCCTCGTACTCGTCTCCGTGCGTTCCCCCAATCGCCACGATCGTCGGACCCGGCTCCGGCGCGCACGCGACGTAGAGCGGCACCCGCACCCGGCCCCACGTGCCATCCAGCGTGAACGGCACGCTGGACCGCCGCGCCCCAGGGCTATCCCAGTCGATCTCTCTCGCCGGCGTGATGTCGATGATCACCTGACTCCCTCCTCGATGGCTGGACCGATTCCGACAGCGGCACGATACCGGAGCTTGGCGATGCGTGCTCGCGCCTCATTTCGCTAGCGATCCGCCACGTTTCGCACCGCTGGTGGGACGGAAATATCATCCATTTTCATGAGGTTTTTCCCCTTGCGATGTCCAACTGATTCCCCTATAGTGGCCGCCAGTCGGACCATTCGGAGCAAAGCGCCATTGCCAGAAGGCCGTATGAAACGTCTCGCCGCGCGGATAATTGGTGTCTGTGCGATCCTCCTCCTCGTGCCTAGCGCCGTCTTGGCCCAAGAGGATCCGTTCGACATTCCCACGCCCGTGGACGCTTCGCTGCGCCCGCGCCCGAGCCCTCGGCCGTTCCAAAACCCGAACGCCCAACCCCGGCCCGCCGAGTCCGAAGGCGTGCGCGGCAGCCGCCCCTTGGAGACCCCAGAAGCGGCCGAGACGCCGCGCCTCGATGATCCCGTCCTTCGCTGGCTCCCAGAGATCATGGCGGCCTCGGACGCGACCGGTACCCCGCCGGGCCTCATTGCTGGCGTCATGCGCGTCGAGTCCGGCGGCAATCCCGATATCGTCTCCCCGCAGGGCGCTCGCGGCCTGATGCAGATCATGCCCGCCGAGCTCGGAGCCCTCGGCATCCCCTTCGAGTTGTGGCACGACCCCGCGACCAACATCCGCGCCGGCGCGACCATCCTCGCCCAGCGCTCCGGCGGCGGCTGGGAAGCGGCAGCCGCCTACTACTTCGGCATTGGCTGCGATTACTACGGCACCTGCACCTACCAATACGCTGTCGCGGTCCTGCAATGGGCGATGATCTACGGCCCGCTGATCGGCGATTACACCTGGTACGACTTCGGCCGCATCCCCGCCGTGCCCTCCGCGCCCCCGGCCGAGCCGACCGCGACCGCTACGCCGGCGCCGAGCCCGTCGTCCGGCACGCCCGTTCCGGAGCCGACCGAGCCCGCGCCATCGGCAACCACGACGCCGGCGCCCGAACCCACCGCAACACCCGAAGGATCGCCGGCGCCGCCGACCGAGGCGCCAACCGAAGCGCCGACACCGGTGCCGACGGAGGCCCCAACCGCCCCACCGACCGAAACCCCTCCGACGTGGGAGAACGCGACCGACCAAGCGCCACCCAACGCCACGCCGGAGGACGGCTCCGGGTGATCCGCGCGCCGAGGCTCTTCAACCAACTCGAACTCCTTGAGGGAAAGCGACCTGTAGGGGTGGCCCGCCCGTCGGCCGCATGCCAACAACCACCGCCGCCCTTGGCCCCGTTCCGATCCCGGAACTTGTGCTCGCCTTCGCGAATCCTTCGTAGGGGAGGGACCTGTGCCCGCCCACGGCCCGCGGGGCCGTAAACATTCGGCCAATTGAATGAACATGCCCACGCTTCGGCCGACGGTCGGGCCCGTGCGATCGCCCCTCCCGCCTACCCCCTCCATCCCGCTCTTCCAGACCCGCCCTCCCTTCGGGTAAGCTGCCACCGGCGCGGCCCACACCTGGAGGCCGCGCCCATCGCACGGTATCCGCGTACATCAGGAAGGGAGTGCTCCCGTGGCGACCACGGCTGCCCGCAAAGTGATCGTCACCTGTGCCGTCACCGGCTCCGTCCACGTCCCCTCGCAATCCCCGTACTTGCCGCTCACCCCGGATCAGATCGCCGAATCCGCCAGCGGCGCCGCCGAAGCCGGAGCCGCCATCCTCCACCTTCACGCTCGCCGGCCAGAGGACGGCAAGCCCACCCCCGATCCCGATGTCTTCATGCAATTCGTCCCCCGGATCAAGGAGCGCACCAACGCGGTCATCAACATCACCACCGGTGGCGGTCAGGGCATGACCCTCGACGAGCGGATGGCCGCCGCCAAGCGCCTCCAGCCGGAAATGTGCTCCTTCAACATGGGCTCGATGAACTTCGGCCGCTACCCGATCATCAACCGCATCAAAGAGTGGCGCTTCGACTGGGAAAAGCCCGACCTCGAAGCCTCCCGCGACTACATCTTCCGCAACACCTTCGCCGACATGGAGCGCCTACTCAAAGAGCTCGGCGAAGAGCACGGCGTCCGCTTCGAGTTCGAGTGCTACGACGTCGGCCACCTCTATAACCTGGCCCACCTGCTCGACCGTGGCCTCGTCCAGCCGCCCCTCTTCGTCCAGACGATCTTCGGCATCCTCGGCGGCATCGGCACCGACGCTGAAGACCTCCTCCACATGAAGCGCACCGCCGACCGCCTCTTCGGCAACGACTACATCTGGTCGATCCTCGGCGCCGGCCGCCACCAGTTCAACCTCGTCACCATGGGCGCCATCATGGGCGGCAACGTCCGCGTCGGCCTGGAAGACAACCTCTACCTCGGCCGCGGCAAGCTCGCCGAGTCCAACGCCGACCTCGTCGCCAAGATCGTCCGCATCCTCAAGGAACTCTCGCTGGAGATTGCCACCCCGGACGAAGCCCGCGAGATGCTCAACCTCAAAGGCCCGGACAAGGTCGCGTTCTGACCCGCGCCGGCCTCACGGTGCCACACCT
>CALGSZ010000035.1 GCA_937901745.1 uncultured Chloroflexota bacterium | reverse complement strand
CCCACACCAGCCGCGCGCCCGCCATCAGGTAGTCGTCCACCCGCTCGTGCAGCCCCCGCCGCGCCTTCGCCGGCGACACGACCTCCACCGCCAGGTCCGGCGCGCCGCGCCAGAACCCGCGCGGCACGCCTTGCTCCCGGATCCGCTCGGCTGCGACGAACGCGACGTCCGGCCCGCGCACCGTCGGCGGGACGTCGAACAGGATGAACCCCGTGCGCCCAAGCACCCGGCCTAGCGCGCGCCGGTGCACGAACTCGCGTAGCCGGAAGTGCAGCTCGTCCGCCACCGCGCCGTGCTCAAAGCCCGGCAGCGGCTCGCGCACCACCCGCCCGCGCACCAGCTCGAAGCGGCAGTCCTCGGCAGGCAGCCGCGCGAACTCGTCGACGCTCAGGAGCTGGTCATCCGGCGGGCTCGTACGGTACGGCATTCTCCGGCAGTCCCAGGTTCCCGGCTGGCAAGAAAATGGACGGACGCGGGCGCGGCGGCCATAGCGGGATCGGCCATGTGGCTAGGAACAGCGGACGCAGTCCGTGCACGGGGCCAAACGCAAGAGCGGCGGGCCTGCGGTTCGATCCCGCAAGCCCGCCGCGGCTCGAGCGCGAGGCCGGATGCGCCGGCGCCCCGGTCAGGAGGCGCGCGGCGCGAGCGGCAGGGACCGCACGTGGCAGCCGCAGTCGGTGCAGATGACCGACAGGCGAGCGGCGAACGGTCCCGCAGCCTCACCGACCACCACCTCCAGCACGGCCTTGCCGGCCGCCTCCGCGGCGATGACGGTGTCGGCCCCGTCGAGCACCATGCGCTCGACGCCCTCCGGCTCCGCCGGCCTCGCCACCTCTTCCCTCACCTCGGTCCGGAGCGCTTCGGCGAGCGCCACGACAGCGACCGCCAGGGCGAGCATGACCACCTTGCCCCTGTAGAGTCGCGGGGACGCCCGGAACCCGACCGTGCCGTGTGCTGCGGGACTCATGCTTCTGCCTCCTCTATCCACCGCCCCATCGGGGGCGGCGCTGTTCAACGGCCCTCCGCGCATCCGCGGCGGCCGGTCCGCCGGCGGCCCGCCGGAGACCGGCGCGTGGCCGTCCTTCAACAGGTCCTACGTGGGGCGTGCCTTCCTGGTTTCGGATGCCTTTGGGGGAGGAATGGTTGCAGGGGGGATGCTGTGGTCGATGAGTGGTCGCGGTGTTTGGGGGGTGTGGTGCTCGGCGGGGTTAGGGCGGTGATCGCCAGCGTTTATGTCATCGAGGGAGATGCATCGCCCGCTCCGCGAGCAAGGAACCGCTCCGGCGTCTCCACCGGGAGGACCGCCTGCCCGTAGTCCGCGACGTTGCGTGTGACGAGCACGTCCGCGCCCGCATGCACCGCGCACGCGGTCTGGAGCGCGTCCTCGAAGTCGGGCCAACCCATCGAGAGTGCGGCCGCGATACGGTCGCGGTCCACGGGGACGACCTCGAGGAGACGGAGCAGCAGATGGATCGCCGCATACGCGGCGTCCCGACCCCGATGCTTCTCGACCAAGTAGAAGACGATTGGCAGGGAATGCGCGGCGACGAGGCCTTCAGCCGCACCGGTCTCCACCCGCGCGAGCGCCTCACTCGACGCTTCGGCCTGCGGACGCCGCTCCTCGATCACGTCCAGGAGCACATCCACATCGAACAGCGCGCGGACCATCAACGGTACTTCTCCTCGAGGCGCCGCCGGTACTCTTCCCGGCCCCCGCTGGGCGCCCCGATCCCGCGCAGCCGGGCCACGATCGGGGCGCGCTCGCCGGCCGGCCAGCGCGCGCCGCCGTCCAGGCGCCGGAGGAAATCCTCGACGAGCGCCGAAACGCTCGTGTCGTGCTTGTCGGCGAACTCCTTCGCGCGGTTCACGACTTCTCTGTCAACGCTGAGGGTGAGCTTGGTCTTGGCCACGTCGATCCTCCCGTACGTACTCATTTCTAACATAATACGTACGGGACGGCCCCGGCAGTGCTCTTTGCGCGACGCGGCGTAGTCTCCGTTTGGTGGGCGCCGCGTGCTGGGCACGTGCAATACTGCGGAGGCGACCGGGGCGGAGCCATAGTGGGATGGGGGCGGGTGGTGGCGGTCGTGGAGCTGCGGGATCCGGTCTTGCCGCGTCCGCTGGGGGCCAACCGCCAGCCGCCCTGCGCCCATGTCTGTTATTGCGTCCGCGTCGCCCCGCCAGACTCCGCTCTCCGTAATTCCCTTGCCACCCCTGACCCGGGCTGCTATTCTTTTCTTGACATTTCCCGCCCCGGGCGAGCCGCCCGGCCCTCGCTGTCAGTGGGGCCCCGTACGTTTCCGCAATACAACGCCCTGCGCGTTCCCGGAGCCGATTCCGGTCCTCGTTCCATTCACGAACGGTGCGATGATGTCGTCGCAGAGCCTCTACCTCTTCAAGACGACCCGCCGGTCGCTCTACCGCAAGGAGAATCTCCATCTCCTGGCGGCGGAGCGAGGGGCGCCGTGGGCCTTCCTGTTGACCAGCGATGGAGCATGATGATTCCTGACATTCAGTTCAACGGCGAACGAGCGCTCGTTGGGTCTCGCGTTGTCGGCGAAATCCACCCTCCCCTGATGAGGAAAGGGACGTTCCTCTACATCAACACGCTGACTGGCGAACGGGGACACGCTCGCACGCGAGAGGAAGCATGCGAGGCGCTGCGGAGTTCGATCATCGCGACGTACGAGCGCATCGCCCGTGTCAAGGAACGGCCTTCCTCGAACCCCGCCGACGCAGCTGGCGGAGCGGGGACGGAGGTGGACCGGCGAGCGCGTCTTCCGTATCTGGCAAAGGCGGATGATGCTCCACCGCTGATGATGTTCGGCAACCGGCAGCCTCTACGTCCGTCCCGGCCAGCGTCCGTAGGGCAGCACTGGAAGGGAACGCCCGGGGGAAAGAAGTCGACGAAAGGACGGAAGGCACGAACCCCGACGAAGACACAGGTCTCTTATCCCCTGGTCCGGTGCCGGTACTGCCAGGCGCATGTGCGTAAGGATCGTCTCCGCCGGCACGTGGCCCGACAGCATGCCGATCGGCTGCCACGTAGGTGATGAAGGGGCATCACGTACTTGGAGGACCGCCTGCGCCTCGTGCACCTCGCATACGATGACGATGAGCTGCTGACGAGGTGCGCATCCAGAAACCGACCACCTCATTTCCGCGAGGGATCATGCACCGCCTTTTCGTGCCGACAAAGGGCGTTGAGGATTGGAGAACTGGCCTCGCAGACCCCGATCGTCAGTGGCGCAAGGGGAAAAGTGCCTACGAGCTGGCAGTAGTCTGGGAACGCGCCAGGAGCAGTGAGCGCGGGCTACCTTCCGACGTTGCGAAGGTCCTCGACAAGACACCAGAGTTCGTCGGAGCACAGCTCCTGCTCGGCATCCCGGAGCACAAGGTTCCACTCGATGGAGGCGGGCACGCGTCACAGACCGATCTGTGGGGCCTGCTCGCGACTCGCCAGGGCACGGTTTCGATGGCCGTCGAGGGGAAGGCGGGCGAGCCCTTCGGCCAGTTGGTATCCGAGTGGCTTGCCGATGCATCGCCCCAAAGCGGTAAACCCGCGCGGCTGCGCCAGGTGTGCGGCCTGCTCGGGATCACCGAAGATCGAGCCCAGGGGTTGCGTTACCAGTTTCTCCACCGTACGGCCGCAGCGATCCTCGAGGCCCAGCGGTTCGGGCTTCGGCACGCTCTCCTGTTGGTTCAGTCGTTCTCGCCCGATGCCGATGCCCTCTCGGACTTCGCCGACTTCGGCCGGGAGCTCGGGGCAGCACGTTCGAGAACACGATCGTCCCGGCCGGCCGACGGGCGGGCGTCGACCTCTGGCTAGGCTGGGTGTCCTCGTCGCCAGCCGCAGTCGATTGAGGCGGAATGACTTAGACGGGAAGACAAGGTGGTTATGATGGCCGGCACGCCGGAATACAGGCCGTTCGGCGCTGAAGGAAAGTACTCGTCGCAGCCCGCGCCGAGGCTTCCCTCCACGGGAGCGGTCGCCGATTCGAAGGAGGCGGAGCTGGTCCGCAGGCTCCTCGCCGGTGGCGGCGCGGAGATCAGGAATAGGGTCACCAATGCGCTGAAGCGGTGGGACCCTGTCATTCGCGAGCAGCTGCGTAATGAAACCGCTCTTCGTCTGACAGCAGGCCCCCGTCGTGAACCCATCCGTGTTGTCATCGCCGACGGGCTGCCACGTCCCTTCGCGGAGCTTGTCTCAGCCACTCAGAACCCGATTCTCTGGTGGCTCGCCTACGAGGCTCCCCGCCTACGTCTCGTTGGGCAAGTTCTGAGCGGGCTGCCCGCCTGGCTGGACGAAATCAGGCTCCAATTCCCGGAGCTGAGGCCCCCTATCGGCACCGCGGAACTCGAAGCCACGAGTGGGTTCGCTGCCCAGCTTGCCGACGCCGCAGGGCAACTGCAGCTTCGGGATCGCCTACGGAACATCGACGAGGATGTGCTCGGCACATACTTCTTCAGAAGGCCAGAGATCCACCTGTACTGGATGGTGATCGGCATCATGGCCTCCGTCCTCGACTGCCGGCCGGAGGATCTGACGTTCGTCGTGCTGACGCACGAGCTTGCTCATGCCTATACCCACCGCGGCTATGACATTGACAATGTCCAGTGGTCGACGGATGCTTTCTCCGCCGCCGACGAGCGTATCGTGGAGGGGCTGGCCCAATTCTACACCCTGACTGTCTGCGAGAAGGTGGCCGACCGCTATCCGTACGCCTTGGAGGCTTATCATAAGCTTCTCGAGTACCAGGGCGGCCCGTACCGCGTGCACGAGGAGTGGCTACAGCGTTTCGGACGGGCACGCGAGGTACTCCGTGCGGCTCTAATCGGCGCGCGCTCCAAACGAATCGCTTACTACGAAGATTTCGAGGCAAGTCTTGACGAGATCGCAGGTCAGCTCCGCCGACCGAAGCCGCCTAGGCCGACGCCAGTGGTGCAGCAAGACCTGCCGATGTCGTAGCGAGAAAGCTGCCACAGATCGAGCGCCCCCGGGATGGCAAGCCGATGGAGCGCTGTCCACTCTGCGTGGAGTGGATCCGGTCGGATCGTGTGGAGAAGCATAGGCGACTCAAGCATCCTGAGCGTCCAAGACGCGCAGTGCCAATGACTGTCTGCGGTGATTGCGGCAACGACGCGTATTCTTGCTGAACCCTTCGACAGCTTATGAGGGAACGAAACACTAACCAGATGCAGTCCAACATCGTCGAACCTACGGCAGCCAACGATCTCCAACCTTACTCCGAGGCGGCGGTCGACACCGCGCTCGTGTCGCTCCTGGAATCGTCGGAGTCCTTCCGCACCTGGTTTCTCCAGCGGGTGGCGGCGAACGACGGAATGCCCACGTCGGACGTCGCCTTTCGCGGTGCCCGGCGGTCGGTGTACCACGTGAACGGCGAGTCAGACGTCGTCGCCCAGTGGCGCGGCACGGCCGGCGATGTGGTCGTGCTCGTCGAGAACAAGCTGAACGTGGGTTTCCAACCGAATCAGGGCGGCCGCTACGCCGGACGTGCGCGGGCCCTTGCGGAGGCCGGCGCCGCGACCGTCCGCACCGTCCTCCTCGCACCGCAGCAGTACCTTCGGGCGGCGAATCCCGAGGCACGCAAGTTCGACGTTCGGCTGCCGCTGGAGGAGGTGATCGAGGCCGCCAGGGCGTGCGGGTGCAGCCAGGAGGCAGAGGTCCTTGCGGGTGCGGTGCGGCGCGTGGCCGAAGGCGGGGCGCTGGGGAGCAAGGGCCTCTATCCCACCGTCCACGCGGCCATTGCCGCCGAGTGCGAGCGGCGAGGCCGAGGGTTCCGCGTCACGAACAATGCCACCGACTGGGTCTTCCTGACCCACCCCACCTGTACGGTCGGGACGGAACTCCGCTACCGTATCAAAGATCGGATCGCCGAGATCGCCTTCACCGCCGCCTTCAAGGGCGACCGGGAAGCTCTCCTCGCCCGAGCCACACCGCCGTTCATGACCGACAAATCCGGGAGTCACCGGTTCGTTCGGATGCCCCCGCTGAACACGACGGCGGATGCCGATGAATTTTCCGATGCCGACGCGGCGCTCGTGGCCGACGCGCTGGAGCGGCTCATCCAGTGGTGGGGCAGCGTTTCGAACGGGTAGCGGGCCGCGGCCTGGAGGGGTCAGTCTCCTGTGATCCCTTCAGGCCGCTCGGCGAGCCACTCGTCCACGAAACCGTCAACCCAGAAGCCGAAGGATATTAGCAGATAGTCGAGGTGCGCATCGGTACTCTCTTCGGGCAGCCTGGGTTCGACGACCTTCATGAAGAAGCGCTCGATCTCCCTGTCCCAGGCCCTTCTGTCCTCTACGCCGTAGTCGTCCCGCGCCAGGAGCTGGCCCCGCTTGCGGGCGAGCGTCTCCACATGGGGGGCGATGATCTTGCGGAGAACTGGCTCGAGGGTACGGGTGTGCCAGACGTGCGCGATCGCGGTATGGACCGGGTAGGAAGTTTCCGTGAGCATGGACGGTAGGTCGACCCTCGCCCGTCGACCTACGTGGAGGCGAAGTTTCGTGCCGAACAATCCGCGCACCTCATAGCGCCTGACTTCCTCGTGGAGGTACTTCTCGCACGTGGTGAAGAACAATAGGCGCTGGGCGATGTAAATCGCCAAGTCGGTAACGACGACTAGCTTGCCATCCGCCGATACGCCTGCGGCCAGGAGGTGGCGATCACCCGCCGTCATCTGCTGGATCCGCCGCCACGCCTTGTGAGCCGTTATCGGCTTGGGAGCACCGAGTGACGCGGCTTGGTCTATGAGACTGGCCCTTCGTGGCTTCCGTTTCGCCGGCCCGGGCTTGTAGTGCTGGTGGAACGCACAGAAATGCGATCCGGTAGCGGCAGGGTTGCGGCACTGCCGGCCTTTACTGGTCTGGGCTTCACACTGCCGCGGCGAAGAAGGTGGAACGCTGGTCATGATTTGAAAAGGCTCGTTGCGCGATCCCTACACGATCTCCGCCAACCGGAGGCGACTCGACCGGCCCGCCGAGTGCGTCGCTACAAAGTCACAAAGCCATCCGCAGTAATCAATTGGTCGCCCGCGTCGGCTGCAACCGTCCTGCGCCGCCCGTTCCGCGGGTTACGTCGCGCCTTCGTAGTTGCACGCTAACCGAACCCCATGACAACCACGACACGTGACGACCGCGAACGGACGACCTGCGCCCAGGTCACGTTGTCCCCTGCGGCGTGCAACCACGCTGTGCCGTCCCTCAGGTCGTGAACGGAACCGGATGGTCCGGGGACCACTGTCCAACAGGCCACGGGGGCCATGCGCAGTTCGGACATCCTCGTCACGTGCCGCTGTTCCGCAAACCTGGCCGGCACGCCGCACCCGCGACGCTCTGGTCGCCCTCCCCGCAATTCGCTTGCATGCCCTGTCCCAATCTGTTATCCTTTTCTTGACATGTCCCGCCCCTAGGGGCCGCCCGGCCTCGCTGTCACTGGGGCCAGATACGTTTCCGCGATACAACGCCCCTGCGCGTTCCCGGAGCCGATTCCGGTCCTCGTTCCGTACACGAGCGGTGCGATGACGTCGTCGCAGACCCTCTACCTCTTCAAGGCGGCCCGCCGGCCGCTCTACCGCAAGGAGAATCTCCAGCTCCTGGCGGCGGAACGAGGCAGCGTGGTGGACGTCTGGTACAACCGCGCATGGGTCGCGCCCGAGCTGTGGGGCGAGGGCCGGGTCACACCTGGCACGCGCGTCGTCTTCGTGTTCGCCGACCGGCCGTACACGCTGTTCGTGCCCGTGCGTCAGGGCGAGGTGCTCGAGGCGGGCACGGACGAGCTGGGCCTGCGCTTGCGCATCGTCGCCGGCAACTGGGTCGGCGTGCGGGACAACGACCTCGCCGCGTTCACGCGCGCGGTGAAGGAGGCCGATCCCGGCGGCGTGCCCGGCGCGCGCTTCGTCGCCCTCAAACGCGACGACATAGAGTTCACCGCGTACTACGACGCGCGCGAGGAGCAGGGCTGGAAGAGCGTCGTCGAGAACATCCTCGAGGCATCGAAGCTCGCGCAGGACGATCCGTACCGCCGCAGCGTGTTCTTCCGCCCGGTCGGCCTGCGCGTGGGTGAAGATTTGCACGTCGCGCGGCGCGTGCCGCTGGAGCCCGGCGCGCGCGCAGCGCTCGTGCTCGACTTCCACAACCCGCATCTGGCGGAAGACGACGTCGCCAACCTCGAGCTGCGCGTCCTCGCGCCAGACGACGCCGTGCGCGTCGAGCCGCCGGCGCGCTTCCCGTTGACCGGTGAGCTCGAAGTGCCGCTGGAGGTGCTCGGCGGCGATCCGGCACTGACGGTGCAGGTCGGGCCCACGCCCGCGGAGCACACGGCGGTAACGATGCGGTTCGCCGTGACGGCGGGGCCGAACGGGCGTGGCGGCAGCGCTTTGCTGGTGCGAGAAGCCGCCGCGTCCTATTCGCCTGTGAAGTCCGACGACGCTGCCGTCGCGTCGCGCGCGGACATCCTCCGGCTCTACGACGTGGTCCAGCGCAACGCGCGCATGGACCCCCGTGACGAGCTGGACGTGCTGGACGCGTTCGAGCGCCTCCTGCCGCGCGAGCAGCGGCTCGCGGAGAGACGGGCGCTCCTGCTGGCGGAGCTGGGCGAGGCGGAGCGCGCGTGGCACGTGCTACGCACGCTGGACCCAGAGTTGCTGGGCGACGACGCGCGCCTCCTGCTCTTCCGCCTGCACGCCGCGCGCGATGGCGGCGCCGGGCTCGCGGCGCACGTGCTCTCGCTCGACCTCCTGTCCGAGAGCAGGTTCCAGCACTTCGTCGAAGCGCTGGAGGAGTTGCCTCCGCAAACGCTGGCCGGGCTGGTGCCGGACCTGGTCCGCACGTTGCCCGCCGAGCAGCTCCGCGACGTCATCGAGCGCGCGGGCAGACGCCTCGAGTCGCCTGACGCACTCGCCGAGACTGCACTCAACCTCTACCTCGCCACCGATGATGCCGCGTGGGCGTACGCGTTCCTCGATGAGCGGCGCCACGCGCTGCGGCTCGCCGATCGCGCTGTGATCGAGGCGCTGCTGGAGCTCGCCGCGGCCGGTGGCCGTGCGGATGGTGACGACAACCTCGCCGACGAGGCGGCGCGCGTCATTGGCAATCTGATCGAGCTGGACCGCGTCGAGGAGGCGCGCGCGAAGCTTACGCGCGCGTGCCGCGCGCTCCGGCGCGGCGAGCGCGAGCGACTGTACCACCGGGTCGCGGACCGGCTGATCCGCAAGCGCCAGCACGAGGCCGCGGCCGAAGCGCTCGTCGAGCTCTCGCGCGAGGCATTGCGCACCGGCGACCTGTCGGAGGCGAGCGAGGCGGTGGAGCGTGCGGTCGGCGTGTGGACGGACGGTGCGCTGAGCGGGTCTGGAGAGCCGACCGGCGCGAGAGCGCAGGCCGAGGACGGACGCCGCGAAGCGGGGAGCCCGGCTCGATCCGACCGTGCGGTGACGGCCCGTCGCGGCCCGGTCGCTGTTGGTGCCGCCGGGAACGGCGTGGGGGGGCTCCCCGCCTGGCTCGCGGACGCCGTCGAGGCCGTGCGGCTCGCCTGGGAGCAGTGCGAACCGCTCGTGGAGTGGCGCAAGGACGAAGAGGAGCGCCGGAAAGAAGTGCTGCGCGCCCAGTACGCAGGCAAACGGATCCTGATCGCCGGAGGGCTGCGGCGCCAGGAGTGGGTCGACCGCTTGCGCCAGCTGACGGGCGCGGAGGTCGACTGGGCCGAGCGCTACCGCGACGAAGGCGACGACCTCGGCCGTTTCGCGGAGCGGATCCGGGCGGGGACCTACGCCTGTGTGGTCTACCTGCTCCAGAAGTCCGGGCACGAGGTGCAGGACCGACTGAAGCGGGTTTGCGAGGAGGCGGGCGTGCCGTTCCGCCCGGCGACGTCGGCGGGGTGGCGGGGGGTGGTGGAGGGGGTTGCGAGCGTCGCCCCCTACGAAGGATCCGGAACTTCTTGACAGTCGGAACGTCCGATCGTTGATCCGCCTCGAAGACCTCCAACCGAACGCAAGCGTTCGCGGCATTCTGCCGGA
>CALGSZ010000034.1 GCA_937901745.1 uncultured Chloroflexota bacterium | reverse complement strand
CCAGACGGTGTTTCGCATCCTCAACTCAGCTCGCTCGTGCAGGATCCGGGTTGAACTCTCGGCGACGTCGAGGAGTTTGCCCAGATTCCTCCGAGCGTAGCTGTAGGAGACGCGCAGCGCCATAGGCACCTCCGGGGTTCTAGTAGAGTGGCTATCGCCTCGTGTGTCTGGGTCGCATGCTCGCCATGGGCCGAGATGCGACAGTGCGCGCCGCGGAGCGCCTGTGCGGGGCGCCTGCCGTTCCATGTACCGCCGTTGAGTATGTGGCTAGATCGTCCGAGGTTCCGGCGCCGGCAATCACACCATCCTCAAGGCTTGCGGAATTGACTCCGCTGCCAAACGTACGCACGTTGACGGTCATTCCAGGCAAATCGGGAATGCGTGACGTGGCGACATCCAGAACGATCCCCAGTCCGGAGTACGTAGAGCTCGACGTGAGGCTCACGAGAGGCGTAGACCTTCTGGGCCTCCGGTACTGCGCCCAGGTGATCGGGGAAAGTCTCCTGAACGGGATCACGACCATCACGCCGCTGATCCGGTATCTCTCGTTTCGGACCTGGCTGATCGACTGCTACATCCGTGCTGTCCCGCCGCCACCTGACCGCTGGCGGACCTTCGTCGAGTACGCCCAGCGGGCAGAGGCTGTCTTCGCGTTGGCGAACCTGGTCCAAGATCGCTCCACTCGGTCGCTCGTAGGGAGTGAGGAAGCGCTCCGCAGGCTCAACGTCGGGCAGGGGCCATATGCGCTCGGCGCGTTCACACAGCAGGCGGCGGTAAACGCATACGCACGCGCCTCCGATCAGCTGCGCCTGACCAGAGGCGAAGGAAACCGTGGCATGCCCGCACTGGGGATCGAATACGGTGTGCCGCTCGTTCAGGCAGTCGAGGCCGCGTTCGCAAGCACACGGATCGGTCAGCGCATTCGCGCGATGGAGCCGCTGGAGACGGTGACCGAAGACGAGCTCAAGGAGTTTGGTGCCGTTGCATGGGTCAAATCCATCCCGGACGCCGAGCGCGATGCGCTGCTCGCGGCGTTGCTTCCAGAGCGCCCCGAGACGACCGACCTCTCGCGCATGGCAACGTACGCGGCGCTTCTCTCGCTTGCTGGCGAAATGGAGGAGGGCTCCGGCAGGCTGCAGGAAATGCGCTTGTTCGCTGAGGCGGTTGCGGTCGAGCGGACGACGCCCGAGATACTCCATGACGTCCTCGACCGCTGGGCTCTCTACACGGTGCGAGATGCAATCGCGGTGACGGCCGAATATGCGCTCGCAGCGATTGTTGGGACCCTCGACCGGCTGGACGAAGAGGGTATTGGAGTACGGGATGACCTGGTCGTGCGAAGATTACTCGAGGAGAGCGGCGATGATCAGATAGGAGCGCTCCGCGAACTCGGCCTGGGGAACCCGAACGACGATATCGCGACGCTCCGACTGGCCACGCTCGCAGATCGGGTGGCCCAAGCCACGTACGAGAAGCGAACCGTTTCACGGACCGGCGTGCAACGCTGGGCAGGAGAGCTGACCGAAGTGACGGTCTTGAATGCGACGCCTGGCCTCAGGAGAGGCTGTCTCGTAGCGGGACTTGTGGCGTGGCTCCTGGCCGAGATCCGTGTAGGCGATGCCGTTCGCCGTGGAGTCCCCGAGGTCGCCCCGTTGTCACATGAGGGGGCCACCCGCTTTGGACTGGAACAGGTTGTCCTCCCCCGACTCAACGAGTGGCGTGCCCGCGATCTGACCGTCGCCGAGGTCCTCGCGGAGTACGCCCACTTGGTGATCGACCAGCATCTTCGGATCGTCTGGGCGCGCCTCTCGCAGACCCCCCAGAGGGATGTCTCCGTTCTGCTTCGGGACGGCGATCGAATCGTACGCCGGTCGCACTTTGACCCCGGGCGCACCGCCTCGCGCGTCCCGGAGGCAATCGGCTGGCTTCAGCAGCTCGGGCTCCTCCGGGAAGGAGTTCTTACGCCATTCGGTGGGGACGTGCTTGATCGAACGCTTCAATCCCTGTCAAGGGCGCTACGATAGCGCTTCGACCGCATGATTCCACGCGAGTTCCTGTCGGAACGCGAGTTCGAGATCACGTTGGCTTTCACTTACAGTTTTGACCCGGTTTTCTTCGAGCGCGTGGTCCTGCCAGCGCTCTTGTCGGGTGGCACTGAGGACATCCACGTACTCGCCGATGGAAGTGAGGTCGATCTCGTGCTCGCGCGGGTTCACGGGCCGATCCACCAGCTCGGTCGGCGCTATCTCCTCTCACCAGTTCGAACCGAAGGCCGATTCCATCCTAAACTCGTGCTGCGCTTCGGCCGCGAAGAGGGCCGGGCGTGGGTGAGTACCGGAAACCTGACGCACGGGGGATGGGGGCTCAATCGTGAGCTTGCGGTCGCCTGGGCGTTTGGTCCGAACCATGAGGATACCGGCGGCTGGATCCGCCCGCTGCTTGCAGCTGCACGTACATGGGCCCCCGGCGCTCTTCCAGCACGGTCATTCGACCGAATCGAGGAGCTTTCATGGCTGCCTGCCGAACCGCCCGAGACACCGCGCGTCTTGTTCTCGGCGGGCGAGCCGCTCGCCGATCAGCTGCTAGTTCGCTGGCGAGGCCGTCGCTTCGATCGGCTCAGACTTCTCACGGGATCCACGGACTCAGAGGGGGCAGTTCTCCGCTGGATGGCCGACCATTTCGGCGTTCAGGAGGTGGACGCCGCGGTGACGCTGTCACGATGCGCATGGACGGCCGAGGCTCTCAATGCCCTGCCGGTAGCAGTCCGGCTCTATTGCCTCCCTCCACCGGTTCTCCACGCGAAGGCGTACCATCTTTCGGGGCCTGATGGGGACGTGCTCCTCGTAGGCTCAGCAGATTGCACGCGATCGGCTTGGATCCATCCACCATCGCAGGGCGGCAACGTCGAGTTGCTCCTTATATACGAGCAGCCCACGCCCGAGGACTTGGCTTTCTTCGATGCGGCATTGGAGGGCGAGCCCCAGACGCCTTCGGAAGCTCTCCGCGATAGGCATGAGGCCGTTCACGAGGACTCGCCTCCGGTCCCCGCGCGACGCCTTCGAATTGACGAACTTCAGGCGGGAGAGGATGGACAGATCTCGGTTCGGATTGCCCATCTTCCTGACGGTGCCGACCCCGTCGAGCTCGTCTTCCCCGGGGAGAGAATCGTCCTTCGATCGGATGGCTCCAACCTGTGGCGGGGGCGACCGCCGGATTGGCTTCCACCCGGCCGGACGGCCTTCGCGTACGTGGAGGCACATGTCGGCGCAGCCGTCCTTCGTTCGGGAGTCAGGTGGTTGGACGACCTACGCCTGCTCCTAGAGCCACGCGGAATCAGGCGGCTACAGAACGCTCTTCCCCGCCTCAACCAGTCGGCGAGCCCGCGTGAGGATGACGCGCTTATCCGGGAGCTCTCCCGGTTAGCCAACGAACTGATCGCCGACGTACAAGCACTCCGCGACCCCTTCCGGCCTCGACGCTCGAATATCCCGACCGAGACAAACAGGGCGCAGCCGGTTGATCCGGAGACTCTCATTCGAAGCCTGATTGGCCTCACGGTGCCCGGCACGCGCCGCATCGAGAAGGATGCAGACTGGAGTGCATCGCTCAGCGGAATTTTCCGCGCAATCTTTAGAGACCCCGACAGCCAGGAAACGGAAGGGACGGAAGTGAGTCAGGACGAAAAAGATGCCGTAGCCGGGGCGGAAAAAGGTGGCGCTCCGTCGGACACGACCCCCCCTGCACCTCGTCCGGCGCGTCGGGTGTCGCTTCGGGCTCAAGATCGCTTCCGAACGCACATGGATGAGTTCGTAGCACGGCTTCGAAGTGATCGCTTCTACGCGCACTGTACTGCCCGCCAGCTCGTCCAGGCCGTCGGATACCCTTTCGCCGCTACTATGCTGGGCTTGAGGCGGGGTTGGGCCCGCCCCGATCAGGCGCGCGACTGGTTTATTTCAGTAGCCGGCGTTCTGCTGCACGGGCGTGATGGCGCCCCACCGCTGCTCGAGGCCGTTCGGGGTCGATATGAGGACGACGGGGCTCTGGATGCGTTCGAAGCCATTGTGGGCGATGGGACGCTATGGACCCTGATGACTGTGGCCCTCCTCGGCATCCCCTGGCCGAGCCGCATTGACGCGCTCAGGCGGATGCTGCTCGTCCGAGATCTGTGGCGGGCTGAGTCACTCCGTGCGGCGGCATCGGAGCGACGGTTGCTCTGGCTGATTGAGAAGTACCGGGCCGGCGAGGCGGTCGAGATCATGCGTGATGTCGCTGGCCCGATCGGCGCTTCTATGTCCAAACTTGAGAGCGGACTCCGCGCGTTGTGTGAAGAGGGCGATCTGCTTGAGCTTCAGGCGCCTCATCGCGATCCGATCGGCGCAGGCGAGCTCATCTGGGGGCCGAAGAACGACTGGGCGCTCACTCTCGAGCCCGAGCGAGACGGCAAGGTACGCGTCTATTGGCCGAAGCGGTGTGCGTTCTCTAAATTCTGTCGCGGTTTCTCTCTAAATTCTGTCGCCTCCG
>CALGSZ010000033.1 GCA_937901745.1 uncultured Chloroflexota bacterium | reverse complement strand
CGGCCACATGGAGGTCCTCGACGGTCACAGTGGCGTGGTTGGTGACCAGCCAGTGGCTTAACTCATGGGCCTCATGCTCCCGGATGGCTGCTATCCGTCCGTGGACCTGGTTGATTGTAGGGCCGAACCAGGAGAGGCTCCAACAGCCTCCACTGGGCGTCAGACAGATCAGAGGGGTAGCTCGCCAACCAGTTACCGGGGCGGCGCCCTCAAAACTTGAGTGGGAAATAGGACACACCCTGTAAGTCACACGACTGTGTAAGCACCACAGCGAGGTTTGCGTCGATCCGAAAGGAAAGATCGTCTTCGGGAGTGGCGATGAGAACGCGGTCGAACTCGATTACGTCACCTTGTCGGCGACGTTTGAGTTCTTCTTGCAGCGTCTCGTTCCACTCGGTCATTGTTGTTACAGTCGACCATCAGGAGCCTTCTTTGGACGCTCTTTCGCGACCCTTCCACCGAGACCGATCCCGTCGCTCGGCTCCGCTCTGCTGATGACGTCTATGGCGTTGTAGGGGCGATATGGACGCCGCCCCTGAGCTACTTCACGTACGAGCCGACGGAACAAGGACGGGCCGTCGGGTGAAGGCGCCATGATTTCGTCCCTAGTTAGCCCTATGAGAGTGCCGTAGATGTGCTCGAGGCGTGCTTGATTAGCAGAAGACAGGCGTGCACCGCGTGCCCAGTAATGAACCGTCCGGCGAGAGACACCGAACAGAGCAGCCAACTCATCCCAGGAAAGCTCTAGCGTCTCCCGCAGCTCAGCGATCGCATCAGCTGGAGACTGTGGGCGGTGCTCTGTAGTGACAGGTTCTTCCCGCCTGTTCTCGGGCGAGTCGGGTATGAGCTCCTCAACAGGAATCCAAACAGCGTTGCTCGACGAAGTAGCGCTCCCGAAACTTCCTAGTTCTACGGCGATAATCCGCTTGTCATCGAGGTCGGCGATTGCTCGAGCGAAATCAAGAGCACTGCGGATGTCCTCAAATACGGTCGGGTGAGCGACTGTTCCATCATTGGTTGCCTTTAGGCCTTCCCACAACCTGCCCACCAACCGGACGTCCTGATGAGTAAGCGCGTCCTCAACAAGAGTGGCGGCGGTCTGGCCTGTCAAGGCGTTGATATCCGTCATCAGATCTCCCCTCCAAAGAAGCGCAGAAAGCCAGGTGTAACTGTCCACCGGAATAGCCGATAGCACTTGTCTGCCAAAGAGGATACGGTTTCGACGATTCCTTCTGGTTCGAAACGCTGATCGTCCTCTACGAACGCATCTACGTCGAGCACCCAACTTGGTTCATCGCTTGGCGGTAGAACCGTAGGGTCACTGGTCACCCGAGCCGGCAAGTATCCAGTCCGAGCCCGGACCTTGGTGTTTGCGTGCCTCACTAGTGCTTCCTGCCACGCTTCTAGCAGTTCTGCGTCGTCTTCGGACATCAACGAGAGCATTCCACGCATTTCTGCGCGTACGAGTTGCGCGACGTGTCGAATGTCATCTTCGCCTTGCACCCGATCGATGTACCGAACTCCGATACGAGTAACGACCGAAGGAGCCACATTCGACTCGGCTAGCACCTCGACCGCCGCCGTGAGTCTACTCAGGAACTCATCGCGAGATTCATAGCGGGTGGTTTCCACAGTCAAGAAGTTCGTGGCAAGAGAAATTCGGTAACTATGAGCGGGGGACGAAAATCTCCAGATCAAAATATCCTGCAAGGAGGTCCGCGCAGGCAACAGGCTCAGTACCGAGCCTTGCTCGGTACGTAGGCGCGGGTAGTCGGATCGGAGAGCGTCCTGCAACGACGCGACGCGTTCCTGGGAACGAATGCTCAAGACAGGCTCAAAGCTGATCTGGCACAACACGCGTGTGAGAGGAGTCCTCGAAAGAAGGACCCGCTCTGGCGGCTCACCCTGGAAGATGCTTGACAACGCTGACCTCTCGGACATACTTCACAGTCTACTTCACACTGTGCTTGCCTGGAGGCTCAGCGCAAGTAGGGTGCCGAGGCCGGCCATCACATTCAATAGAGTCGCCAGCGTGATCCCTCGCTCGGGCTGCGCAGTCGCTTGGGCTCAAGTCCTCCACCGAAGCGAAGGGGTACGCCGGCGAGATGCGCTCAGCCTGCGGAGCTGGGAAGAAGAGCCTCTCGCGCATCCGTGCTGCGCTCAGTGAGACCCAAGACGCGATGGGGGTGACGGCGCTGAACGACTGGACGGCACGCTACTACCAGCACGCTAACCGGCTGGCTGTGCTCCACTTCCTCACCTGCCATTCCATCCCGGTGGTGCTCGTCGACGTATTCTTCCATGGGAGGACGGACTCAGACGACCGCTCCCCAAACACGCCGGAGGAGTGGGAGCCGGTCCTCAGCGAGCGAAGCGAGTATCTGGGACTCACTGGTGAGTCCGAGCTCGAGAAGCGGGTCTTCCACGCCTTCATCGACATCTCCGGAGCCCGGTAGGCAGGTTTCGCTGCGTATTGGTCTGTCGGCCCGAGCGTTCAGCTGCCCGCCCGCCATTCCGCAAACACTTGATCTGCCGGCTGCCATAAGGCGTTCCAGGCTGCGACCACACTCTCGACTAGTTCGGTGCGGTAGTCGCTGAGGTCTTCCCAGTACTCGCCTTGGGGACGGGGTGCTTCTCGGTACGCCGGCCAGTGGTTGGATTTGCGCGGGAACCCAACGGCGTCTCGGATTGGGCCGAGGACCTTCCCGAGAAGCGGCCGCAACTGACGTCCTTCTTCGACTTCGTAATGGACTCGCAGCCCGACGATCCGTTGCCCGTCGACGAACGTAGAGCGGTGATGCCATTCGTACGAGGCTGCTATCAGCGGGGCGTCGTCTTTCCACCATGCCGGCCGGTACAGCCCCACGTTTCGCCAAGTTCCTCGCCGGGTCCATACCTGGGGGTCTCCTTCGAGGCCGTCGGCTTCTTCTGCCAGGTTCTCAGCCAGCGACAGGTAGAACTCGGTTGCTGCTTCCTGGGCGTCGGAACGCACCCCCGCCCACGTCTCGATGAGTTCTTGGTGCCGCAGGTAGAAGGTGACGCGTTCGTCTTCGACTCGGTCGGTCATCTGAACTCTCTCCTCATGGTTGTCAGATAGTTGGCGACCACCCCGGCCGCCGCTCCCCCAGACGCCCCAGCAAGGGCTTCTTCCACCAGCTGGCGGATCCGCCGGAACGACATGGCCACGAACGCCGACGCTGCGTCTCCGGTTGCGGTCAGTGGCTCGCGCCCTGACGGCGTCAAGAACAGGAATCTCACGCCTGGTTCGTCGGAGAAGCGTTCGTACAGCCGGTCACATTGGCGGATCCCTTCACCGGCGTCGACTTTGACTTCGATGATGATGGTGGCGGTGTCACCCCAGATGACGATGTCGGCGCGGGTCTCGCCTCGTTGGACTTCCGTTTCGACAGAGCGGATCCGAATCGAGGCGGCATCGAGGTCGGGGAAGCAGTCTGCGATGACCCGATCCAAAAGAGCCCGACCGAGTCCGTGTCTTCCGTCCGGGTCTAACAGCCACGCCAGCATGGCCGAGTGGCTCAGTTCGTCTCGGTTCCGTCCCAGAATCCCGAAGAAGTCGGCCGGTCCGCGTACCCAAGCTCCTCGCCGCCGCATCTCGTAGTACTCGTCGGCCAACAGCCGCATGGGTTCGTGCCACGACTCCACTTGGGTGTGTCGCGCAGCTTCGATGCCAAGCCACTCGTCTTCGAGGGCGGCGATGAGCTCATCTGAGAACGGGTTGGCTGTTGGCGTTGTCATGTCGGGCAGACGGGCACCTTACCGGCCAGCCCTGACACGCCTATCGAATCCGCCTCAGAGCTGCCAGCAGGCCGTACAAGAACATCTGCCGCGTGACGCGGCAGCGATCTTCTCGGAACCGACCATTGAGCGGTACGTCTCTCAGCTCGACGCCTCCGACAAGTCCAAAGCGACGGTCCTCAGCCGTCTTCGCCGCCTCGCTGTTGACCGCACTCACTCCCTCGTCCCGAAGATTGGGCACAGGTCGGTCCGCCCGGCTTACACCCCAACCGAACTGGTGGGCTTGTGGCGGCTCGCCGGGTCCCAACCCACCGCTCTCCGCCGCCGACGGCTTCGAGCGCTGATCTGTTGTTGTGCGGGAGCGGGTTGCCGCGCGTCGGACCTGCGTCACGTCTTCAACACGTCCGTCGTCGACCATCCCGAAGATCCCACCTGCCTGGATATTGGTGGCGACAATCCCCGCAGGGTTCCGGTTCTCGCAGGCTTCGACCGGGTGCTGGTGGAGGTGGCGGCCGCCACCGACGGGCTCTTGGTAGGCCGCCGGCAGGCAACAAGAACCTGATCCCTAGCCTCACCGGATCCATCGCCGGCGGCGAGCTGTCCCCTACACGGACCGCAACACCAGCACGGACCCGCCACCCGCCAAACCCGCCGCCTGAACCTGACCCGAAGCCCGGACGGGCCCGACCACACCTGCCCCGAACTCCCACGTTCGGGGCTTTCCCGCGCCGAGAGGCGCCACCCACACGCCACGACGGACAGCTT
>CALGSZ010000032.1 GCA_937901745.1 uncultured Chloroflexota bacterium | reverse complement strand
GGTGCTGCACACGACCGATCGGATCGGCCAGCCGAAGGTCGAGTCGGCCAAGCAGACCATCACCGCTCTCAATCCCGACGTCAACGTCGTGCTGCACCAGACGCGACTGACGAAGGAGAACGTCCTCGATCTGGTGAGTCAGTACGACATCGTCTTGGACGGGAGTGATAACTTCTCCACCCGCTACCTGATCAACGATGCCTGCGTCTTGCTCGGCAAGCCGAACGTCCACGGGAGCATCTTCCGCTTCGAGGGGCAGGCGTCCACCTTCGTCGCGGGGGAGGGGCCGTGCTATCGCTGCCTCTTCCCGGAACCGCCGCCGCCGGAGCTGGCGCCGAATTGCGCTGAGGCTGGCGTGCTTGGCGTGCTGCCTGGCGTGATCGGGATGATCCAGACGACCGAGGTTATCAAGCTGATCCTCGGGATTGGCGAGCCGCTGATCGGGCGCCTGCTGACCTACGACGCGCTCTCCGCGACGTTCCGCGAACTGAAGCTAGCGCGCGATCCGGATTGCCCGATGTGCGGCCCGAACGCCCCGACCTCGATTGAGGATATCGAGTATACAGAAGTGTCCTGCGCGGTCCCGGCCCTCGCCACGGCGTGAGGCGCCGGGGCCGGTCAGCCCCGGCTCATGCCTCGGCGATCGTCACCTCGCTGATCTGACCGTCCACGATCCGGAAGGCGCGCAAGTCCGGCGCCTCCGGATCGGCCAGCGAGCAGATGAGGTAGACCGCGTCCGGCCAGAAGGCCAGATTCACGTCGGTCTCGGAGGGGTAGGCGCGTGTCGCCGGGTGTGAGTGGTAGATGACCGCGACCTCCCAGCCCTTTTCCATGAAGTCGCGCTCGAGCCGGTAAAGCTCCTCGGGCGCGACTTCGTAACGCGTGTTGCCGGGAGCCACATTGGTGAGCCGGAAAAGCTGGATGAGCTGACCTTCCTGCCCGGCGATGACGCCGCAACACTCGCGAGGCGACTCGGCGCGGGCGTGGGCGATGATCTCCTCCCGCATCGAGCGGGGGAGATGCAGCGTCTGCGCGGTCTGGCTCATCGCGATTGGTGGCTGCCGCCGGCCATGGCCGGGATGATGCCGATCTCGTCGCCGGGCTTGAGGGGCGTCGCCGCACCTTGCGCCTTGCGGACGTTCTCACCGTTGACGAAGACGTTGACGAACCGGCGGATCTCCCCATTCGGCTCGCAGATGCGCTCCTTCAAGCCAGGGAAGCGGGCATCGAGATCGCTCAGGACCTCGGCGACGGTCGCGCCGGTCGCGTTGACCTGCGCTTGCCCATCGGTGAAGCGCCGCAACGGCGTGGGGATGATGACGCGAATGGACCCGTTCTCCGACATGTGAAGACTCCTACGTACCGCCTTGCCGGTCGTCTGCTCTGCGATGCTACCGCGCCCGGCCTAGCTCCACAGTCCTGTTGACAGATATTTTGCCCCGCCGTCGGGCGCAATCGCGACGATCACAGCCGCTTGGCCCTCACGCGCTAACTCTTGGCCGAGCCGCAACGCCGCCGCGAGCGATGCGCCGGTCGAAGTGCCCGCGAAGAATCCCTCGGTGCACGCCAGCTCACGGGCGGTGTCGAACGCTTCGTCGGTCGTGACGGTCGCCTGGATGTCCGGGACGTTCGGATTGTAGATGCCGGGAACGATTGCCGTCGGCAGGTGTTTCAGCCCCTCGATGCCGTGGAACGATTCGTCTGGCTGAACGCCGACGAGCGTCACGTTCGGATTCCGCCGCTTGAGATAGCGGCCGGCGCCCATCAGCGTGCCGGTCGTGCCGAGACCGGCGACGAAATGGGTGATACGGCCCTCTGTTTGTCGCCAGATCTCCGGGCCGGTCGTCTCCGCGTGGGCGGCCGGATTTGCCGAGTTGTTGTACTGATCGGCGTAGAAGTACCGATCCGGCGCGTTGGCCGCCATCTCGCGGGCGAGACGGATCGCGCCGTTCGAGCCGTCATACGGATCGCTCAGCACGATTCTTGCGCCGTAGGCGGCGAGGATCTGCTTGCGCTCGTCCGAGGTGCTGCCGGGGATGACGAGCTCGACGGGGAAGTCGAGCGCGGCGCCGAGCATCGCGTAGGCGATGCCGGTATTGCCGGACGTCGCGTCGAGCAGGATCTTGCCGTTCCCAAGCTGCCCGCTGGCGAACGCGCAGCGAACGATCGCGAGCGCCGGCCGATCTTTGACCGACCCGCCGGGATTGGTCCATTCCGCTTTCAGCCACAGCTCGATATTGGCTGGTAGGCCGTGCCGGGCGGCCAGCTTGCGGAGCGGCAGGAGCGGCGTATTGCCGATCGCCTGAGCGACGGCGCTCGCGTCGAGCGCGCGAAGCAGGTTGGCGATTTCATCGCTTGAAAACGCGAGATCCGGGTGCGAATCGATGGAGAGAACCATGACGAAGCTGCCCTTTGCAGATGCGCGGCCGCCGGACTGAGTTTTCTGCTCGGTTGTGCGGCCGGATGCCATGCAGAATCTGAGTTCTGCATCAACAAAGGGACTATCGCCCGCCAGGCCAGGATTGTCAAGGCGCGGCGCAAACGCGACGGCCCCCGTTACATCGCGGGGGCCGCGCAGTTCAGCAGGAAAGTTGTCGGTTTACGACTCGAGCGTCGCGTCGAGGTGGATCTCGACGTTCTTGCGCAGCGCGTTCGAGACGGGGCAGCCCTGCTCGCCCTCCTTCGCCAACTCAGCGAACCGCTGCTGGTCGAGACCGGGCACCTTACCGCGCACGGTGAGGTGAGAATGCGTCACCATCATCCCGCCGCCGGGCTTCGGCCCGAAGCCGACCTGGGCGGTGACAGTCAGGCGCTCAGGCGGATGCCCAGCGCTCGTGAGCGCGTGGGAAAAGGCCATCGCGTAGCATGACGCATGCGCGGCCGCGATCAGCTCCTCCGGGCTCGTCTTCCCCTCCGGCTCCTCTGTGCGCGCCTTCCAGGTCACAGCCTGCTCGGCGAACGCGCCGCTGCCGACCGTGAACCGGCCGCTCCCTTCCGTCAGCGTCCCTTCCCAGATCGCCGTCGCTTGGCGCACTGCCATCCTCCACCTCCATTCCCTGGGGCGCTTGCCGCCCTCGTACCCGATCCGGCGCTCGCCGCAAGACGTGACTAAGCCGGTGGGGGGTCAATATAGACCGTCTTGGTCTGGGTGAAGAACTCCCGAGCCGCCTTGCCCTGCTCGCGAGAGTAGGAGCTGGAGCCCTTCATGCCGCCGAACGGCACTTGCGGCTCCGCGCCAGGCGTCTCGCTGTTGACATGCACGACACCGGCCTGAATGCCACGGACGAACGCCATCGCCTTGCCGAGATCGCGAGTGAAGATCGAGGCGGAGAGACCGAAGCGAACGGCATTGGCGACTTCGATCGCCTCCTCGAGGCTGTCAACCGGGATGACGCCGAGCACCGGGCCGAAAAGCTCCTCCTGGGCGAGGCGCGAGTTGGGATCGACCTCGCCGAAGAGCGTCGGCGCGATGAAGTGCCCCTTGCGGAAGCCATCGCTGTCGAGCCGGGTGCCGCCGGCGAGCAGCGGGGCGCCCTCCTTCTTGGCGCTCTCGACCTCGCGCGCCAGCCGATCCGCCGCCTCCTCCGAGATGACTGGGCCGATCTGTGTCTCTGGCGCCATCGGATCGCCGACCTTCAGCGACTTGATGCGCTCGGCGAGCCGCTCGGTGAACTCGGCAGCGATCCGCCGTTCAACGATCGCCCGGCTGGTGGCGGTGCATTTCTGTCCCGCGCTCCACATCGCGCCGGAAACGACATGCTGCAGCGCGTGCTCCATATCGGCGTCGGCCATCACGATCGCCGGATTCTTGCCGCCCATCTCGAGCTGAATCTTGGCGCCGCGCGCGGCGGCTCGCTTGCTCAACTCGCGGCCGACGGCGTTCGAGCCGGTGAAGGAAATACCGACGACGCGTTCGTCATCAACGAGCGGATCGCCGACTTCCGTCGCGGAGCCGGTCACGAGGTTGAGAACGCCCTTCGGCAGACCCGCTTCCTCCAAGACCTCGACCAGCCGCACCGCGCAGAGGGGTGTGAAGCTTGCCGGCTTGAAGACGACGGTGTTGCCGAACGCGAGCGCCGGCGCGATCTTCCAAGCCGGGATCGCGATCGGGAAATTCCACGGCGTGATCGCCGCCACGACGCCGAGTGGCTCGCGAACGGTGTAGAGCATCGTCAGCGGGTTTGCCGACGGGTAGTGCTCGCCGTTCGGCTGCTGCGCTTCACCCGCGAAGTAGCGCAGGATCTGCACCGCGCGATTGGTCTCGCCGATGCCCTCCTTGAGCGTCTTGCCTTCCTCCCGAGTCAGCTCCTTGCCGATCTCGTTCGCCCGCGCGGCAAGGATCTCCGAGGCCTTGTAGAGGATGTTCGCCCGCTGAATCGGCGAGGTATCGCGCCACGCTTTGGCTGCCTCCGCCGCCGCGGCGATCGCCTCGTCCACGTCCTCCTTGCTCGACGCGGCGAAGTACCCGATCAGATCGTCGGTATTGGCCGGGTTCCGGTTCTCGAACGTGCCGCCGGACTTGGCGGGCCGCCATTCCCCGGCGATGTAGTTGCCATACGTCTTGACGTCGGTTGCCGCTGTTGTCACTTTGCGCCCCCTACCGTCGAAGATGCGAATCCAAAACTCCACTCATTCTAGCGTCCGGACCGCGACTCAGACAGGCAGAGTCGGCATTCGCCGCGCATGCGCCGAGTTAGGCGGGGTGGGACGCTCAGTCGGCGGTCCGCCCGCCGTCGACGAAGAGCGTTTGACCGGTGACGAAGCGCCCCGCGTCCGAGCAAAGGAAGATGGCCGCGCCGACGAGATCTTCCGGCGTGCCGAGGCGGCCGAGCGGGATTTCCGCGATCAGGCGCTGGCGTGTTCCCGGATCGTCGGCAAAGCCGCGGGTGAGGTTCGTTTCGGTATAGGTCGGGCCGATCGCGTTGACGGTGACGCCGCGCGGTCCCCATTCGGTCGCGAGCGCTTTGGTCATGATCGCCAGGCCGCCCTTCGACGCCGCGTACGGCACGTGATAGGGATGCCCGAGCAGGCTCGACACCGAGCCGATGCTGAGAACCCGCCCATACCCGCGCGCGAGCATCCCGCGCCCCACGGCCTGCGTGACATAAAACACGCCCGAGAGGTTGGTATCAATGATCCAGCGCCATTCCTCGGGGGTGTATTCGGTCGCGGGCTTGCGAGCTTGGACGCCAGCAGCGTTGACGAGGATGTCGATGCGGCCGCAAAGGGATTCGAGCTGCTCGACAACCTCGCGCACCATCACTGGATTGGTGACGTCGAGCTGCACGGCGGGGCAGGCGATGCCGGGACGCTCGCACATCTCCGCGGTCGCCGCGGCCGCCGCTGGATCGAGGTCAGCGATGGCCAGCCGCGCGCCAAAGTCGGCCAAACCGGCGGCGATGGCCCGACCTAGCCCGCCGCCGCCACCGACGACGAGCGCGACTCTCCCGGTCAGGTCGAAGAGTTGGCGGAATGTCCCCGGCGCGTACTGATGACTCGCCGGGTGCGGGGGATCATCCCCGTGGCTGGTGGGATCGTCGCCGCGGATAACGCGGAATCGCTGGCGTGGTGACTCGTCGCTCATGCTTCCCCTGTCTCGGAAATGCCGGGCGTGGCCCTGGGACCAGCATCCCGGCGCGGACTGAACGTATTGACCGTCTCGACGGACTCATTGCCAATGACCCGAGCGCCGTGCGGGACGTTGCCGGGGATGACGATCAGCTCGCCGGGACCGGCGTCCATGCGGACACCATCGATCTCGAATGCGATCCGCCCGCTGAGGACGAGCGTGATCTGCTCTTCGGGATGCGCGTGGACAGGGAAAACGGAACCCGGCGCGTAGACATAACGGACGAACGTTTGTCGCTCACCGTGGACCGTTTGGCGGGTAACGCCGGGTAGGACTTCTTCGGCTGGGATCGCGGTCCAAGCTGTGTGATGAGGCTGGCCCGGCACGGCTGCCACCATCTCGCTTAGAAGACGAGCCAACCCGCAAGAAGCGTCAGCGCCAAGAGGAAGAAGACGATGCTGGCGACGCTGAAGCCGAAGAAGAGATAGAGCAGCAGCCCAAGGACCAGCAGGACCGCGATGCCGACGAGATAGTTGCGCTGAGTGGGCGTGACGAGCGCGGGGCCGCTGGCCGGCGCGGAGCTGAGGCGGTAGGTCGCGGGCGGCCGGACCTCGCTGCCCGAGATCACCTGACGGGCGTGTCGAGCGCGTGAGAGGCGGTCATCTTCCGGGGCGTTTCTCACGGCCAACCTCGCAATCGGCGCAGACGTGGGGGATCGTCCGCCGGGCGTGCAGCGGGATCAATCGTCGTGCGTCTTGACCGGCCCAAGCCCAAAGAAGCCGTTCCAAATGGCGACCGTGGCGACTTTGACGATTCCCGCGACGGCGAGCATGAGTCCGACCAGCGTCGCCAGCGGACCGAGGTCGAAGGCGATGGCGGCCGCGGCCACGGCAATACCGAGCGCGGTCATCGCAATGGAGATCAAGCGAAGATGGCGCACGGAGATTGGCTCCTCAACCGAGTGGGTAACGATCGGGACGCACGGCGCACCATGACCATGCGCGGCTCCATGCTATCGCTCCAGGCCGCGCCGTGCAAACGAGACACGGCGAAGGAGGGACATCAAGATCGGCATCATCATGCCACGTAGATACGCATCTGACTGTCGAGGATGTGCTTTAGAAGCATGTAGTTCTTGCTCCGCTCCACCTGCCGCCACTCGATGAGATCGACCTTGCGGCCCAGGATTCGTTCGAGCTCCTCCGTCGTCTGAATCTCATTCGATATCCCCTTTCCATGCCCGGCGCGAGGGTGGCCAAGACATCCGCGTCGCTGCCGCTGCGAACGTCGTCTCGCAGGACGGAGCCAAACACTGAAAATCCACGATATCCCACTTGCGACAGAGCTCAGCGATGGCTTCGTACAGGATAGAGATCTTCGGCGTTTGGCCCATCGACTCCTCAGTGCACGGGAGTCAGTGGATCCGCTTTTCCTGCCCGGCCCACTCCCGCTCGCGCAGGACGAACTTCTGGACCTTCCCAGTCGAAGTCTTCGGCAACTCGCCGAACTCGACCGCCTTTGGGCACTTGAAGTGCGCCAGGCGCTCCCGGCAATGCTGGATGATCTCCTCTTCGGTCGCGGTCATGCCGGGCTTGAGCGTGACGAACGCCTTCGGCACCTCGCCCCAGTAGTCATCCGGGATCGCGATGACGGCGACTTCGAGTACGGCCGGATGGCTGTAGATGGCGCGCTCGACCTCGATCGTGGAGATGTTCTCGCCGCCGGAGATGATGATGTCCTTCTTGCGGTCGCGCAGCTCGATGTATCCATCCGGGTGCATGACTGCAAGATCGCCCGAGTGGAACCAGCCGCCGGCGAACGCCTTCGCGGTTGCCTCCGGGTCGTTGTAGTAGCCCTTCATCGTGTTGTTGCCGCGCATGATGACTTCGCCGAGCGTCTGGCCGTCGGCCGGAACATCGCGCATCTGGTCATCCACGACCCGGGCGTCGTCGGCGATGATGTAGCCCACGCCTTGCCGGGCCTTGAGGCGAGCGCGCTCCTCGGGCGGGAGCGAGTTCCATTCCGACTGCCACTCGCAGACGGTGTATGGCCCATACACCTCCGTCAGGCCGTAGACATGCACGATCTCCGCGCCGAGTGCCTCCATCTGCGCGATGATTTGGGGCGACGGTGGCGCGGCGGCCGTGCTGACGATGAGCTTGTTCGACAGCGGCTCCTTGGGCGCCGTTGGGTGATTGACCAGCGCGATGAGGACGGTTGGCGCGGCGCAAAAGTGCGTCACGCCTGCCGTGCGAACCAGCTCCCAAACGCGCTCGGGATCGAACTTGCGGAGGCAGACGTGGGTGCCGCCGATGCCAGTGACCGCCCACGGATAGCACCAGCCATTGCAGTGGAACATCGGCAGCGTCCAGAGATAGACGCTGTCGGGGCTCATGCGCGTCTCGATGATCTCGCCGAGTGCGTTGAGGTATGCGCCGCGGTGGGTGTACATCACGCCCTTCGGTCGGCCAGTCGTGCCGCTGGTGTAATCGATGGCGATGACCTCGTCCTCGTCGTCGAGCGGCCATTCGATGGGAGAGGGATCGCCGCTGGCGAGGAAGGACTCATAGTCGGGTCCGGGCAGGCGCAAACCGCCGGGGACGTCCTCGACGCTGACGATCGTCTCTAGCGCTGGTAGCTGATCGCGGATCGGCTCGACGAGGGGAGCAAGCTCGGTATCGACGACGAGAACCTTCGCGCCGGAGTGGTTGAGGATGTAGGCGATCTCGTCGCTCTTGAGTCGGGTGTTGATGGCGACCAGGATGCCCCCGGCGAGCGGAACGCCGAAGTGCATCTCCAGCATCGGCGGGATATTCGGCAGCAGCGCCGCCACCCTGTCGCCCTTCTGCACGCCGGCAGCCGTGAGCGCGGACGCGAGCCGGTTCACGCGCTCGGCCATCTGCGGGTAGGTCCAGCATTTGTCCCCATAGACGATTGCCGGCTTGGTGCGAAAGACGTAGGCGCTGCGCTGGAGGAAGCGGAGGGGCGTCAGATGTGAACGGTGAACTTCGGCGGGATAGGTCGGCATTGCGTCGCCTCTCGTGCTCGGGTCTCGGCTGCTGGAACGACCGGGTGCAGCTCGTCTCTACGACAGAACGGAATGATAACGGGAGAGACGGCACAGGGCAGGGCTGGCAATGCGCGTAGACGAAGAAAAAACCCCATCCCCGGGCACCTCCGTGTGGGAAGGACCGGGGATGGGGCCGGCGATAGCCGAATGTCCGAGGAACGCTTACGCCCGCGGTGGGATGTTCTGGTTGAACTGGAAGAGGTTCTCCGGGTCGTAGCGCCGCTTGATCTCGGCGAGCCGCGTGTACGTCTCGTCAGGGTACGCCTCGCGGATCCGCTCGTCCCCCTCGGCCGCGAGGAAGTTGACATAGGCGCCGGAACCCTCGTGCCGGATCGCTTGCCAGAGGGACTCGACCCAATCCTGGTGGGGAGCCGCGTCATCGGCGGGATTCATCCACAGGCTGAGGACCGAGACGAAGTACGGTTGGCGACGGTGCGCGAACGCGGTCGCTTCACTCGAGACGCGGGACACGGCGCCGCCGAGTCCACGGAGCTGGACGACGCTGATGGGCGGGGTCGGCCGGTCCATCGCCGCCAGCATCTGATCGATCGCCCCGTGGCTGATGCTGTCGGCGAACATCGAGCGGACCGAGATTCCTTGCCGCTGGCTCTGGTGAGCGGTGAGATCGTACATCGCCCGGTACGGGATGAGCTTGATGGTATCGACCAGTGGCGTGGCCAGTGCGCGCAGTGGCGCCAGCGCCCGCTCTCCAGCAGTTTCGTCCCCGGCCCAAGTCACGAACATCGACAACACCAGCTTACCGACCATCGGTTCCGGAACGTTCGGCAGCGGCGGCACACGCATCAGGTGGGCAATTACGGTCAGCTCCTCTGGCGCGGCAACCAAATAGTCGAGATAGCCCCGGATGACGTCGTGGCTCGCGGGCAGAATCAGCTCGCCGCCGAGCACCTGCTCGACGGGGGCGAGGCGAAACGTGAACTCGGAGACGACGCCGAAGTTTCCGCCGCCGCCGCGGATGGCCCAGAAGAGGTCCGGATTTTCCGTCTCGCTGGCGATCATGATCTCGCCCGATGCCGTCACGACCCGCGCGGAGAGGAGATTGTCGATCGCGAGGCCGTACTTCCGGACCATGAAGCCGATCCCACCGCCCGTGACGAGTCCGCCGAGTCCGACGCTTGCCGTGTCGCCGGTAGAGAGGGCAAGGCCGTGCTCGTGGGCCGCATCGGTGAGGTCGCCGGAGGTCGCGCCGCCCTGGACGCGGGCGATCCGCTCTTCCGGATCGATCTGGACGGCCTTCATGTGGGACAGATCGATGGCGATGGCGTCGTCCACCATGCTGTCCATTCGGAGGCCATGACCTCCGCCGCGAACCGTCAGCGGAAGGTCGTAATCGCGGGCGAAGTCGATCGCCGCAACGATATCGTCATCGTTGGCCGCCTGCACGATTGCCAGGGGCCGAGGATCGACGAGGAACGAGAACGGCAAGCGAGCCTCGTCGTATCCGGGACTGGTGGCGGTGATCAGCTCACCGGTCAGTCGAGAACGAAGATCCTCCACCAAGCGATTGTCGAATCGGGTAGCAGAGGCACGGGTGGAGGACTGGGTAGCAACGGACACGCAGAACTCCTTTCGAAAGATCCCGAGCCAGTAAGACTGACCCGTCCATGCGTTGCCGCTTGTGACGGCATCCGACCGGTTCCTCCGGCCGTGGTTACAGGGTCGCGTCTTCTCGCCTCCGCGTATATCCCCTGTATGACGTATTTGGTCGATGGAGTTGACTTTGCGGGATCTACGAACATTTTCGTATTGACAGGTGCGTGCTGCTTGAATGAAAGTGAGGGTGAGCCCCGGTGGATTGAATCTCAATAGATGCGGCCGTACGCTGAGAATCCGCGATTCGCGTGCGGCTGGCTCAGTGGAAATGAGCCCCGGCGAGCGCGCCGCTGCGACGGCGTGCATGTGCGTATTCGCTTGCGGCAGATACGTATGGCAAGGCGAGGCTCGGCGGGCGAGCGCTCGTCAGGGGAAGGGGGCCCGGCGCGTCACACAGCACTGCGCCGGTGACAAAATTCCTTTATTTCGCCACAGCGACTGTGACGATCGCGGTTGCGGACCGATCAAGCGTGCGAGCGGTTGTTCGGGATGATCGCGTACTTGATTCCTTCCTGCCGGCCCATCGCCTCCAGGGACGGGACGAGCTCTTCTAGGGTGCGCTGGCCGCTGATGAACGCCTTGGCCGGGAACTCGCCCGAGGCGAGGAGCTGGACGGCTGTCTCGAAGTGGCGTGGCGTGTGATGGAACACGCCCTTGATGAGCAGCTCCCCGTAATGCAGCTCGGTCGTGCTGACGCTGAAAGTGGTGCCGCCCTTCGCCCCGCCGAAGAGGTTGACGATCCCCCCCTTCCTGGCCATCCGGACCGTCTTCTCCCAGACCTCCGGCAAACCAACCGCTTCGATCGCCACGTCAACGCCCCGCCCATCCGGCGTCAGGGAGCGGACTGCCTCGACTTGGTCGAGGTCAGGGGTGACGTGGACGGTATGAGAGGCCCCGAGCTGGCTCGCCAGGGCGAGACGATCCTGGCTTAGGTCGCAGCAGATGACGCGGGCGCCCCGGCGCGTGGCGAGATAGACGAACATCAGCCCGATCGGCCCGGCGCCATTGACCACCACCCAATCCCCAATCTCGATCATGCTCTCGGCCACGCCGTGGACCGCGCACGCGAGCGGCTCGGCGAGTGCCGCTTCGGCGTCGGAGAGGTGATCCGGGATCCGATAGAGATTCTGCTGCACGATCGGGGCGGGAACGGCGATGTACTCAGCGTAGGCGCCGTTCAGGAATTTCAGGTTCTCGCAGAGCGACTGGCGGTTGTGGCGGCAGTAGAAGCAGCGGTTGCAAGGCGCTGAGTTTGCCGCGACGACACGGGTGCCGATCGGCCATTGCGCCGGATCGACCCCTTCCCCAAGCGCCACGATCGTCCCGGCGAATTCGTGACCGAACGGGCTCGGCAGCGAGGTGATGATCGTGGGGTGGCCGCGCCGGTACGTCTTCAGGTCGGTGCCGCAGGTCAGCGCCGTCGCGATCTGCACCACCACCTCGCCGGGTCCGGGAGTCGGATCCGGAGCCTGCTCGATGCGCACGTCCCCAGGACCATGAAACATCGCCACCCGCATGCCGCACTCCTCACACGTGTGCAAAATGTGCAATAGTGTGCATTACCGCGAGGGGCATGATACCAGGAGCCCTCTCGATGTCAAACGTGCCGGTCTCGGCATGATTGCTAGACTGGGGGAACCACGACCCAAGCAAAGCAATTCCAGCTCGGGCATGCGCTGCCGGTCTGAAAGGGGCAAGGCATCATGGACCTGGTTCTGGGAATTGACTGCAGCACGACGGCGTGCAAAGCGATCGCGTGGGATGCCTCTGGCTCCCCGGTGGCTGAAGGTCGAGCGCCGCTGGAGTTGTTGGCGCCGCAGCCTGGCTGGGGCGAACAGGTAGCCGAGGACTGGTGGCGTGTCACGCAAGCAGCGGTGCGGCAGGTCGTTGATGCCGTTGGCGCGAACCGGATCGCCGCGCTCTGCATCACGCACCAGCGGGAAACGTTCGTTCCCGTCAATGCGCGCGGCGAGCCGTTACGGAACGCGATTCTCTGGCTCGATGAGCGGTCGCGGCCCCAATTAGCCGAGCTGGATCGCCGGTTTGGGCACGACCGGATCCATCGTCTGACGGGGCGTCCCCCATCGCTGACTCAGTCGCTGCCCAAGCTGCTGTGGGTGGTGGAGCATGAGCCGGAAATCGCCGCGGCGGCGGACAAATTCCTCGATGTCCATGCGTTCTTAGTCCATCGGCTGACCGGGGAATGGGTGACGAGCCTGGCCTGCGCCGATCCGATGGGCATCATCGACATGAAGCGCGGGCAATGGGCGAAGGAGCTCATCGAAGGGATTGGTCTCAGGGGCGATCAGTTCGTCTCGCTTGCGCCGCAAGGCTCCGTGCTCGGCAAGGTCAACGAGGCGGCCGCGCAGAGTACCGGGTTGCTGGCGGGCACGCCGGTGGTGGCTGGCGCTGGCGATGGTCAAGCCGCATGCCTCGGCGCGGGAGTCGTCGGGCCGGGACGAGCCTACGTCAATCTCGGCACCGCGATTGCCGGTGGCTGCGCGACGTCGCGCTATGTGACGGATCTCGCGTATCGGACGGATATCGGCGCGATTCCGGGGACGTTCGTGCTGGAATCCGTGCTCCGGGGCGGCACGGCGACGGTGACCTGGTTCATGGAGCATTTCGCCGATCCGCGCCAGGGACGGGACGCATACGGCTACTACGAGGCTGAGGCGGCGAAGCTTCCGCCAGGCGCCGGCGGGCTGACGCTGGTGCCGTACTGGAACAACGTGATGAACCCGTACTGGGACCCGGCGGCAAGCGGGATCGTCGTCGGCTGGAATACGAGCCACCGCCGCCATCACTTATACCGAGCCATCCTGGAGGGGATCGCCTTGGAGCACCGGCTCGCGATCGAAGGCATCGTCGCCAGCTGCCGCGAGCCGGTGAGCGAGCACGTGATTCTTGGCGGCGGCTCTCGGAGCGATCTGTGGTGCCAGATCATGGCCGACGTGCTCGGCGCGCCCGTCTCACGTGCTCGGTCTGCTGACGCGACAAACCTCGGAGCAGGCATTCTCGCCGCGGCCGCCGTTGGTTGGTATCCGAGTATCGCGGAGGCGGCGCAGGCGATGACCGCGACCACGAAGACGTTCGTCCCGGAGGACGATGCGCGGCAGTGGTACGACCGGCTGTACCGGGAGGTCTACCGCCCGTTGTTCCCGGCGATTCGCCCGTACATCGACCGCCTGACCGAGATCACGGACGAGATCATGTGCGCGGCGACGACACTATCGCGGGCGTGATCCGAGGAATTGGGCAAACCTCAGCGTGACTCCGCGGTCGTGGCCGTCGCCGCGACGGCGCCGGGAGTGTCCAGGCCGTCTTCATCCGCCAGTGCCAGCATCTCCCGCGCGGCTGTCTCGTCGGTGATCAGGACGTTGAGGAGTCTGGAGCGAGCCGCGCCGAGATTGGCGAGTCCCTTAGCCGTGCCCCAGCTGACTCCGATGCGCAACGGGATCTGGCGCATGATGTCGTGCGAAATCGAGATCATGCGATCGTTCAGCTCTAGATGGATGATGTCGCCGCTGCGGCTGTAGTGAACGCCCGCTAGGTCACCGACGACGCCGTGGCCCTGGATGTAGTCGAGGTCGGCATCGTTGAGGTAGCCGGCGCGATACAGGCCGGAGCGGCGGCTGATGGCGCCAACCGAGAGGACCAAGGTTTGCGCCCGGCGGGCCATCTCCAGGCTGCGCCGAATGTGCTGGTCGCGCATGAGTCCCGCGCGCACCGCGGCGTCGGTGACGATCATCGGCGCATGCAGGTAATAGACGCGTCCCCCGAGCGTGCGTCCGAGCCGGGACGCGATCTCGATGCCATCAATGTCCGGCTCGCCGCCGCCGACGCTGCCCATCACCTGGACGACGCTCATCCCGACCTTCTTGCGAAGGTAGCCGCTGGTGACGACGTGCCAGATCGTGTTGCCCCACCCAACACCGACGATCGAGTGATTGGGCACGTGTTCCTGCAGATAGCGAGCGGCGAGCGCGCCGATCTTGTGCGCGGTTTCATGGTCCGCTTCGGGATCCGTCGGGGGCCAGTTCGAGAGCACGAGGCAATCGCTCAGGCCGAACCGCTCCCGGAGCGTCTCTTGTAGCTGCGGGACCGTTTGCAGCGGGTGATGAATGCGGATCTCGACGAGGCCACGTTGCCGTGCCTCTTTGAGCATGCGCGAGACGTTCGAGCGCGATACCCGCAACTGGCGGGCGATCTGCTCCTGGGTCATATCCTGCTCGTAATAGCGATGAGCGATGTCAGCGAGCAGGATGAGCTCATCGTCATCTTGGGGTTGCCGGTGTTGAGTCAAATCGGTGCCTCCACATTGTGTTCTTATCAGGCGCTCGATGGGGCCGCGACGCACGCTCAATGATTGCGCCAGCGCGCGCCACCGGACCAGTGTCGACGACATCCACAGGTGACGCCCCCGGCTCTCGGCTGGTGTCTCCGAGTGCTCGCCCCTGCAGCTGCAACAATGATCGAAACGTGGTCATCTGTGCAAGAACTGATTGACACCACCCGCACCGTATGCTAGCGTCTCCCACAGCAGTTGACGATCCGGATTCAAAGGGTGTGGTGCACCCCGACGCACAGTGAGGCGCCGGGCTAGAGATCCGTCTGCTTGGCGGGTGACCAAGACGGGTCGGTGCGAGACACGGGTAGCTGGTTATTCGGCGAGAGGCGCGGATGACGAATGCTGACCCAATGACCGGCATTGAGCGCCGGGCCGGCCGCGAGGCTGTCCTGCGCCGGTCTCCATTCTGGGCGCTTGGCCGGGTCATTAACTCGGAGCGGCCGTGGCCGTGGATCGCGCCGGTCGTGATCTTGCTCCTTGGGATCGGGCTCTATCCCTTCATCTACAACATTCGCAATTCGTTCCGCGAATTCAATCCCATGACGGGGAATGTCGAGCCCGTCGGCCTGGAGAACTGGCGGCGCCTGCTCCAGGATGATCGGCTCCATGGCGCTTTCCTAACGTCCGCCAAATACGTGCTTGCCGCCTTGGTCATCGAGTTCGTGCTCGGTCTGGCCATTGCTGTGCTCTTGAATTCCGGGCCAGCGATCTCCGGGTTGTGGCAGTCGCTGATGATCCTGCCGATGGTCGTCCCGCCGACTGTTGCGGCGGTGATGTTCCGCGTGCTGGAGAACCCGGACTATGGCGCGCTCCAGTGGCTGCTGGAGGGCGTAGGGCTCATTGACAAGCAGGAGCCGCTTCTCGGTGGCACGGGGCGCTACGCCATGGCGGCCGTGCTGATACCCGAGATTTGGCAATGGACGCCCTTCTTCGTGCTGATTCTTCTGGCCGGATTGAAGGCGCTTCCGCAGGACCCGTTGGAGGCGGCGCAGGTTGACGGTGCAGGAGCGTGGCGCCAGTTCTGGGATATCACCTTGCCGATGCTTCGGCCGATGATCGCCGTGGCTGTGCTGTTCCGCCTCGTCGATCTGCTCAAGGTCTTCGACTACATCTTCGTGCTCACCAGCGGCGGCCCCGGAACGCGCACCGAAGTCCTTAGCTTCTACGCCTACCAGCGCTCGTTCGTCACGATCGAATGGGGCTATGGCTCCGTTCTCGGGATCGTGATTCTCGTCTTAGCGATTGTCCTGGCCAACGTCTACGTTCGGGTCTTCAAAGTGGCCTGGTGAGGAGCGATCAGGGGGGCGATCGGGACGCGGCGCATTTCCAGCACCAATGGTTGACAACGCCGTGCTCCTTTGCCGGGCGGAGTGGGGACGGAGACCGATGGCTCGACAAACGAAATCGTGGCGCCAGCTGCATCAGGGGACGATCGTCAAGACGCTGCTGGCAGCAGTTGTCAGCCTGATCTTCTTCGCTCCGATCCTGTGGTGGATGCTCGCCTCGATCAAGCCGACGCCGGAAATTCTGCGTTCTCCGCCGCGCCTGCTTGGCTTCGATCCCACGCTCAATTGGTTCCGGGTGGTGCTCGGCAACGCCGATCCGACGCGGTTCAACATCGAGACTACCGGCTCAGTCGGCCGCGGGTCGGGCGGCTCGACCTTCTATTCCATCCCATATCTCCGCGACAGCATGATCATCGCGGTAGGAAGCACGCTCCTCGTGCTGCTGCTTGCGACGCCGGCGGCCTACGCCCTGTCCCGTTTCACGATTCGGCGCAGCAAAGACCTGACGCTCTGGATTCTGTCGCAGCGCATGCTGCCGCCCGTGGTCGTCGCCTTCCCGCTTTTCATGATGTTCCGGGATTTTGGGCTCATCGATACGTATCGCGGCATGATCCTCGTCCATGCGGCGATCAATGCGCCGCTCGCGATCCTGCTCCTTCGCAGCTTCTTCGACGAGGTGCCGCGAGAGCTCGATGAAGCGGCGATGATTGACGGCGCGACCCGGTTCGGCGCGTTCCGTGGCGTGCTCCTGCATTACTTGCGCGGTGGCTTGGCCGCCACGGCCGTGCTGTCGTTCATCTTCTCCTGGAACGAGTTCTTGCTCTCCTTGGTGCTGACGACCGGAATCGTGCGCACCGTTCCCGTCGCGTCTTCGACCTTCACGACCGCTTTCGCCACCGAGTGGGGCTATATGGCGGCGCTAGGAACGGCGTCCATGATCCCGATCTTCATCTTCATCCTGCTCGTCCAGCGTCACCTCGTGCGTGGTCTGACGCTGGGCGCACTCAAGTAGCGATCTCAGGCGCGCCTGTCTTCGGTCGTTGGCTTGGCATGTCGAAGGAGGTGAGACCGGCACGCGATTCGGTTTCCGCGCTTCACGACGATCTGGGAGATGAGGAGCGTAGCTGGCCCACGGAATTGGAGCGGCGACGCCATGCCTCTCCATTGCCAGCGAGATCTAGCCAGCGAAGGCAGGAGGAAGTTATGAGTGCGATGAAGGATACGGATGCCAAGGTTGCCATCTACCGAGCCATCGAAGATTGGCGAGCTGGACGCATCTCCAGACGGAAGATGCTGGGTGTGCTCGCGGCGGCTGGCGTCGCGCTGACAAGCCGGCCGATGCTGCGCCGGTCCGCGCCGTCCGTGTCTGCCGCGACGTTGCAGGAGGCGGCGGCCACGCAGCCGGAAGAGATCGTCGCCTTCCTGCGTGATGTGGGCGGTCAGTTCAGAGGGACCACGATTCGGGTCGTCTCTGAGGAAACGCCGCCGAGCCGGGCCATCATCAATCTCAAAAAGGAGATGTTCGAGGATATCACCGGCATCACCGTCAACTGGGAAGTGGTGCCGCTTGACCAGGTGCTCGCCAAGGTGAGCCAGGACGCGGCGAGCAAGCTGGGCGCGAACGATATCTACTACTTCGACCAGGCCTGGGTCGGTCGCTTCATCAACGACACCTACGATCCGCGCGAGCTCCTGGACCAGAAGCCGGACCTCGCGATGCCGAACTACAACATTGAAGACTTCCTGGAGCCGCTCGTGCGGCACATCGCCATGTACGGCGACAAGATGATCGGGTTCCCGTGCGACGTGCCGATCTTCATGTACTTCTACCGCAAGGATATCTACGACGAGCTGGGGCTCCAGCCGGCGACGACGATGGAGGAGTATCTGGAGAACGCACGCATCATCAACGAGGCGAAGAGCGGCGAGGGTACCTACGGAACGGTCGGCCAGATGAAGAGCGGCCACTACGCCCTCGAGTGCGACATGACCGCCTATGTCTGGTCGCACGGCGGCTCGGTCTTCACCGCGGACGGCAAGTGCGCGTTGGCCGATGACTTCGCGATCCAGGGCGTCGAGTACATGCGCCAGCTGCAGCAGTACATGCCGACCGCGGTCACGACGTACGACTGGGGCGGCCAGTTCACCGCGATTCAGCAGGGCCAGGGCGGCCAGGTGATTACGTGGGGCGAGAACTTCCCCGGCTGGGACGACCCGGCGAACTCGAAAGTCTCCGGGCTCATGGAGCCGGCCCCCCTGCCTGCCAATACTGCCCAGCGCCCGCCCGAGGAGTGCGGATTCGAGGAGCATCCGGATCTTGGGCACCAGGGCGGCAGCACCTACTGCCTCTCCCGGTACTCGAAGAACGCCGACGCGGCGTGGATCTTCCTCCAGTGGGCGACCTGCTCCAACACGCAGACCATGGCCTCGATCATCGGCGGCGGCGCCAGCCCGATGCGCCAGTCCACCTTCGATGATCCGCGAGTCAAGGAGGCGGCCCAGGTCGGCGTGGCTGGGACGACGCGGCACTTCCCCGAGATGTACAACGTCATCATGAATCGGATGGGCACCGAGCCGCACCTCCCGCAGTGGCCGCTCATCGCGAACGACATCATCGCGGTCGAACTGGGTAAGCTGACCACGAGCGACGATCCCACCGGACCGGCGATGGTGGAGATCGCCAAGAAGGTGGACGAGGCTGCCTCGAGCTAGTTCGTTTCTGAACGTTTGAGAGCCGGCGGCAATCCGGTCCTCCGATGCCCCTTCTGGAGGGCCGGTTGCCCCGTGCTGTCCATCGGCAGGAGGAGGATACCGAGGTGACGCGCGTCGCGATCCTCGGCGCGGGTGACATGGGAACTGGCCTGACGACGCCAGCGGCACAGAACGGCCACGAAGTCCGGCTCTGGGGCACGGAGCTCGATGGCGCCATCGTGTCGGCATTGCGGGCGGGGCAGAACCACCCGCGCTTGCGAGTGCCGGTGGCCTCCTCGGTGCGTGTCTTCGCCGAAGAAGAGGCCAAGGAGGCATTGTCCGGCGCCGAGCTCGTCGTCGTTGCGGTGACATCCAACGCGGTGCGAAAGATCGTCACGCGCGTCGGACCGCTGCTCCAGCAGGCTCAGGTCCTGATGACCGTTGCCAAGGGGTTCGATGAAGACGCGGCGCGCACCGTCCAGCTGTTGCCCGACGTCATTGCCGAGGTCTACTCAGGGCCGATCGTCGCCGTTGGCGGGCCGTCCAAAGCGAACGAAGTGGCGATGGGGCTGCCGACATCAGTGGTCTACGCCGGACCGCCCGATGCAGTTGCCGTCTGCCAATCCGTCTTCGCGACGCCGACTTACCACATCGAGGCGACCGATGACGTCGTCGGCGTCGAGGTTGCCGCGGCGATGAAGAATGCCTACGCCATCGCCATGGGCGTTGCCGACGGGTTGGAGCGGCGCACCGGACGGCCATACAACAACCTGCGGTCGGCTCTCTTCCCGCAGGCCGTGCGAGAACTGGTGGCATTGGCCGAGGGACTTGGGGGACGCCGAGAGTCGGTGCTGGGGCTCGCCGGGATTGGCGACCTGCAGGTGACGCTGACGGCCGGCCGCAACCGGCTGCTCGGCGAGCGCCTGGGCCTGGGCGAACGGCCAGATGTCGCTTTCGCCGAGCTGACTTCGCAGGGCACCACTGTCGAAGGCTACCTGGCGACCGATTTCGGGTACCGGCTGGCTCGGGAGATGGTCGGCATCGACGGCGAGGTTGCCGCGCGCTTCCCGCTGCTCGATGCCCTCTGGGCCATCCTGTATCAGCACGCTTCACCACTGGAGCGGCTGTGGTCGGTCGCATGCGGAGCGGGAATCGAGGCAAGCGCCTGACCATGGCGGTGGGAGGCCAGGTGCCGCGCCGGGCGTCACCGGGCTATGATTCGACATTGGACCGCGGGCGCCGATCGTCACCAAGGGAGGCCTCCTATGCAGGACAAGCTCATCTCGCTGAGCGAGGCAATCTCCTCCATCGCTGATGGATCTCGGGTTGCCCTGGGTGGGAACACGCTCCACCGGGGGCCGTGCGCTGCGGTTCACGAGATCGTTCGCCAGAGCAAGCGCGGGCTGGAGATCGTCAAGACCGCCGGCGCTTACGACGTTGACCTCTTGGCGGCGACCGGGTGCGCGTCAGCGGTAGCGGCCGGGTTCATTGGGTTCGAGACCGTCTTCGGCCTGGCACCGAGCTACCGGCGCGCGGTCGAGCAGGGACGTGTCCAGGTGAAGGAGCATGCCTGCTACACGGTGATCGCCGGGCTGCGCGCCGCGATCCAGGGCGTGCCCTTCATGCCGGTCGCCGGCCTGACCGGCTCGGATGTGCCACGTGTGACCGGATTCCACACCATCGCCGATCCGTACACGGGGCAAGAAGTCGTCGTCGTGCCCGCGCTGCAGCCTGATGTCGCCATCCTCCACGTCCAGGAAGCGGACCGGGAAGGCAACGGGCGGATCATCGGCACACACTTCGAGGATGTGCTGATGGCGAAGGCGGCGCGTCGCGTTATCCTGACCGCCGAGCGGATCGTGGATGGCGCGGAGTTCGAAGCGGCGCCGGAGACGGTCGCGATCCCGGGCTTTCTCGTCGAGGCGGTGGTCGAGGCGCCGAGTGGGGCGTGGCCGTGCTCGTGCGCTGGCTACTACGACTACGACGCCGACTACCTGCGCGCCTACGTCGAGGCCAGCAAGGATGAGCGCTCGCTTCAAAAGTTCGTGGATGAGCGCATCTTGGCCGGCTCCCCGGTCGCGGTCGGCGCGTAGGTGATGGTGAGCGCGCCGTGCAGGGTCATCAGGGAATGCGGGAAGGGTCGGTGACTGACGTTCCTTCAGCGCCGGTGATGATGGCCGTGGCGCTGGCGCGTTTGCTCCGCGACGGGGAGACGGTCTTTCATGGGGTCGCGTCGCCGTTGCCGATGGTCGCCATTCTCCTGGCGAAGCGACTCCACGCTCCGAACCTGGTCTATCTCAACATCACTGGGAGCGTGAACCCGCAGCCCGAGCAATTGCCCGTGTCGACAGTCGATCCCGCGCTGCTGCGTGGGACGCGGACGCTCGTGACGCTAGCGGACCTCTTCGATCTTTCCGCGCGAGGCCGGCTGGACACGGTCTTTCTCAGCGGGGTGCAGATCGACGGCCTGGGCCGCATCAACATGAGCGCGATCGGCGATTTTCACCAGCCGAAGGTGCGCTTGCCCGGCGGCGCTGGCAGCGCGGCGTTGATGCCGACGGCCCGCCGGACGATTCTCTGGCGGACGAAGCACGACCGGCGCACCTTCGTCGAGCAGCTCGATTTCGTGACTGCTTCCGGCAATGTCGATCGCGTGGTGACGCCACTGTGTGTCTTTGCCCGGCGGGAAGGGTGGCTGGAAGTGGAGTCGGTGCACCCAGGCGTGGAGCTTGATGCGCTGCGCGAGGCGACAGGATTTCCGATCACCGTGGATGAGCGCACGCCCCGAACGCCGCCACCGTCGCCCGACGAGCTAACGGCGCTGGCCGAGATCGATCCTGTTCGGGTTATTGAGAGCGAGTTCTAGCAAGCCCATTGCGGAACATAGGATGAGATAGTTCGAGAGAAAGGGAGGAGTTTCGTGCTACTGGCGGAGCTGCGGGAGCAGGTGGTGCAGGCCGGCCTGACGGCCTTGGAGCAGCGCATCGTTTACGGAACCGCGGGTAATTTCAGCGTCCGCGATCCGGAGACCGGATTGATCGCCATCTCTCCCAGCGGAATCCCGTATCCGGAGATGACTCCGGCGGATGTCGTGATCGTGGACGAGCACGGCAACGTGAAGGACGGCACGCGGCGGCCGAGCTCCGAGACGCCGATGCACACGATGATCTACCGCGAGCATCCGCGAATCTTGGCGATCGTCCACACGCACTCGCACTACTCGACCGTCGTCAGCACGATTCGACCGTGCTTGCCGCCGATCCTGACCGAGGTCTGCCTCGTCGTCGGCGCGCGCGTGCCGGTAACGCGATATGGCCTGACCGGGCTGGATGACATCGGGCGCAGCGTCCTCGAGGTGATGGACGACGAGACGAGGGCGGTGATCCTCAAGAATCACGGGCTCATCACCTTCGGCCGCTCCTTCTCGGAGGCGCTGACGTACGCCAACGTTGTCGAGGAGGCAGCGCACGTCTACATCGACGCGCTGGCGGCGAATGGTGGCCGCGAGCCGGAGATGGTGCCGGAGCACCTGATCCCGGAGATGCGTGAGCGGTTTCGCCAGACCTACGGCCAACCTCAGGCGGCGAAAGCTTGAGATCGGGCCGGGGGCGACTGCGACTGATTGGCACAGATCGCCCCCAACAAGTCGTACGTACACCATTGATGTGAGCAAATGACCCCTATAGGATAGGGGTTAACTTGCTCCTGAGGTCTCCCGAGCATGTGGCTGGACATGGTGGGAGGCCGGAGCGCACGAGGGAACCCCGAAAAATCCTGGACCGGACACATAAGAAAAAGGAGGCCCGACGATTATGCTTGCCCAGCCGTCGTTCGAAGAGCTTACGCCCCGCCCGAGTCGCGTTATTGCTGAAGCTCTCGTCGAGCGACACAGTCCGAGCCAGATCACTCTCCGGGCACGCAAGGCTGGATATCCTCGTCCGCTGACGCGGGCAATCGTCGCGGCCTGCGCCGCTGCTGCCTGCGATGGCTCCTGGGCGCAGCGCAAGTCCTCCCTCGTGCGCAGTCGCTAGCTCATCCAACTGCCAATGCTTCGCGATCGTTGCCCGCCCGCACGGGCTGGGTGGTCGTTGTCGCTATCTTGGGGCAGATCCCAGTTTGAAGAAGACGTCAGCGGGGCCGCGTAAGAGCGGCCCCGCCGGTTTCAATAACCCGTAGGTGCGAGGAGCGTTCACGGGAGCGCGGCGATCGAAATTCGCCACCCAGGGGTGGTGGAATTGCCACTCCGGCGTTGACGTACAATCGTTAGCGGTGCTATAAACGGGCGGATTTGCCGCGCCCGGCGGATGGTTAGCGTGTGCTCCCCGTCGCGGCGCATGCTGTTAGATGCCGTCGTTGAGACTCGAATGCGATCTGGACGATAGACAAGGGAGCAGTACGCGTGATTAAGCTTCGCCTGCGGCGGATGGGCGCAAAGAAGCGGCCGAGCTACCGCATCGTGGCGGCCGATAGCCGCTCGCCCCGCGATGGTCGTTTCATCGAGTCTGTGGGGTTTTACGATCCGCTGACGGAGCCGGCCACGATCAAGCTCAATGAGGAGCGGATCCGGTACTGGCTGAGTGTTGGCGCGCAGCCAACCGATACCGTCCGCAACATCTTCGTGCGACACGGCCTGATGGAGCCGAAGAAGGGCGCTCCGTCGGGCGCGAGCGCGGCGTCGACTCCTAGCGCGTAGAGACGATCTGACCGAAGCCGGCGGCGAATTGCGCGGTGGCCAGCGGCGTTGCCGCCGGGTGGTCCCACCGCGTGCCCGCATTGGCGTTGAAGGATAAGGCTGACAATGACTGCTGACGATCCGGCTGAGCAGCTGCGGCAGTTGGTCCTCTACATGGCGGCTAATTTGGTCGATACGCCTGAAGAGGTGCAAGTAACGGCTGAGCAGAACGGATCGGTCGTGCATTTGACGTTGCGCGTTCCGGATCGCGAAATGGGGAAGGTGATCGGGCGGCAGGGTCGCATCGCGAAGGCGATGCGCACGCTCGTCATGATCGCCGGCTCTCGACATAATCTCCGTGCCAGCCTCGACATCGAAGGGTGACGCCCCCAACAACAACCCAACGACCTCTGACACTGGCCGGGTGGCGAGCGCTGCGCCGGCCAGAGCTGTCAAGCGCCGGCGTCATTCCGCCGGTCCACGCAGAACCCGCCGGCCACAGCGATTGATCGAGACGGCGGGGCCAGATCCGTCCACCCCGGTCGAGGAGGTCCGCCTCCAAATCGGCACCGTCATCGGCACGCATGGTGTTCGCGGCGAGCTGAAAGTACGCCTGACGACGGACGATCCCGAGCATCTGCGGACCGTCAAGACGATGTACCTCGGGGATGAGGAGAATCCCCGGCGTGTCTTGAGCGTCCGATTTCACCAAGGCAACGCGCTGATCCTGCTGCGCGGAATTACGACGCCGGAAGAGGGACGAACCCACGTCGGGAAACCGATCCGCATCAGCGGCAAAGACGCTCGGCCCCTCGAGCCCGGCGAGTACTACCTCTATCAGCTCATCGGTTTACGAGTGCTCGACGAGAGCGGCGCGGAGCTGGGGCGGGTCACCGACCTGATCGAGACCGGCGCGAACGATGTCTTCGTTGTCACCAGCGCCGCCGGGAAAGAGGAGCTGCTGCCGAACCTGCCCGACGTCGTCCTCGACATTCGCCCCGCCGACGGCGTGATGGTCGTCCGCCCCCTGGTTTACTACGACGAGGACGAGTGACGGAGCGGGCTTGCTGGGCAGCGCTCGTCCCTGAGACAGCCTCAGTCCAGCCGTCCAATGAGCCGTGCCGCCAATCCCATCGCCCGCTTGCCGACTTCCTCAATGGGGAAATCGCTGAACTCGGCGACGTCGCTTGGGCGGTGGTACTCGTTGTTGGAGATGTCCTTGATGGTGAGGAAGGGGATGCCGTGCAGCGCGCAGATTTGCGCGACGGCGGCTGCCTCCATGTCCTCGCACAACGAGCCATGGCGAGCGTGCAGTAGGTCAAGGCGCCGGTGCTCCTGTGTCCAGACATCGGCGGAGGAAACCGGACCGATGTGAATCGCCGGCGGCCGGCGCGGAATCCCCGTGGGCCAGAAGAGATTGTCCGGCCAAGGCGGCGGCGCGAAGTCGCGCGCGGCTTCCCGCGCCAACGCGAGGAGCTTAGGATCGGTGGGAAACTCCGCCGGCCCGATTCTCTCTCCCGCGACTTCGTAGCCAAGCCCGAGATGTCGCTCCTCCCCGCTCGGGAGGATCTGGACCGCGCCGGTGTTGACCGCGCGGTCGCCGATCACGATGTCGCCAGGCATGATGTCAGGCCGGTGGGCTCCGGCGCAGCCGGCGTTCAACACGATCGCTGGCGCGTGCCGCGCGAGAAGGTGTTCCGTTGCTGCCGCGGCGTTGACCATGCCGATGCCGGACCGGATGGCGATGACCGGACGTCCGCTGATCTCTAGGTGATGCTCCTGCCAGATGCCGTCGCGCCGCTCATGCGCTGTCCGCGCATGGTCGAACAGGTGGCGTAGCTCGGCCGCCATCGCCGCGACGATCCCGATAGGCCCTTGTGTCATGTCTACTTCCGCGTCAGCGAATGAGTGACAACGAGATGCTGATGCCGAGAACGGCCAGCACGATGAGGGTGATGACGCCGTAGCGCCGGTCGCCCGAGCTGAAGAACGCCAGGGCGACGACGAGCGTCGTCACGACCGGCGTCGCCATCAGCGTCAGGATCGCCAGGTCAACGATCCCGGCGGCGTGCCCATCGAGGATCTTCGGGATTACCTCGGTGAAGGGGTCGGTCTGCTCGCTGAGCGGCTCGCCACGGATGAGAGCGACGAGCAACCCGAGCGCGAGCAGCGCGGCGCCGGCGCGGAAGCCCCACGTGAGAGTCGTGATCGCGGCCTGGGCGATCGGATTCTGAGCGCCAGCCGGACCCTGGCTCGTCTGCTCCAGCGCTTCGCTCTCGGCTTCGGCCCTGGTCGCGGCGATCGCGTTGGATTTTCCAGTCCCTGGCGCGCTCATTGCTGCCCCGGTAAGGTCACGCCGGCGGCCTTCAGCAGGAGCGAGCCGCCGAGATACAGAAGGATGATGACGAAGAGGAGGACGAGCCGCTGCGTCCGCACGCGGCGCGTCAGGCGGGAGCCGGCTTGAGAGCCGAGGAAGATCCCAACCATCGCCGGCACGACCACCCGCGGATCGATCTTCTCCTCCGCGTAGAACACGAACGCGGTCGCGACCGACGTGATGCCGACCATGAAGGCGCTAGTGCCGGCCGCCGCCTTGACTGGCACGCGCATCAGCAGGTTCATCGCCGGGACCTGAATCACGCCGCCACCGACGCCGAGCATCCCCGAAATGACGCCCGCCAGCCCACTGATCCCGAGTCCCATACCGACGCGCTCCGGCACGTAGCGCACGATCCGCCGGGACGCGGGATCTTGAAATGTCGCGCCGAGCTGCCAGGGGTCGGGGCCGGTCGCCTCAACGGCGGATTGCCGGCGCAGCGCCATCGAGGCAGCGGCATAGACGAGCACGACGCCGAAGATCGCGTTGATGATGCGCTCCGGCGCGAATACGGCGACGAGCGCGCCAGCTAGCGCGCCGGACGCCATCGTCACCTGAAGCAGCATCGCTAGGCGCAGGTTGGTAAACCCGCTGCGCAGGTGGACGGAAGAGCCGACGACAGAGTTCGTGACGACGGCGACCGCGCTGGCTCCGATCGCGATTTTCTGATCGACGCCGAAGAATAGGGTAAAGATCGGCACGAGAAACACGCCGCCGCCGAGACCGAGCATCGAGCCGACGATCGCCGCTGCCGCCGAAACGACACCGAGCGCGATCGCCTGCGTTACATCCACCGACTATCCCTCCATCTTCCGCGCCACGCGACTGGTCGCGGCCTTATATCACTCTTGGTCGGGATTCGCTAGGGCACGTCTCGCTATCGGAGCAGGTCAGATTGCTCCGCGCCGGCATTGACGGCAGCGGCGACGGGTGCGACACTCCCGTTGCTGGCAGGAACCTGCCACGCTCGTGGTCATCGTCATGCGACAGGGGGTGCCCAGCCGGGAAGTTGCCGGCTCGGGCTCACAGGGGGAAGCCGGTGCGAGGCCGGCGCTGTCGCGCAACTGTATCGTCACGCTCGGCGTTGCCGGCGTGGCGGAGCCAGGTCGCCCGCCCCTCGTCGCGTCCCGTGCCCTTCGCGTGAAAGGGGGAGGACACTGCATGTCAGTCCCAGGCAACTAGTTCCCACCGCAACATCTTCCGGCGTTCGTCGCGTCGCTCGGACGAGCGGCGCCTAGGGGCGTCGTGGCGCGCAATTTCGATCGCGCGCTGAGGCGCCTGAGGATAGGGTTACGATGCAACGTGGCCACGCTCGTCGCGGGGTCGTTTGGGCCCTTTTCATCCTTCTCGCGGCAATGGCTGTCGCCGTGCCATGGCGCGCGCAAGCGCTGCAGGAGTCGCCAACCCCAGGGACGGATGCCCTGCCACGTGGGGTGACGTGGCTGCTCGAGCAGCAAGCGGAGAACGGAGGCTTTGCTGGACTGTCCGGTGAGCCCGATGCGGGCGTCACTGCCGATGCCGTAATCGCGCTCGTCGCGGCGCGCAACGCGGGTGTCGCCATTGACGGCGGGGCGCTCGACCGCGCGGTCGCGTTCCTGGAAGAGAACGCGCTTGTCTACACGCAGACCGGCCCAGGGCAGGCGGCCAAGCTGGCGCTGGCGGCGGTCGCCGTGGGACGTAACCCGCGCGATTTCGCGACGGTGAATCCGCTCTCGATCATCGAGACGAGCGCTCGGCGCGGGCAAATCGGCTTCAGCCTCTATGACCACGCGCTCGGCTTGCTCGCGCTCTCGGCTGCCGGCGCGACGGTGCCGCCCAACGCGCTGCAACCGCTCCAGTCCACTCAGCTCGAGGACGGCTCCTGGTCGTTCGACGGCTCGACGGACGAAGGCGCGGGAGACACGAACACGACCGCAATCGTGGTGCAGGCGCTGGCGGCGATCGGCATGGGTGACGATCCAATGGTGGAGAAGGCGATCGAGTACCTCCGGTCGGCGCAGGCGGAGGAGGGTGGCTTCCCCTATCAGCCGGGTGGCGCGCCCGACGCGAACTCGACCGCCCTCGCCGTCCAAGCGATCATCGCGGTCGGTGACAATCCCGCGAGCGAGGATTGGCGCAACGCGGCCGCGGCGCTGGCGAACTTCCAAAACGAGAGCGGCGCATTCCGGTTCCAACATGAGATGCCGGATGACAACCTCCTCTCGACGCTCCAGGCGCTGCCGGCGTTGGCGGGGCAGGCATTTCCGGTGGTGGCGGGCGGCTCGGCGTCGGATGGAACTGGCGCGGTCGGCGCCACGCCCGTTGGTGGTCCGTAGCCCGATGTCCGGCGCGGTTCGCCGGCGAGTGCGCGCCGGCAGCATTCTCCTGTGGGCGCTCGTCGCGCTGATCTTCCTCGGTGACGCGAACGCCCAAGAGCTGAACTACGCGGGCGTGGTCGTTGACTACGGCGACGGCCGGACGTCCTACGCCCTGGTCGCCTTCGAAGAGGAGGAGATTACCGCGATTGAGCTCCTGCGGCGGAGCGGCCTGGATCTCGTCACCGTCTCGTTCGGCGGTCTCGGCGAGGGCGTCTGCCAAATTGAAACGCAGGGGTGCCCGCCGACGGAGTGCCGGCGCCGACTCTGCCAGACGGGCGATCCAGATTCGCCATTCTGGCAGTATGTCAGGCAGTCAGCGCCGGGCGAGTGGAAATTCATGAGTCTCGGCGCAAGCGCCACGAAAGTGCGGAACGGCGATGTCGATGCCTGGGTGTGGACTGGCGGCTCGCCGGAGTTGCCCGCGATGACGATAGAGGACGTGGCGCGTCTGGCTGGCGTGACCGGCGATCTCCCGTCCGTTGCCGCGGATGGCGCTGTCCCAACGCCGGCGCGGCGGACCGTCGGCGCTTCGAACTCGTCGTCGGCGGAGGATGACGGTCCGTCGGTCGCGACGATGATTGGCGGCGCCGCGGTTCTGGCCGTGATCGGGGGCGGCGTGTTCTTGGCCGCGCGGTCACGCGGTCGGAGACGAGCGCTCCCGTGAGCTCTCGTGCCGCCGGGCTTGACCCGCGTACGTGGTTGGCCTGGGCCGTGGCGGCCAGCTTGCCGGCGCTCGCCGGGCGCAACCCCCTGCCGCTGCTTGCCGTGCTGCTCGCGGTCCTGGGGGTGCGTGCTGCCTGGTCGGAGGCGGCTCCGCGAGATGCGGCCTGGCGGCCGGTCGTCCGGCTGGCGGTGCTCTTCGCGTTCTTGGCGACCCTCTTCAACGCGCTGACCGTCCGCGCCGGGACGACGGTTCTCTTCACGCTGCCCTCCTGGCTGCCAATCATCGGCGGACCGGTCACGCTCAACGCGGTGATCTACGGGGTGATCAGCGGGGGCGCGTTACTGACGCTCGTCCTCGTCGGTGCACACGTCGCCGCCGTCGTCGATTGGCCGGCGGCGCTCCGCCTGCTCCCGGATCGCTTGCTGACGGTCGCGGTCGCCGGCTCGATCGCGATCGCCTTTGCTCCCCAGACGGTCGTCGCGTACCGGGAGATCCGCGAAGCGCAGATGGCCCGGGGCTACCGGCCTCGCGGCGCGCGGGACGTGGCGCCGCTCCTCGTCCCGTTGCTGCACGGCGGGTTGGAGCGCGCGATTACGCTCGCGGAGGCGCTGGAGTCGCGAGCGTTCGGCGCGCCGGTAGCGGTCGCGGCCGGGTGGCAGTCGGGCCGTGGCGTGATCACCGCTGTCGTGCTGGCAGTCGGCTTGGCGGCGGGATACTTGCTGGCAGTCGGGCAGGTCGCCGTCGCGGCGGTCGCGATGCTCGTCGTTGTCGCGGCTTTCCTCTGGGTGATGCGGCCGGAGCGCACATTGGCGCGACGCTCGCGGTATCGCCCGCCGCGACTCCGACGCTCGGACGTCGTCGCGCTGGCGGGAGCTGGCATCGCGGGGATGGCGACGCTCACGGCGCTGCTGACCGATCCCGCCGCGCTCCGCTATGAGCCGTATCCCCGCCTGACGGTGCCAGCGATCAATCTCTGGCTCCTGCTCGCGCAGGCCGGGTTGCTCGCGCCGGCGTTCCTCGTCGAGCCCGCCGGCGAGCGAGAGGAGCGTGGCAGGCGATGACCACGCTCCGAGGGGTGCCGCTCGCGGCCGAGTTACGGGAGGTCCGATTCCGCTATCCGCGCCAGACCGAGCCGGTTCTGCGCGGCGTGGACTGGCTGATTCCGGAGGGAGCGTTCGTCCTCGTCGCCGGTCCCTCGGGCAGCGGGAAATCAACGCTGCTCCGTTGCCTAAACGGCCTCGTGCCGCACTTCTCGGGTGGCGTGTTCGGCGGCTCGGCGATCGTCCACGGCTTGGACACCCGGCACTACGGACCGAGAGCGCTCAGTCGCACGGTTGGGTTCGTCTTTCAGGAGCCGGAGGCGCAGCTCGTCACGACGCGCGTCGAGGACGAATTGGCGTTCGGCATGGAGCAACTCGGCATCCCGCCGGCGCTGATGCGCAAGCGTGTCGAGGAGGTGCTGGACCTGCTCGGGATCGCCGCGCTGCGGCACCGGGAGGTGGCGACCCTCTCCGGCGGGGAGCGCCAGCGAGTCGCCGTCGCTGCAGCGCTAACGCTTCAGCCGCGCCTGCTGGTCCTCGACGAGCCGACGAGCCAGCTCGACCCGTGGGGCGCGGAGGATGTCCTAACCGCGCTCACGCGGCTCAACGACGATCTCGGCCTCACGATTGTCCTCGCCGAGCACCGGCTTGAGCGGGTGCTCGGCTTCGCGGACCGGCTCCGCCTAGTTCGAGCGGACGCCGAAACGGTCGAGGGGGACCCACGGGAGATCATGGCGGTTTGTGATCCGAGCATGGCGCCGCCAGTCGTGCGGCTTGGCCGAGCGTTGGCTTGGGAGCCGTTACCACTCACGGTCAAGGAAGGTCGTCGTCTGGCGCTGGCGTCCACCGCGCCGCGCATGCCCGGTCCCGATTCGCCGTCCGCGGGCGGCCCGCCGGTAGTCGAGCTGCGCGGTGTGTCTGCGGGGTATGGAGCGCGGATCGTGCTGCGCGACATCACGCTCGAGGTCAGACCGGGAGAGCTGGTGGCCCTGATGGGCCGGAACGGCTCCGGCAAGACAACGCTCCTGCGCTCGATCATCGGCTTCCACCGTCCCGCGAGCGGCTCCATCACCGTTGCGGGGCGCGATATTGCCTCGCTCGACCCGGCGGACATCGCGCGAGACGTTGGATACCTGCCGCAACGGCCGGCATCGCTCTTGTTCGCCGAGCGGGTGCGGGATGAGCTGGCGTTCACCCTCCGCCACCGTCGCCGGACGCGCTTCGATCCCGATGCGCTCCTCGAGGATTTGGGCTTGACGGCGCTGGCCGACCGGCATCCGCGTGATTTGAGCGCGGGGGAGCAAGAGCGCGTCGCGCTGGCCGCCGTCTTGGCGGGCGCGCCGCCCGTGCTCCTGCTCGATGAGCCGACCAGGGGGATGGACGCGCTCCGCAAGGCGGCGCTTGGCCAGCTACTGCGCCGGCTGCGGGACGAGGGGACCGCGGTGTTGATGGCGACGCACGACGTCGAGCTCGTCGCTGGCCTCGCGACGCGGGTCGTCCTTCTCGGCGAGGGCGAGATCATCGCTGACGGTCCGCCGCGGGAGGTTTTGGCCGGCTCGCTGACGTTCGCGACGCAGGTCAACAAGCTCTACGGCGACGGCTTCCTGACAGTGGAGGACGTACTCGCGGGGCTGAACGATGGCACCGTCTCATCTTCTGGAGGGGCAAGGGAAGTTGAGGCGGGCGAGCCGGCGGTCGGGGGCGCGGCGCCCTGATTCGCCGGTGCTACACTCTCGGCAGCGCGCTTTGCGCCCCGAACTGGCACGACCTAGCGAGCAGCTTGAGTCTGAGGACCGATGGTCAAGGTGGGCATGTCGCTGGCGAACTTGCGGCGTGAGTACGCCCGCGCTGAGCTTGACGAGCGCGAGGTGGATCCGGACCCGATCCGCCAATTTTCCGTCTGGTTCGATCAAGCGCGCGAGGCGACCGGCCACGAGCCGAACGCGATGGCCGTTGCGACCGCCAGTCCGGACGGCATGCCCTCGGTCCGCATGGTGCTGCTCAAGGCCTTCGACGAGCGCGGCTTCGTCTTCTACACCAACTATGAAAGCCCAAAGGGACGCGACCTGGAGGCAAACCCGCGCGCGGCGCTCCTCTTCCATTGGCCCGAGCTCGAGCGGCAGGTCCGGATCAGCGGCGACGTCGAGCGGGTCACGCGGGAGGAGACGGAAGCGTACTTTCAGAGCCGGCCGCGCGGTAGCCAGATCGCCTCGGCAGTTTCCCGGCAGAGCCAGCCGATCCCGAACCGGGAGGCGCTGATCGAGGCATTCGCCGCGATGGAGGCGACCTACGACGGGAAGCCGATCCCTGTGCCGGAGAATTGGGGCGGGTACCGCGTGCGGCCGACCGCGATCGAGTTCTGGCAGGGGCGGCCGAGCCGCCTTCATGACCGCATCAGGTACACCCGCCAGCCGGACGGCTCCTGGCGTATCGAGCGTCTGATGCCGTAGCCGCAAAGCGCCGCTGGTCTTGTTCCCTCGCGGCTCTATCGTCTACTATCGGACCACCAGGCCGGAAGCAAGGGAGGTAGACGGTGAGCCGCATGTCCCGGCGACGCTTCGCGTTTGGTGGGCTGTGCGGCGGACTCAGCGCCATCGGCGTGGCCGCCGCGAGTGGCTACCACGCGCGGGCGTCCGCTCCCTACGAGCCGGTCCTGGAGCGAGTCTCGCTTGCCTTGCCTCCCGCGCACGCGAACCTGGCCGGACTGCGAATCGGGTTCGTCGCTGACACGCACATCGGGCCAGCCATTTCCCCAGACGATGTCGTCCGGGCGCTGGATCTCCTCACGCCCGAGCAGCCGGACCTCATCCTGCTCGGCGGCGACTACATCTCGGGGTCGCCGCGATACGCGCCGGTTGCCGCCGAAGTGCTTGGCGCGTTCGCGCGCACCGCGCCGCTCGGCGCCATTGCCATCCTCGGCAACCATGATTGCGGCGAGATCGGCCGCGCGGAGCGAGTTACCGAGGCCCTGCAGGCAGAGGGCATTCAGGTGTTGCGAAACGAGCCGGCCCTTGTCACCACCGAGAAAGGGCCGCTGTGGATTGCCGGCATCGACGATGAGGTCATGGGGCGGGCCAACCCGAACGCCGCATTTGACTCCGTTCCCTCCGGCGCGGCGGTCCTCGCGCTGTGGCACGAGCCGGACTATGCCGCCATCACGGCCGATCTGGGCGCCTTCGCGCAGCTTTCCGGCCACAGTCACGGCGGTCAGGTCCGGCTGCCGGGGATTGGACCCGTCTTCCTGCCCCCAGGTGGCAGCCGGTACGTCATGGGGATGAATCACGCGCGCGGGATGCCCGTCTACACGTCCCGTGGCATCGGCGTCTTCTTCCCGCCGATCCGCTTCAATTGCCCGCCTGAGGTCACGCTCGTGACGCTGGCCGCGGAGTCGGTCTAGGCGATGACGCGCCGCCGTCGCCCGCCGTGGAGGACATGCCTCGCGCTGGCGATGATCCTCGGCGCATTGATCTACAGTCCCGCGCCCGCCCTGGCCACCGAGATCGCCCGGGGAACGACCATCCGGATCCCTGCCGGCACGCTCATCTCCGATGATCTCCGTGTCCTCGCCGGTCGAGCGGAGATCTTCGGCGATACGGATGGGAATCTCGATGCCGCCGCCGGTTTCCTCAATATCGTCGGGGGCGTCTCGGGCAACGTCTCCGCCGTCGGCGGGCGACTAGAGGTGCGCGGCCCGATTGCCGGGAACGTCACGGTCAGCGGCGCGAGCGTCGCGCTCTACGGGTACGTGGAAGGCGATGTCCACGTCCGAGGCGGCGCGATCACGGTCGTCGAGCGTGCGACGATCGCCGGGAATCTGTACCTAACCGGCGCTTCCGCTAGCGTCATCTCCGGCGCAACGATCGAGGGAGATATCCGGGGCACCGCCGCGTCCCTGACGATCGAGGGGGATGTCGGCGGCGACGTTGATGTCACGGTCCGGCGCCTCGCCGTCGTCTCGTCGGCGCGGATTGGCGGCGACCTCCGCTATGAGTCTCGCGCGGAGGCGAGGATCGGGGAAGGCGCGGTCATCAGCGGGACGATCGAGCGAGCCGACCCGGCGGATCGGCTCCCGCTCGGCCAGCTGCTCTTGTGGCGAAGCGGCGCGGTCTCCCGCACCCTCGTGATGCTGGCCGTGGGGGCGATGCTGGTGCTGCTCTGGCCTGGTAAAGCGAGCTCGGTCGCGGATCGGCTGCGGCAACGGCCCGGCACGGTCACGCTCGCCGGGATCGCCGTCGCGATCTTTGCGCCCGTCGCGCTGGCGATTCTCGCCGTCGGCATCGTCACGATCCCGCTGGCGGTGCTTGGGGCGGCCGCGTACCTGGTTGGCGCGTATCTGAGCCAGGCGTGGGTTGGGCTCGCGCTCGGCCGTGCTGTCCTACGCCAGCGGACTCTGCCTGGCCGTCGCGCGGCCAACCTGGCGGCGATGGCCACAGGAGTGCTGGCGATTGCCGCGCTGCGCCTGGTCCCGCTGCCTCACGCATCCGCGATCGTCGCCGCCGTCACGGCTGCCATCGGGCTTGGCATGCAGGTGGCGCGGGCGGACACGGGCGAATCGGCGCAGTCAGCGTCGGACACCGCGCGCTCATTGCGCGCCGGTCCGATCGCCGCGGGTTATCTCGCGGGATTCCTGGCGACGGTGATGGGGCTGGCGGCGATCGTCCTGGCGATGGGGGCGATCGCGGCGACAGCCTTTTCGGCCGGCCGGGCCGGCGTCGTTGTCTGGACGATTTCCCCCGGCAGGCTCGCGCTCATCGCCGCCGCGTGCGGCGTTGGGGGACTCGCGCTCGGCGCGGCGATCGTCTTCGCGGCGCGCCGCCGGTGAGCCGGCGCGAAGCCAACTCGTGGACTCAAACGGAAGGTTGGAGTTTCGTCGAGCGAGCCGGGATCAGCCTTCGCCGCCGTCGCCCTCGCCTTCGCCGCCTGAACCTTCTCCGCCGGTCTCTTCCGGAGCGGGTTCGCTCTCCGTGGCCTGAACCTCAGTTGCGGGCTCAGGCGGAGGAGCGCTGGGCTCCTCGGGGGGAGGCGGCGGAGCGAGCGGCTGCACGTTGATCGTGGCAACGTTCGACGGGCCAGATTCGCCGGCATCGTTGAAGGCCGAGACGATGTAGTCGTAGGTAGCGCCGGGAGCGATGTTGAAGTCCCGGAAATTGCGCTCGTTGGCGGCGACGTCGGCGATCGGCTGCCAGGTGCGCTGACCGTCCGCGCTGCGATAGACGCGGAAGCCAAATTCCTCGCCGTCGCCATCCCGCCACTCCAGGACCACGACCGCTTCCTCTTGCTTGGCCTTGAGCCGGTGAGGCGCGGCGGGCGGCTGCGGTGGCGGCGGCGGAGCCTGCTCAGCAGCGACCTCGTTCGCCTCTTGCGCTGGCGCGGCCTCTTGCGCGGGGGCGGCGCCCTCGAGGGTGATCCAGACGGGATCCGACCACGGCGATTCGCCGACCTCGTTGAAGGCGGTGACGGCATAGACATACGTCCCGCCCGGAACGACATCGGAGTCGCGGAATGATCGCCGCCCGGCTGCCGCTTCGCCGATCGCCGCCCAGGTCGCGCCGCCATCGAGGCTGCGGTAGATCCGGAAGCCGAGCTCGTTGTCGGCGCGGTCTCGCCATTTCAGGCTGACGGAATCGTTGCGCAAGGTCGCGGTGAGATTGCCGGGAGTCGCTGGCGGTTGAGGATCGGCGTTCCGCGCGGCCTCCTCTTCCCGCCGCCGTGGCGGATCGATTCGCACCCAGACGCGATCGCGGTCTGTCGCGCCCACATCGTCGGTCACGGTCAGGAAGATCGAATGGCGCCCGACGGGGAGCACGACCGTCGCGACGGGGTCGTACGAGAGCGTCTGACCGTCGAGCGTCCACTCGTAGGCGACGATAGTGCCGTCGGGATCGGCCGAGCCGGTGCCATCGAGTGTGACCGCGTGCACCCCATCGCCATCTTCGTCTTCCACGCGCTGGTTGGGACCGGCCGCGGCAATCGGCGGCTCATTGACCGTCGCGCCAGCGGCGAGCGCAGCGGCTTCGAGGCTGACCGCCTCCTCCGCGGCGAGAGCGCTCAATGGCGTCAGGCGGAAGGTGGCCGCAACGATCGGCGTCGCGTACGCCAGTCGTGTCCCAGCGCGGACGACCGCACGGCGGGTCGCGCGAGACTCGAGCGGGAGGAGCGAGGTTGGCACGATGGTGAAACTCCCTCCTGTTGCCGCCTACCGCGTACTGGACGGCGACTCACAGAAACGGGAAATACGGGATGCGTCACTCGGACTATATGACTCGCCGCATCCGCCGTCAATTGAACGTACAGATGGGTGGAGCTCCGAGTCGGGGAGCGCGGCGTGCCGGCGGCAAGGCACGGGACTTGCGCTTGTTTGTGGCAACCGCTCTTGCGCGGTGTCTCCTCCTCGACGGGCGCGGCGTTCCCATGGGAACAGTGGGTTAGGCCAACTTGCCAGGCGGTCATGGCGGGAAGGATTTTGTTGCGCTTTTGTTGCGGCGCGTTCACCGATGAAACGTTCCGTCAATCGCGGTTGAGTTACGGTCGTTCCCCAGGGACTACGAGCAGGGACAGGAGGGGATTCTCGTGCGCGTCATTGCCCCGGTGTCACAACTGGTGCAGATGTTGGAGGAGAGTATTCGGTCGAGTCCGCCGACAACCGCCGATTCTGGCAGCTGTGACAGTCACATCGCGACATCTGATACACTCAGATCCGTAGCACCCTGGTCGGTCTACGAGGTGGTTGCGATGTCTGACGATGGCTCCCTGCGCGACGTGCCTCCCGGCTTTACTGCCGAGGAGTGGGATCGAGCCATCGAGACTGGCCGGGCGGTCGTCGACACTTCCTCCGCGGATGGACGCGCACGTCTTCCTCGCCCGATCCGGGCCGGTTTGTGGTTCCTCCGCCTAACCGCGCGCGGACTCTCCGCGCGACTCAGCGGTCAGCCAAATCACCAAGCTCGGCAAGCTGCTGAGTCCTGCGACGACGGGTGCCCCTGACGCGCTTCGCGGACTTTCTCATCCCCCTCGTATCCGGCTGGATAGACGCACATTGGCACGCCAGGCGAGCGTATCCGCCAGTCATGCGGAGTGCAATGCCCGTTGTGAAATGGTGTTCGCCGTTTGCCTGAGGCTTGTGGATACCGTGTGGGCGCGGCTGATGGCGGAGCTCAACGGCTAGACCCTCACGGCGATCGCGGACGGCGTTACACGCATTGCCCGCTGATCTCGCAAACCGCCTTGCAGGCGTCGCCACCGCCTCGCTGCCGGCACTCGTCCAGGCACTCCTGGCATGCGAGCGGGACGTAACCGAGGAGATCGAGCACCCGTCTGCCGCCGGCGACGAGTTCGGAGGCGATGCGGCCCTCGGCGTCGATGAGGACGGCGGTCGGTGTGCCGGCCGCTCCGTAGGCGCGTCGGGTCGCGAGCTCGTCATCCAGCAGGATCCGCGACCGCAGACCAAACTCACGGTTGGCCTCGACCGAGCCCTCCGAAACGATGATGAGCTGCGGAGCGCCTTCCGGCGGTCGTTCCTCCCATTGCTTCAATGGCTCGGCGAGCCACTGGCAGAAGCCGCACTCAGGGTCCCAGAAGAGGAGGGCGAGCGTCTTCCCCTTGTGCCTGGCGAGGTCGAACCGCTTACCATCGAGATCCTTCAACCGCACCGGCGGAGCGGGATCGCCCGGCTTCACCATATTCTCGGGCGAGATGAACGGCTGAGGTGGCTCGGCTGGCTCGTCCGGAACTAGCGTGCTGGGATCGTGACCGTTCGCCAGCGCCATCACCCGCTCGGCGCCAACGACAACGGTTGAGGCAATCCGGCCGTCCACATCGATCAACACCGCGGATGGCGTCCCATCCGCTCCGAAGGCGCGGCCAGTGGCGAATTCCTGGTCGAGGACGACCGGCGACCGGAAGCCGAAGGCCTCGTTCGCTTCGACCGTGCCGGTTGAGACGACCAGGAGCTTCGGGGCGCCGGCGGGCGGGTTCGCTTCCCACGTTTTGAGCTGATTGGCCATCCGCTGGCAGAAGCCGCAGCTGGGGTTCCAGAAGAGGACGAGTGTCGGATGACCGCGGAAATCGGTCAGGCTTATCGTCTTGCCCGTGAGATCGGGCAGGGCGATCTCCGGGGCCGGCGTTCCAATCTTGGTGACCGGCTCCGCCGTGACGACCGTGGCGCTCCCCGCTTCGGCCAGCGGCGCGGCGCCGTTCGAACTGGCACCGTCTACGACAGGGCCGATGCTGCCGGAGATGTTCGGATCACGGATTGGAACCTCGGTGATCGCGGCGGGTTGCATCATCACCCGCGTGACGAGCGCCCGAATTGCTTCCACGCCTTCCGCGAGCGAGCTTCCGATCGTGCCGTCGTCACCCACGAGGACAGCGGTTGGCGTACCCCTGACCCGGTACGCGGCAGAGACCTGCCCATCGGGCTGGAGCAGCACGTTCGACAGGCCATGCTCGACCGCCTTCGCGCGGTTGGCTTCAGTCGTGCCGTTGCCAATCACGGCAATCGTCATTCGGCTCGCGTACATCCGTTGCCAGCGGCCAAGCTCCGGCATCAATGCGTTGCAGGGACCGCAATTGGGATCAGTGAAGACGAGCAGGACGGGGTTGCCGGAGGAGCGCAAGGCTTCCAGCGTCATCGTCTCGCCGTAGATACCATCGAGCCGGAACGACGGGGCCGGCGTGCCCTCGGCCAGGCCCAGCTCCGACTCCGCGCTCGAGTCCATGCCGAACGACGAGGCGGATTGCTCCTTCACGCGCTCCTCGAGCGCGTCCAGTCGCGTGAGCAGCCGGCCGTTTTGGCGCATCAGATGCAGGAGCAGCCAGCTTTCCGCCGCGAGCACGACGATGGCGATTGCCGCAAGGATCACGCCGACGGCTTCACCCGTGGTCAGGTCACCGAGCCAGGCGACCGCGCTGTGACCGGGATCGGTCCACCCGCCGATCACGACGAATCCGGCGACGGCGGCCAGGGCCGCATCGCGCGCGAGGGTGGTCCGGCCGATCGGCTCGGAGTGGAGCTTGCCGAAGCAGTGGCAGTCGGGCGTCCGTCCCTTGGAGAGGTTGTATGCGATGCCCGCCATGAACGCGAGCAGGAGCGCGAGAGCGCCGAGGGCGCCCCACCAGGCGGTCGTCAGCGGCAAGACGAGGGCGGCGACGGCGAGCTCGAGTAATGGCAGGACGATTGCTCCCGGCGCGGCGACCCGCGCGGGCACACCGAATCCCTCGAGCGCCTTCCGCGACCCTGGCCGGTCGGCGAGCTTCGTGACCGCGGAAAGAGCAAAGACGCCGGCGAGGAGCAGGCGTGCGAGAAGGAGTGCGGTGTCCATGGGAGAACTCCTAACCTGCGACCGTGGGTGGCGTCATGTCTGGCGCGCTATGAGCCGGTGGGCGCCGTCTGCCGTCCCGTTCGTTGCGACGACGTCGGGGAGCGGTAATCCGTGGGAAACGGCAGCGCTCTTGCCCGGCGCGTCCATCAGGGTGAGAACTGCCTGAATCGTCGAATCGAGGTTGCCCGGCACGAGCTCGTAGCAGCGCACGGCGCTGATCAACGCGAGCGCGCCGTCGGAGACGCCGGACTTGTCGATTCGCTCAGATACCGACTGACGAATGAGATACATCAATGCTTCTGCGCTGGTCAGTGGCCGCGCCTCCGCTTGGCGGGCACGCTCTTTCGAAAAGAAGATCGCCGCGACGATCGGCGGACCGGGTTCGTCAATCGGCGGTAGCCCCGGCAGGATCGTGCGATCGATGCACTCGCCGAGGATGCGGCCGCGGGGGATAGCGAGCCCGCGATCCGCCAGCAGCCTTCGGGCGAGGTAGTCGAGCTTGACCGGTCGAGGCACGCAGAGGGGCCGCAGCGTCTCGCGGTCGATGAGGGCAACGTCGTCCGTGTAGAGCGACAGACCGGCGAGCGCAAGAGCCATCGACGTCGTGCTCTTGCCCCGGCCCGAGGGACCGATCAGGAGCGCGCTTCGGTCAGCAGTGGCGACGAGCGCGGCGTGAACGTGGATCATGCCGGTCCAGAGCCGGACCGCCTCGGAGATGAGGCACCACTCGACGCGGCGAGCAGCGGCTCCGGCGCCACCATTCTCACTGTAGGAAAAGCTTGGCGCGGCCACTCGCCAGTTCGCCCCGTCGCGAGTGACGGTGATGCGAATGTCCGGTTCACTCACGGACGGCGCTGTCGGGTAGGCGCGCAGCATGATGGCGAGGGAGGGTGCGAGTGAGCGAGGCGCGATGATTTCGGCAGAAACACCGTGGATCTCAATCCGGCGAACGAGCCGCGCGTCCGGCTTGCGGGCGGCGGAGGTTCCATTGGCCAGTGCCGGGACGGCCTCAAGAGTCGCTGTGGTCACCAATCAATGAGTCCCCGTACGGTGAGATCGTCCAGGAATGCGATCACATCCTTTTCCGCCTGGGCCCCGTCGCATTCGAAGATGTCCACGATATCGCGCACGATCTCCGCGATCGACATCGTGCCGTCGCAGCGCTCGAAGATCGCGGTCGCCACCGGAGTCAGCGCATGCGCTTCACCCGACTCGGGATTGACCGCGACGCTGCTCAGGTCATCGAGAACGCGAAACTCAACAGACGAACGTAAGGACGGATATCTCTCCAACTGCGCTGTCGCCATTTCTCGATTCCCGCTCCGTGCTTGCGCTTATCCAGCGTGCTCCTCAGCCTCCAAACGAGTGGAAGACGGGTTCAGCGATCGATGTATCCGAAATCCGCCCGAGAGCCAATGCGACGCGAGACCGGCGCGATCGGGATGCCAGGATCCCACGCTGCAATGGGCATAGGATCCTGGCGTCCGACCTCACGTTATGACCCGCTACGGCCCGACGTAATGAGCATCGACCGTGGCTCCCCTGCCTGTTGGAGTGCAGGTATAGTTGCCAGGGTCACAAAGTCCTAGGTTGTCGCACTGCCGGTCCGTGGTGCCGTTCGGGCAGCGCGCGTCGCAGATATCCTGATGGCAACTACCGGCATGGCCCGGACATGTGGCGGAACATGCTCCCATGCAGCCGCCGTTGATCCCAACGCTGTGGCCGCAGAATCCGGCCGGGCTCACGGTCTGGGCGAACGCGCCCCGAGTGCTCAGCTTGAAGCTTGCCGCCACCAGCGGCGCGGTGTAGGCAAATTTCGCGCCCGTTGAGACCACTCTTCGGCGAGTGGTCCGTGTCGCAAGCTTCTCTACGGTCTCCATCCCGAAACTCCCTCCGTGTTGCGAATAACAGAACTGATTGTGATGACCAAGGCGGGCGCGCTGCTCATGAATGGAAGTAAATCAATCGCCAGCCATCAAGGTGGCAGGCTCGAGCCCTTCCTCCGCAGGGTCGAGGGTGTGCGGTAAAGCGACTGGCAGCCCGTTCGGCGCCCGGCCTAGCATCCGCCGTTGGAGCATCATCCAGCTCAGGCGCGAGAGCACTTCCCAGCCATGCGCCATGATGTTTCGCTTCTTGGGCGCGCTCGGGTCGTATTGACAGCTGATCGGCACCTCGACCAGCCGCAGACCATGGACCCGGCACTCGAACTGCATCTCGCACTCGACAGAGAACGACTCCTCGGAGAGCCGCATCGCGCAGAGCGCGCGTCGCCGGAATGCGCGGAACCCCGACTGGGAATCGGAGCAGGGAACCCCAGAGGCAAACGCGGTCATCGCGTTGAAGGCGCGTTGACCGAGCCGCCGGATGGGCGGGGTGTTGCTGCGAGCCGCGGCGTGGAACCGCGTGCCGACGACGACATCCGCGCGATTCTCCAGGCACGGAGCCGCGACGATGGGGATCTCCTCGGGGTTGTGCTGGCCGTCACCGTCCAGCAAGACCAGGACATCCACTTGTTGCTCGACGGCGTAACGGAACAGCGCGGCGACTGCCACGCCCTTGCCGCGATTCACCTTCGAGCGAATGACGACTGCGCCAGCCCGGTGTGCCCGATACGCTGTCAAGTCGGTCGAGCCGTCATCGTAGACGACGACTTCCGAAGCGTGGGGCAGGGACCGGCGGACGACGTCAGCAATGGCCCGCTCCTCATTGAAGGCCGGGATCCCAACGAGAACCTTTTGCTCCATTTCGGTCCCATCCCGACCGCTGCACCAGGACGCGTTGCGCCGGTAGGCGGTCTGACGTTTGCCTAGCAGGCCTTAGGACCCGAAAGGCCAACGGTCCACCAATCCCACGGGTTGTGAGGTTCGTTGCGCTCCGAGAATCACCCCGGTTCTAGGCCGGTAGGGCCAGTCTAGAGATGACCTAGGTACCTGTCAATTGTACGTACCCCTCGAAGTTGCAAGGTTTGCGCGAATCGCACAATCGCGGCGCCGTTGAGAATCTGCGGCTTCCGTCATCTTCATGTACGGACAAGTCCTGACGTCGGTCCGGATCGCCCTTGCCAGGGTGTCAAGATCAGCCTAGACTCATATAGGACATCTGGCAGGGCAGATGTGTACACACGGGTCATGGCCGCGCCGGTACACCACGTCCTAGCATTCAGCGACTAAGGGTGATTGCAGGCGCCCTTGGTTGCCGGACGCCGGTTCCGGCTTGGATTCCGCCTCAATCAACGCGTAGAGCGGCTGCCAACGGATCAGCCCTGTGCCGTCGTGGTCGCGTGCGTTGGAAAGGGCGGCAAGGAGGGAGGGGGATCCGTTGGACCACCAGCAGTTTGACACCCTCGCGAAAGCGTTAGCGAGGAGCCGATCTCGCCGGGAGGTGTTAGTCACCCTCGCGGGAAGCGCTGGCAGCGGTCTGCTTGCCCTGTTCGGCGTTAGCTCGCTTTCCGCGCGGGAGCGCAGGCCGCGAATCGTCGGGAAGATCCGCGTCGAGTTCGACGGTCAGACTCCGGTGGTAACTTGGACGACAGACCAGCCAACGGAGGGCGTGGTCGAGTACGGGACATCAGCAAAGCTCGGCGAGCGCGCGGAGTCCGAGGCGGTTGGCACAGACCATGTCGTCCGCTTGCCGGCTTTGGAAGCTGGCCAAACGTACTACTTCCAAGTCACGAGCACCAATGACAACGGCAGCGCGCGGAGCAAGCGGGGGCGGTTCACCGTTCCCGGTTGCCCGGAAGGCACGGTTCCGTGCCGTGACACCTGTGTGACAGCCTGTCCAGACGGCTGGGTCCTGGACGGCAATTCCTGCAACTGCGTTTGTGCCAATGGTCAACAGGCCTGCGGCGATGCCTGCTTTGATCTCACCTCTGATCCCAATAACTGTGGTGACTGTGGCGTCATTTGCGAGCTCGACCACGCGACGGCCATCTGTGTCGCCGGTGCCTGCGCGGTCGGTGAGTGTGAGCCGGGCTACGGCGACTGCGACGGCGATCCGAGCAACGGCTGTGAGACGCCGCTCGATACCGTGGATAACTGCTTGGCATGCGGCAACAAGTGCGACGACGGCAACGCCTGCACCGAGGACATCTGCGATCCGGTAGAAGGCTGCGTCTCGACCAGCGTGCCGGATGGCACTCCTTGCGGAATGGGTGGCACCTGCCAGGGCGGTCAGTGCGCTGACTGCGCGCCAGGTGGCACCTGCGAGATCGACAAGGATTGCTGCGACGATGAGGTGTGTTGCGGTGGGACGTGCGTCAGCCGCGACAGCCTGGCCAGCGATCCGAACAACTGCGGCGCCTGCGGCAATGTCTGCGAAAGCGAGGCCTGCGCGGACGGCGTTTGTGTTGACGAGAGTGACGAGTCGCACCAGAGTCACAGATCTGGCGTCCTGTTCGAGGACGACTTCGAGACCGGTGACCTGAGCCGGTGGACCAGCGCCGAGGGGTTGGCCGTGCAGGCCGACGATGTCGCCACCGGCGCTTACGCCGTCCGGGCCGCGGCGTCCGGCTCGCCCGCGTTCGCTCGCAAGGAGCTGGACGGCGAGCAGACGGATGTCACCTATCAGCTGCGCTTCAAGCAGGTCAGCCAGGAATCCGAGGAAGTCTCGCTACTCCAGCTCTTGACGGCGGACGGATCGCCGGTGCTGGCGGTGGTGGTTGGTCCTGACGGGAAGCTCGGGACACTCAACGAGGTGGCAGGTCAGACGACCTGGTCGGAGACGACCGCGACGGCGGGTGAATGGCACACGCTCGAGCTGCGGGTTCGCATCGGTGAGGATGGCAGCGAAGTCGAGGTCCGCTTGGATGGCGACCGCGTGGCCGATCTCAGCGGTGCCACGAATCTCGGCGCCGATCCAATCAGCGAAGTCCAGCTCGGCGATCGAGAGCGGCGCACCTTCGAGCTCATCTTTGACGATGTGACCGTCTGCGCCGGCGTCTGCCCCGCGATGGAAGACACGCCGACGGCAGAGCTGGCGGCGGCCGCGACGTCCGCGGTCGTGCGTCTCGTCCTCGTCAACGCCGACACCGACGAGGAGATCGGCACGCTGGAGGACGGCGCGGTTCTTGACTTCTCGAAGCTGCCGACGAAGAACCTGAATGTGGTGGCCATCACGTCGCCCGAGAAGGTCGGGAGCGTGCGCTTCGGCCTCGATAACAAGCCGACGTTCCGGATCGAGAACACGGCTCCGTACGCCCTGGCGGGGGATCGCTCTGGGGACTTCCATCCGTGGACGCCCAGCGAAGGCGCGCACACGCTGACGGCCACCTGCTACAGCGGGCCGAACGCGACCGGCCAGGCGGGTACGCCGCTGACCGTTCGCTTTACGGTCGGCCAGGTGGTCGAGGAGCCGACGTCCGGCGGGACCAGCACCGTGCCGGGCGCCAACCAGCGCGTCCTCCTCGCCTCGTACGCGATCAATGCCGACGGCGGGGTCAACTGGTCGAAGGTCGTCTATCGACCGCGCCAGTTCAACAAGGGCCTGGTGATCGACGATCCGACGCGCGGCGCGCAGAAGGTCGACAATCCCGGCGCGTACGTCGGGTGGGATATTCTCCCGACCTACAACTACAGCGTGCACCGCGCGCAAACTCGCTCCGACTGGTTCGAAGTCGAGCTCAATCGGCCCGCCACGCTAGCACTCGTCTGGCGCGGCGGAAGCACCGTGCCGAAGTGGATCCAAGCCTGGACGAAGGCGGGCGATGTGGTCGTCAACGGCAAAACGCTGCCGACATACCGCAAGACGTTCGGGGCTGGGACGGTGAAACTCGGCGGCGTCTTCGACCCGACTGACCGGCCCGGCAATCACGTGACGCGGGACACCTACTGGATCCTGCTCGCTGAGCAGGACGGCAAGGCGTCGCCGGCGCCAGCGGTGCCGAGTGGGCGGGAGGTGCCGCGCCCGAACGAGACGTGCCCATCTTGGGTCCATGACCAGTACGTGACCACCGGCCCCGACGGCAAGACCTACGCGACGTGGCACCCGCTGATCGACCCGGTCTACTGGTGCTATCACCGCCACGAGCACGGGTCGAATCCGGAGCACTTCGCGCCGAACAAGAAGCCGCCGTTCCACTATGTCGCGTCGAAGCACGGCATGGAGGAGCCGCACGCGGGCTTCAAGAACATCATCTTCGACAGCCAGGACGGCACGCGGTGGATGATCACCCAGCACTTTGGCACCGGTGGTCTCGCCCGCGCCTGCAACCGATTCCATTCCATCGACATCGCTGTGCGCAGTATCGCGACTGGTGAGCTCTTGGTCGATGTGCACCTGGCGGGCGACTTCGGCAAGAGCCAGGTGAACCGGACGCTGGAGAACCTGACACCGCCGGCATGCCCGGATCAGGCGGCGCAGGCGGCTGGGAGCACTGGCTCGCGGCAAATCCCAACCCAGTCCGTGGGCATCGTGGAGTACGAGCCGTGGCGCGTTGACCTCAAGAAGACGATCCTCGGCTTCGAGGGCGACTTCACCATCAACAATCCTGATGGCATGGTCATCTGCAACACGCCACGGTGCGACCAGCCAGTCGTCACCGGGAAGAGCGGCAGCAAGCGGTTCTTCACCGCGAACAAGTCGGTCCAGAACGGCAAGCACTTCGGCATCGTGGCCGGGCCCAACAACAGCGGGGAGTTCTATACCGACCCGATGGCCACGAAGCGGCTGAATCCCGGTGATCCGCACGCGGTCCGGCAGTACATCAAGCCCGGCGTCGTCGTCCGGGCGATCACGGGTGGACACTGCTGGGATGTCCATGCGTGGGGCCGGCCGTTCGTCTGCGGCGCGTCCGGCGCCACTCCGACGGATCGGGAAGGGTCGATCCAGATACCGAACTAATCCGCAACGGAGTCAGCACTGGCCGGGGGAGAGGGGCTTGGCGGGAAGCCACCCTTCTCCCCCGGTCTTTTCCTGCCGATCTGTCATTTCTGGATCGCTATGGAGATGGCGGACCGAGCAGCCCGGCTCGCGCGTGGCGGTACCACATCGTGATGTACGAGGCACCCGCTACTCTGCTCGGCGCGTACGTCTGCCGCAACCAGGCGCGCGGCGGGAACATGCGGCGCGCGAGATACGCGACGTTCTGCGCTCGGTTCTGATCTACGAGGAACAGCGCCAGGGCGTACAACTGCCGGGTCTCTCGCAGCCGGCCTGGTCGCAAGTTGAGCGGGGTGGGGTTGTCGGAGACGTCTTGGTGGATGCTCGGGGTGACCTTGGCATCCGGCCAGACCCTGCGGTGTAGCGCGCGCACCGCGATGTTGGGCCGCAGCGCGGCCCATGCCTCCTCGGGGATTTGCGCTCCGTAGACGCGATCTAGCACCTCCAAGGTCCGGTAGAGACCTCCTTGGATGCCGTATGCCCTCGCCTCCCGGCCGATCGCTTGCCAGTCGAGATCGGCTCCGCAGCGGCGCAGCAGCAGGAGGATGTCCACGATCCACTTCGCGCGGGCGTACTCGTGGGCCTGGAGGTGCCGCGCGAAGAACATGAACTGATCCTCCGGCCCGGGCGTATCGAGCTGGACGCCGTTGACATCGATCTGCAGGCGCCGTTCCCACCAGCGGTTGAACAGCTCAGCGCGCGTCCCCCGGGATTTCCAGAGGATGCGCAAGGGATCGAACCGCAGGTCGACGTTCATCCCCTTTGGTCCGGTGTACGTTGCCGACCGGAGCGAGGCGCCTCCGTACAGCGGCGGCGACCTGAACGGGTCCTCGACGCAGTGATAGCCGAAGTCGGTGAGCAGCGCGTGGACCGTGCGGGCCCGCGCCTCTGGCACGACGAAATCGAAGTCGCAGTATTCGCGGAGGGCCGGATCGCCATAGAGCCAGGCGCCGACGGAGGGGCCTTTGATCGCCAAGGCCGGCACTCCCGCGTTGGCAAACGCCAGCGCCAACTCCTGCAGAATCGGCGCGGCCGCGTAGACCTGCGCGAAGGCCGCGGCGTACCGCTTCCTGAGAGATGCCATGAGCGTTTCAGGCGGCTGGCACGCGGCCCGCACCTCGGGTGACGAGAAGAGGTGATAGGCGATCAAGGAGCACCCATGGATCTTGAGGAGCTGCTCGACGGCATCCCACGACGATAGATCTGCTGCCGCTGACTGGAGCCGCGCGGCGGCATCTCCCGCCGAGCCGTCATAGACGAAGGCGCCGAGGATGGCGAGGAACATCCTTCGGTCGCCTTCGGTTACCGGGACGTCACCTTCTCGCGTCATTCCTTACCCTGACCGTTCGTCCGAAATCACGACATCCATGAGGAGATCGCCCAACTGGGGAACGGGCAGCGAGGACGCCCAACCGAGCTCCGCGTCGATCAGGAGATTGACTAGCTGGCGGAACGACATCGAAGGTGACCAGCCGAGCTCGGCTCGCGCCTTACCGATGTCCCCGACGAGCGGGACTGGCTCGGCAGGTCGCCAAAGGGCGGGATCGCTCCGCACATAATCGCGGTAGTCGAGCCCGACGCGAGCGAAGGCAAGCTCGCACAGTTCGCGGACGGTGTGCGCTTCTCCGGTCGCGATGACGTAATCGCTTGGCTCGTCCTGCTGGAGCATCAGGTGCATCGCGCGGACGTAATCGCCCGCGTAACCCCAGTCGCGCCGCGCCTCCAGATTCCCGAGACGCAGCTCTTTCTGCTCGCCGCGCGCGATGGCGACCGCGCCGCGCGCGATCTTGCGCGTGACGAACGCGGCTGGCCGGCGCGGCGACTCGTGGTTGTAGAGAATGCCCACGGCGACGAAGAGTCCATGCCGGCGGCGATACATGTGCGCCAGGTGATGCGAGTAGGCTTTCGCCGCGCCGTACGGTGAGGCCGGGCGGATCGGCGTCGTCTCGTCTTGTGGGGATCGGTCTGGCTCACCGAACACTTCGCTCGACGAGGCGACGAAGACGCGCGCGGAAGGCGCGCAGCGGCGGACGGCTTCCAGGAGGCGCGCGGTACCGAGGCCGGTGATGTCACCCGTGCCGACCGGGTCGTCCCATGACGCCATGACCGAGGATTGAGCGGCGAGGTGGTAGATCTCGTCCGGCTTGGCCGCCGCGATGGCTCCCTCGAGTTCTTGCTGATTCCGTATGTCGGCGGACGGCGTGGCGTGCACGAATGACAGCTCCGGCGGCAGCGAGCCTGAGCGCGTCAGCCCCCAGACTTCAACGCCTCGATCCCGTAGATGTTGGGCCAGGTAGACGCCGTCTTGTCCGCCGATACCAGTGATGAGCGCGGTAACCATTGGCTACCCAACGCCGACCATCGTCTCCCGGCGGATTACGCCGCGAGCGATTTCGTCGGCAACCAGAGCGAGATCCGCCTCGACCATGAGGCGCACAAGCTCCTCGAAGTTGACGGCGGGCTCCCATCCGAGCACCCGGCGGGCGTGCGAGGCATCGCCGACCAGGAGATCGACCTCAGCGGGCCGGTAGAACGCCGGATCGACGACGACGTAGTCCTGCCAGTCCAGACCGACGATGCCGAAGGCAAGCTCGCAGAACTCACGGACGGAGTGCGTTTCTCCGGTGGCGATGACGTAGTCGCCGGGCTCATCTTGCTGGAGCATCAGGTGCATGGCGCGGACATAGTCACCCGCGAAGCCCCAGTCGCGCCGCGCCTCGAGGTTGCCGAGCCGCAGCTCCCGGTCGATCCCATGCTTGATGCGGGCGACGCCGTAGGTGATTTTCCGCGTCACGAACTCCAATCCGCGTCGCGGTGACTCGTGGTTGAACAAGATGCCGGATGAGGCGTGGAGCCCGTAGCTCTCACGGTAGTTAACCGTGATCCAGTGGCCGTACAGCTTGGAAACGCCGTATGGCGAGCGCGGGTAGAACGGGGTGCGCTCGTTCTGGGGGACGGCCTGGACCTTCCCGAACATCTCTGACGACGAAGCTTGATAGAACCGCGCGTTGGGTTTCGCGAGCCGGACCGCTTCGAGGAGACGGGTAACGCCGAGTGCCGTGAACTCCCCGGTCAGCACCGGCTGCTCCCAAGAGGTCGGGACGAAGCTCTGCGCGGCGAGGTTGTAGACCTCATCCGGCTGGAACTGCTCGACGAGTGCGAGGAGCGAGGTCTGGTCGAGCAAGTCGGCGCTGGCGAGCTCAATCCGGTCGCGCAGGTGCCCAATGCGGCTACCCGTGTCCGTGCTCGTCCGGCGTGTAACCCCGACGACGCGATAGCCGAGGTCCAGAAGGTATTCCGCGAGGTAACTGCCGTCTTGCCCCGTGATTCCCGTGATGAGTGCCGTCGGCATTGCTGTCTCCTTCCTTGCACGACCGCAAGACGTTCCGTGGCTCGCCACCGCGTCAGCGGTGGGCAGTGGTGGCTGGAGCGCGGCCCAATTCGGCCGCTGCCTGACGGTAGATGGCCGCGTGGGCCGCGGCGGCCCGCTCCCAGGTGAACATGCGCGCCCGCTCGAGACCGCGCGCCCGGAGGCACATGGCGAGAGCGGGTTCCTCGATGACACGCCGGATGGCGTCGGCAAACCCGTCCACGTCGCGGGGAGGGACGAGCAAACCGGCATCGCCGACGACCTCCGGCAGGGACGACGCGTTCGACACGACGACGGGCGTGCCGCATGCCATCGCCTCCAGCGGTGGCAATCCGAATCCCTCGTAGAGCGAGGGGAACAAGAAGCACGCGGCGCCGGCATAAATGGCTGGCAGATCCTCGTCGTCGACGTAACCCGTGAACTGTGTGACGTGTTCGAGCCCGAGATCGGTCAGGCGGCGGAAGATCCCCTCGGTTTTCCAGACTTGCTTGCCGACGACGACGAGCCGGTGCGGCATCCCCGTCGCTTTCAGGCGAGCGAACGCTTCCAGCGCGGTTTCGACGTTCTTTCTCGCCTGCAATGCGCCAACGATGAGGAGATAAGGCGGCTCGACCCCATATCGCCCGAGGACCTCGTCAATCCGGTCTTGTGGCTGGGGGCGAAATCGCTGGTCGACGCCACAGGCGATGGTCGTCACCATCCCGTCACCGGTGCGGAAGAAGCGCTCGATGTCGCGCTTGGAGCACTCGCTGTCGGTGATGATCCGGTCGACGAATCGCAGCGTGCGCGGAATGTATTGGTGGAACAGCAGATTCGTCAGCCGGGCGTGCGTCTCGGGATAGACATAGGGAATCGCGTCGTGAATCGTTACCACGCGGACGAATGGAGCGATCTGGCGAGGAAGATAGAAAAATGAGCCACCCGCGAGGTCGTGGACCACGTCCAGCCTCAGCGCCCGCGCTTGTAGGCCAACCTCGAGCGGGCCGGCCGTCATCATCAGCGGCAGCTTGCGGGCGCTTTTCAAAGGACGGTTGAGGAGTTGGCGATTGAACGGCGCTGAGCTCTGGCCGATCGGGGAGAGGAGAACGAATTCCATGTCATGCTGGCAGCGCTGCAGCGCGTCGGAAAGCTGGATCGCGTAGCGGCCGATCCCGGAGAAGGGGCGATCGATGCCATACGCGACGAGGCCGACGCGGAGGCGCCTCGTGCTAGAGGAATTCGACGCTTCTCGACCGACCAGATTCATGTACCGTCCTCCAACGCCAGGTCGCTCGCGCACATCGCCGTTCCGATTGCGGTGCTCAAGACAGGGCAACATGCTTCGCGGGCTCGCGTTCATATGCATGTCAAGCCGATTGGAGCCAAAGGCTCGATGGGAAATGGCCGGGAGCCGAAGGCGAGGGGCGAAGCCCTTCGACGTTTGCTTGGGGCTGGTAGTCGGTCAGGATCGACTTGAGCTCGTTCGGCCGGTCATATTGCAGCGCCGACAGGCTGGCGAGGACTTGAAGCTTCGGATTGTGCGTCAGCCAGGCGATGACGAGCGCCGTCTCTTGCCAGCCGAAATAGTTCTCCAGCTCATCCCGGAAATAGGCATAGGGAAGATTCATGTCGTGGATGTGAATGAAGACCCCAGGTCGAAGTAGCGGAACGACCTTCAGATAGAGGTGGACGACGTCCGAGCCGGTCTTGACCGAATGCGTCGAATCGATGAACAGCAGATCTCCGCGATCGAGGGTCGTGAAGACCGACTCGGGTACGCTCTGACAGAGCTCTTGGATATGCGTGATCGGGGAGAGGCGCCGGAAGGCTGGCTTCGGGTACGGCTCGATGCAGGTGATCTCCGTTCCGAACTTGGTCCCGCCGTTCATCGACACGGCGTGGAGCATGCAGGCGGTGGATACCCCACTGCCGATCTCGACGATCCGGCGAGGCTTCATCGCGCGGATGAAGCAGTGCAGCACTTGGGATTCAATTGCGCCGAATCCCTCGCCGTACTCCTTCAACGATTCGTAGACGTCCAATCCCTTGACTTCTTGGTAGTAAGGCGAGCAGGTCGTTTCGAGCCAGGCGAGGTGCTTGTCCAGATCCCAGCCCGGAATCTGAAGCGGGACGCGGCCCATCCACGCGGATCGGTGACGGAGCAGCCACCGGCGGTCGGGAACCGGCGTGTAGTAATGCTTGGGCAGCACGTGGATGCCGATATTGTCGAGAGCTAGGAAGAGACGAAACGACGATTCCTTCAGCGGCCTGATGACAGAGCTCCTGTCCTTGTAACGATTGATCATTTCCATTGACTTATCTCCGAATCCCTTGAGACTAAGGCTTCCCAGTAGCTAGGCTCGCGAGCGATTCATGGCTGGTAAGGCGTTTGCGGCACGCGGTGAGTGATCGAGACGCGGCCGTTGTCATAGATGCGGTCGTCGTCGCGGGTATCGGGCAGGATGCCGCCGATGCGGGCCGATCGAGCGGCGATGATGTCGCTCATGAAGACGTAGCGAACCGAGCTGGTTTGGCTGCGGGTCCAGAGCGCCTCGGTCGCTCCGCCGCGGTCGGGAAGGAGCAGCTCGTTCGCCTCGCGCAAGCGCTCATCGAACTCGGCCCAGACGAGCATGCGCGCGAGATGCTCGTTGCCCCAACGCAGACCGTAGGCTTCGGCATCGCTGTAGAACGTCCACTTGTTGCTGACGAGGGGATCGTTGGTCGCCTTCAGCGTGGCCGCGCCGGCGAAGTACAGGAACGCTCCGACTCCGATGACCGTTGCAAGACGCCGCGCCATGAGCGACTGACGCCAGTTGAGCACGACGTACATCAAGACCAGCGCGCCCGGGAACGCGACGGCCATGGCGGGGGGATAGGCGGCGGCGATTGCCGTCGGCAGGGTGACGCCGGTGGCGATCACGGTCCACCGGAGTGACTTGGACCTGCGGGGCATCGGGTAATGCAAGATCGTGGCGACGACGAGTGGCACAGCGAAAATGGCGAAAACGGGGAAGAGGCGAAGCTGCAGATTGCTTCCCAATGCGCCCGCGAAGTCCGTCGCCACCGAGGCCGCGATCTGAACCGCCGCCGCGGCGGTGAACGCCCAAACGAGGAAGAGCGGTACCTCGCGCTGCGCGACGCCACGCCGGAGGAAGCTCGTGCCCAGGGCGAGCCAAGCGAGCAGCGCCGAGAGGATCATCACCCAGGTAAAGGTGGTCAACATAAAGAACGTGCGCGTATTGGCCCAGGCAAGCGAGACGGGGGCGTACGGCGATGTGGTCGTATCCGTGCGCGCGATGGCCGCGTTCGAACGGACGGCTGCCGCCGAGGAGACGCGGCTCTCAACCTGGGTTTCGACGTTGAGGTAGAGCGCGGCCAGGCGATCGACGAGGCGGCCGAGGCTGGCGAGATTGTTCGTTGCCGGGGCGTAGAGATAGAAGACGATGAGGTAGGTCAGCATCGTCAGGGCGATGAAGACATATGCAAGGCGCGGCAAGAGCCGCCGAGAAGCGTGAACGCGGAAGAATCGGCGGGCGACGAGGATGCCGCCGAGCAGCGAAAGCAGGATGATCGTGGTGAACGAGGAGCCGAAGAAGGCGTTCGTGCAGAGGAAGGCGAAGCCACAGAGATAAAAGACGATGACGTATGGGGCGACCTCTTGCAGCCGCCGCCCGCGCAGGCTCGCCATCAAGGCGAAGATCAGCGCGAGCACGAGCGTCCACGTCATCTTCTCGTGGCTGCCGCGCTGATTGACGAAGAGGAAGTCTGGTTGCACGAAGAGGAGGGAGGCGGCGACTGCCCCGGCCCGCGCGCTCCCCGAGATCGCCCGGAACGCGGCGAACGCCATCAGCGCCGTTGCCACCGTCAACCATGGCAGGACGGTGGTTTGAAGCTCGCGGATCGGCAGCCCGGTCACGGCCGCAAGCGAGGCGAGGAGCGTCGGATACGCGAAGCCGTGGTCGTACGCCGCCTGGCTCGGCGTGACCGTCCCCTCGTTGAGCACGGCTCGCGCGGCATGAGCAAGGACTGCCGTATCGACGTCGGCCCACGGGTCGGCGTACCGGAGCCAGACCGCGGCGACGAGCGCGAGAGCAACCATCAGCGGCACGACGCCCCAGCGGCTGCCAGCGCGCACCGTGCGCTCGAAGGGGGCGATTGTTGTCGCGGCCCCGCTGGTCATGCCGTTTGCCTCGATTCGCGCAGCGCGATACCGGCCGCCGTCGTCGCGACGACGACTAACCCGACGATGGCCACGAATCGTCCGGTGCTGTCGCCGGTGCCGCCGAGCCGCGCGGCTTCAGCACCGGCGATCGTCGGGGGAGGCTGGACTTGGACTACCCGCTCTTGGCGGCTGAGGATGACGCGCTCGCCGGTGCGAGCGTCGACGCCGGAGCGATAGATTGCCGCCTCGACGCGCCAGAAACCGGGAGCGTGCGGGCTCCAATCGAGGTCGAGAACCTGCCGGGCTCCCGCCTCGACATCCAGGTCCTCGTCGGCCAAGCCCGCGCGGGTGTCGCCATCGGCCGCGATTGCTTGCACTTCGATCGTCGCGCCGACGAGATCGATGTTGCTGGGGTTCTCGATCGTGACGCGGACGGATCCGGTGCGGAGCGCGGCTGCCTGCTCGGCCGAAATCGTCACTTGCGGGAGGGCGAAGGAGGCGGGCTCCAGCCGCCATCGGCCGTCGGCAAGCTCGACGACCTGGCTGCCGAGGTTGGGTCGAGCGCCCGTCAGGTTCGCGAGGAGGTCCTGGGTATGGGCATCGCTCACCGCCACGACGAAGCGGACGCCATCCGCGTCGCGCCGGAAGTCGGTCAGCGGTCCAAAGGCGACGCGGACTGGCGTGCCGCCGAATTGATCGAACCAAGCGCGGAGGTTGCCCGGCGCGAAATCACGCTGAAAGGCGCGGAGCTGCTCGCCGAGGCGCTGCCATTCCTCGTGGTTGGTTGGCGGCAGCACACGGAAGAGCTCGTGTGGAATCTCCGCGCGGAGGTAGAGGGTTTCGTCGTCGTCGCTGTAGAGGAGACCGCCTGGCACGCGATACAGCTGGGCGGCGAGCTGCCCGTCTTCCCAGAGCTGCCAGCCATCGTAGGCCTCGCCCCCGCCGTCGTTGAAGTAGCGGACCTGCCGGCGTTCATCAATCGTCCAAACGCCGCCTTCCGCGCGGGCAAGGTGCAGCTGGCGATCAATCGGGTTGAACGTCAGCCACGGCTGCGATGCGAGGTGGAGGCTGTAATCGCCGCGTAGGCCTCGCTGAATGCTCTCGCCGAATCCGCCGGAAGACTCGCTCGCTCCGCTGTAATAGCTGTCCCGCAGGCCGCGGCTGAAGTCCCAGGCGTAAATGCCCTCGCTCGTCCAGAGAGGCTCCTCGGCGGCGACGAAGGTGACGATGTCCCACGAGCGCCCGGTGACCCACGCTGGATAGATGTCATAGGGAATGGTCTGTAGCGTGAACTCGGGGAACGGGACCTTGTCTTCTATTGAATGTTGCCCGAGCAGCGCGAGCTTGAAGGTCCAGTTCCGCGTATTCCATTGGTCCCAGGAGTAGCGAATGGCTTGCAGCGGACTCCCTCGCGACCACAGCGCGGACGGATGGTAGGGATCGTCTTGGATGTAGCGCTCGACGCGGACTTGGAGCTCCGGGACGCCGTCCTGATCTTGCGCGAGGTCGTAGTACGCGAACGGACTTTCGAAGTTGGGCTCGATCGTGCTGCCGGGTTCAACGCGCAATAGCGAGTAGGTGAACCAGTTCTGGTCGCTGCCGCGCGAGGCCACGAACTCACCGATCGTGGTGAGGCGTCCATCGTCCGGGTTGACCTGAATGGGCGGGAAGCTCTTCCCCAAGGGCTTGACGAAGCCGGCTGGCGGACCGAGCAAATACCAAGGGAAGCTCGGCGCGAACGCGGGCTCGAGTCCCCGTTCCCGCACCATCAGCGTCGTTCGATAGATGCCACTGCTGGAGGGCACCGGCGTGTAGACGTTGCGCCAGTCGAAGGAGCGCGGATCGTCGGGGCGCGGTCCGCGGACGCGAATGACCACGTCCGCGACTCCGTCGTTCGCCATCCTGTCGCGAAAGACGGAATCGCCGAACGTCGCCATCAAGCGATCGTCCACGGAGATGTCGAAGTTCGGCGCGAGGCGTCCGTCTCGCTGCCAGAACCCATCGCGCGCGATGACGCGGATTGACCAGAATCCTGGCTCGGTCACCCTGAACTGCCCGCCGGATCGCGTGACCGCGACGGTCCCATCGCCGTTCTGATCCTGGTAGATCTCGGCGACAATCTGACCCTCTTGGCGGCGGAAGTCGATGGCAAGCTGATACGTGCCGCGATTGCCGATATCGAGGAGCCATAGTGCGTCGATGAAATCAGTCTCGCTCGAAAGATCCCTCGAGATCGGCTCCTGGCCCGTGGTCCGAATCACCGTGATGCGATCGTTCGGGGTGATGCATTGGCAAAGGACCTCTTGCCCGATCGTGCCCGCGTCACTAAGCGGGTTAGAGGACACGATGGCATAGCCGCGCTCGAGGTCCTGAGCGCCAGCCGGTGCGAAACCAACGAAGGACGTCAGTACGGCGGCGAGAACACCGAGAATTGAGACAAGAAAGGGGCTTGGAGCCACGATGTGACGCGGAACCATACGAGTCCTTCGTTGAGTTCGGCTGTGCCGCTCGGCGGAGCGGAACGGGATATCTGGCAGCGACTCTAACGACAGAGGAAAGCCGTGTCAATCGTACGGACATGTGGTGCTGGCGAAGATTCGGCGAATGACTTTAGGCGCGGGCGGCGCGCGGCGAGCGCGGGTGAATGCGAGGCGATGCGGGAAAGCAGAGCCGGTCCGGCCGGCCGTTACGACGCGGCCAGCCGGACGCCAGCGAAGTGTGTGCGGGTGATCTGAGATGTCGCGCTAGGCGACGTGGAGGTTGCGCTCCTCGGCCGGGAGCAAGGCGACTTCCAGCACCTCGTCGAGGGTGCTGACGAGGATCAGTTCCATCTCGTTACGGACGACGTCCGGCAGCTCCGACAGGTCCTTCGCGTTGCGCTTCGGCATGATGAAGGTGCGGATGCCGCCACGGTGCGCGGCGAGCGTCTTCTCGCGCAGGCCGCCGACCGGCAAGACCTTGCCGCGCAGGGTGACCTCGCCGGTCATCGCCACGTCCTTGCGCACCTTCCTGCCAGTGAGCGCCGAGATGAGTGCCGTCGCGATCGTGATGCCGGCGGAGGGACCATCTTTCGGGATCGCGCCGGCGGGGATGTGAACGTGAATGTTCCGCCGGTCGAAGAAGCCCGCCTCCAGCCCGTAATCCATCGCTCGGCTGCGCGCGTAGGAGATCGCCGCTCGCGCCGATTCCTGCATCACCTCGCCAAGGTGGCCGGTCAGGATCAGGTCGCCCTTGCCTTCCATCAGGAGCACTTCGATCGTCAGGAGGTCGCCGCCGACGCTGGTGACGGCGGCTCCCGTTGCCATGCCCACCTCGTCGTGCTCCTCCGCGCGGCCGAACTCATACCGCGGGACGCCGAGGTAGGACGTGAGGTCAGGCGCATCAATGGTGATGTGCTCCGGGGCATCCGTGCTGGCGAACTTCCGCGCCGCCTTCCGGCAGAGCGAGCCAAGCTCGCGCTCCAGGTTGCGCACGCCAGACTCTTCCGTGTACTCGCGGATGATCCGCCGCAGCGCGTCGTCGGTCACAGTGAATTGCTCGGCGGTCAGGCCGTGAGAGTCGAGCGCCTTGGGCAGCAGGAAGTTGCGGGCGATGGCCAGTTTCTCGACCTCGGTGTAACCCGGAACCTCGATGATCTCCATCCGGTCGCGCAGCGCCGGCGGGATGGGCTCGAGCAAGTTCGCGGTCGTAATGAAGATTACCTTCGAGAGGTCGAACGGGACCTCGAGATAGTGATCGGAGAAGGAAGAGTTCTGCTCCGGGTCTAGCACTTCGAGTAGCGCCGAGGCGGGATCGCCGCGGAAGGCGTCGGTGCCGACCTTGTCGATCTCGTCCAGCACCATCACCGGATTGCGGCTCTTCGCGTCGCGGAGCGCCTTGATGACGCGGCCGGGCATGGCGCCGACGTACGTCCGGCGATGCCCCCGGATCTCCGCCTCGTCGCGGACGCCGCCCAGCGACATCCGCACGTAGTTGCGGCCAATCGCGCGGGCGATGGAGCGGCCGAGGCTCGTCTTGCCGACGCCCGGCGGGCCGACGAAGCAGATGATCGGCGAGCGCTGCCGGTCCCCGGCCAGCTTGCGGACCGCGATGTACTCGATGATCCGCTCCTTGACCTTCTCCAAGCCGTGGTGGTCGGCGTCGAGGATGCGCTGCGCCTCATCGAGATCGAGGCGGTCTTCCGTCTCGATCGACCAGGGGAGCTCAGTCAGCCACTCCAGATAGGTCCGGATGACGCCGATCTCAGGCGAGAAGGGATGCTGCTGCTCGAGGCGCTCGACTTGCACGAGCGCCTTCTGCTTCACCTCCTCCGGCATCCCGGCCGCTTCGATCTTCTGGCGAAGCTCGTTGGCGAGCGTCTCCTCCGGGCTACCCTCGCCAAGCTCCTTCTGAATGGCACGCATCTGCTCGCGGAGGAAGTACTCGCGCTGCTGCCGATCCATCCCCGCCTGCGCCTCGCTGGCGATCTGCTGCCGCAGGTTGAGGATGATCAGGCGCTTCTGGATGAGGACGCTGAGGCGTCGCAGCCGCTCGACCGGATCGAGGATCTCCAGCAGCTCCTGCCGCTGCTCCGGCGTGAATTCCGGCGAGAACGCGATCAGATCGGCAAGCTCGCCCGGCTCATCCACGCTGCGGACCATCTGCAGCACTTCTTCCGGCACGTTCTGCAGATGTCCCAAGTAGCTCTCGACCTGCTCGAGGACTGCCGCCATGACGGCTTCGGCGTCAGGAGTGCGCACGACTGGATCGTCGTGCCGGTTCACCCGCGCGACCAGGTACGGCTCCTGCTGGATGATCTCGACGACGATGCCGCGAGCAATGCCCTGCAGGAGGACGTGCGTCGGGCCGCCGGGCCGGGATATGCGCTGCCCGACCTCGGCAATCACGCCGACGCTGCACAGCTCCCACTCCTCGGTCGGCAGTTCTTCGTCAGGGACCCAATCGCCGAGGTCGCCGTCCGCATCCTCGTTCGTCCGCCGGCCGATGCCATAGTCGGCCAGCAGATCGGCGGTCAGCTCACGGAAATCGCCGTCAACCGGGCCGTTTCCTTCCTCTGGCGTCTTGCGGACCAAGCGCTCGGTGAGCACCAGGATCTGTCGCAGCGGCATCCGCATGGCGCGGTCAACCGCCAGCGCCGCTTCGTCGTCCTCGATGGGAAAGGGGATCGACATGTGCGGCAGCAGCACCGTCTCGTCGACGACGAGAACGGGGAGTGCCAGGGGACGCCGCTTGGTCCGCTCCGACCGAGAGCGATCGGAGCGCGGCTTGCGGGATGCCGCCCGAGACCGTGGCTTGGCCGCTGGCTGCCCGGTCTCAGCATCTGTTCCGGCAAATTCCGCTGGCGGTTCAGCGGCGGCCGGCGTCTTTCTCGATCGGGTGCCTGACGGCATAATCTCTCACTCTCAGTCTGCGGCAGTCGTTTGCCTACCGCGCGGCCCGGGAACACCATGCTGAGCGGGTCTCGAGCGTCGCCGGGCGTTGCAACAAACTCGCATTACGTTTTCATGCATAGTCTAGTGGACTCGGTCTCTTCGGGCCATGCGAATTTCGTAGAAGACGGCATGCGATTCACCGGGTCAGAGGACTCGGTGAGCGCATAGCCGCCGAGGCGTATGCTTTGGCCGCGGTCAGGGAGCGCTCTTGCCGAGGTGATACGCCAATCTCGCTGCGTTGATCACGTCTCCGCGATGCCCACGGACACGAGCTCGGCTCACTGGCGGCGGGTGGCCGGAGAAGGTTGATGGCCGAGCGTGCCCGTCCGGTCGGCCTCCGCTGATTCCGCCTCCGGCTCAGGAAACGCGTCTCGCTCGGGATGTGGAAAGTGCAGGCGGCGGGCGACGGCGACGGTGATGAGGCCAGATTGCGGCGCCAGCAGAAAGACGAGCAAGAACAGTGCCGTCGCGACGAGGACGACGCTCGCTCCCGAAGCGATGCCCAGGTGATAGGAGAGATAGAGGCCGATCACGCCCGAGCCGGCGCCGATCAGCGCCGAGAGCGCGACCATCACCCGGAGGCGATCGGTCAGAAGACGAGCCGTCGCCGCCGGCGTGACCAGCATCGCCAGTACCAGGATGTTGCCGACCGTCTGCAGCGAGACGACGATCGCGAGGGAGAGCAAAACGAGGAAGAGCAGGTCGAATGCCCAGAGATTGAGTCCGAGCGACTGGGCGAAGGTGCGGTCGAACGCGATGATCGTCAACTCGCGCCGGAAGTACGCCAGCGTGCCGAGGACGAGCGCGCCGACGGCGGCGCTGAGGTAGAGATCTCCGCGAGTAACGCCGAGGATCGAGCCGAGCAGGAAGCTGGTGAGGTCCTTGACATAGGTTCTCTGGGCAGAGATGAGCGCGATGCCGAGCGCGAAGCCACCGGCAAAGAGGACGCCGATCGCGGTGTCGCCGGAGAGCCGGCTGCTCTGGCTGATTAGCCCGATCCCGAGCGAGACGACAATCGCGGCGATCAGCGCGCCGATCAGGAAGTTGCCGCCCAGGAGATAGGCGATCACGATGCCGGGGAAGATGGCGTGTGCGAGGGCGTCTCCCATGAACGCCAGGCCCCGCAGCGTGACGAACGTGCCGGTAACGCCGCAGATCACGCCGACCAGCACGATCGCGAGGAACGCGTGCTGCATGAACGTGTGCCGGAGCGGGTCGAGCAGCCACTCGTTCACGATGGCCCTCCCGTTCGCTCCAACAGGTCGAAGGGCAGCACCGCCTGGCCGCCATAGGTCGCGCGCAGGTGAGCGGCGGTCATCACCTCCCGTGGCGGACCGAACGCGATCAACCTCCTATTGAGGAGGATGATGCGATCGGACGATTTCACCGCCTGAGCTAAGTCGTGCGTAGCGAAGACGATCGTCTTTCCGGCCCGGCGCAAGCTGTCGAATAGGGAGACGACCAGCTCCTGCGTCGGTACGTCTACGCCGGTGAACGGCTCATCGAGGAGATAGACCTCGCCATCCTGCAGCAACGCTCTTGCCAGGAAGACGCGCTGCTGTTGGCCGCCAGAAAGGGCGCCGATCTGATACGGCGCAAACCGGCGCATGCCAACCTGATCGAGCGCCGCGAGCGCGGCGTCACGGTCGGCGTCGCCGAAGGGCAGCAGCCGCGAGCGGCGGAACGCCCGCGCCATCAGGACGACATCGAGGACGCTGACGGGGAACGACCAGTCCACGCTCGATCGCTGCGGCACGTAGACGACGGCGGGATTCGGTCGCCTGATCGGCACGCCGTCCAAAGTGACCGTGCCGTGCGATGCGGGCAGCAGGCCGGCGATCGCCTTGAGCAGCGTGCTCTTCCCGGCGCCGTTTGGCCCGAGCAGGCTGACCGTCTCCCCGGAAACGAACGAGACGGAGACATCCTCCAGCGCCGAGCGCTCGCCGAAGTGCACGCTCAGATTGGCGGTGACGAGGCGAGATCGTCCGCGTTCGGGACGCTCGGCGAGCTCAGCAACCATATGGCGTCTACCGCAGAGCCTCGACGATGATGCGGGTGTCCGTCTGCATCAGGCCAATGTACGTCTCGGCGCCGGAGCCCGGCTCACCGAGGTTGTCGGTATACAGCGAGGCGATGACCTCAATTCCTGCCTGCTCCGCAAGCGATTCAGCGAGCCGCGCGCTGGCCGTGTTTTCGATGAAGATCGCCCGCACTCCCTCGCGCTCGACCGTGTCGATAAGCTCGGCGATCTCTTTCGCGGATGGCTCCGTCCGAGTGTCGATGCCGGGAATGATTGTCCCGACGATCTCCAGACCGTAGCGAGCCGCGTAGTAGGCGAGCGAGTCATGATTCGTTACGATCTTTCGCCGCTCGGCCGGGATGAGCGCAATTCGCTCGGCGATCGCCGCGTCGAGGGCATCAAGGTGCGCCGCGTAGGCCGTCTGCCTCGCCTGGTAATCCGCTTCCCCATCGCCGTCGGCGACGATGAGGCCGCTCGCGATATTGGCGACCATCTGCTTCGTCCGCATCGGATCGAACCAGACGTGCGGATCGCCCTCCGAGAACTCCTCCTCGTCGGAAGCGATCGTCTCGATACCATCGGTGGCGATAACGATCGGCGCCGAGGCGTCCGCGCTGTCGATCAGCGGCTCTGCCCATGCGTCGAGCCGCAAACCGTGAACGACAATCAGATCGGCCTCCGCGATGCGGATGAGATCCTCCGGCGCGGGCTCGAAGTCGTGCGGATCAGCATTCGCCGGCAGGATCGAATTGACTTCCACGCGCTCGCCGCCGCACTGGCTGACGAGATCGGCCAGGATTCCAGTGGTGGTGACAACGGCCAGCGGCCTGTCCTCTCGTGGCGTCGCGGCTGGCAGGGGAGGAAGCTCGGGGAATGGCGGGAATGATTCCGGGCTAGGTGTCGCCGACTGAGCAGCTACGTTTCCGCCAGCGGCCAGGCGCCACGCCAGCAGCCCAACGGATGCAGCGATGATGTCTCTCCGGGTGAGCCGTCGCACCATCGCGTCGGCGATCATGATCCTCTCCCTCGTCTCGCGGATCTCGCGCTGGCGGAACGCCAAACGCTGGCTCGGAGCCGCCTGACCGGCCCGGATCGTAGCACTTACTGAGACAATGTGTCAATTAGGCGGGGTGAGATGTGTCGTGCTCTGGCAGGTCGGGCAGAGTCCGAAGACTTCGAGATGGTGACCGTGGATCGCGAATTCGGTGTCGCGCGTAAGCTCCCGCACCAGGTCCTCGACCGGGCAGCGGGTGAAGGCAACGACGACGCCGCACGCGGAGCAGACGAGATGATGCCGGTGCCCGGGCTGCCCGACGACGTACGCCGGATGTCCGTCGGGTTGCAGCAAACGCGTCAGAAGATCAACGGACGCCAGGATTTCGAGCGTTCGATAGACTGTTGCCCTGCCAATTGCCGGAAGCTCCGCCACCAGCTGCTCGGCGGTGAAGGGCCGGCTGTGTCTCAGCACTGCCTCGACCACCGTCCGGCGCGGTGAGGTGAGGCGGTATCCGTGCTCGGTGAGGACATCGAGCGCTCGTTGCAAAGTGAGTGGGTGGCCATTTGCCGAGGGCAGACGCGCGTTCATGCTGGAAGCGTAGCATACCGTCGCGCTCCGCTCCCGACGGCCCGGACGCGCGGCGTGGGATAATGCGAGACAGACAAAGCTGGATCGCGTCGGGCCGGCTACTTGGCGATCCGGCGTTGCCTTTCATGCGCAGATAGCGAGGATGCGCCGCGAGTCAACCCCCGATCGAGCGGCGCGACCAGTTGATTGGATTGCCATGCGCTCACCTCGGATCGAGACCTTTACCCCTCTCAACTTTGCGCCGCGAACGATTCGGCTCATTGCCGTGCTCGCCATCGCGGTCCTCGTCGCCAGCTTCGCGTTGGTGGCCGGCGGCGAGCCAGCCGGAGCGCAGGGAGACCGGTCGGTCGTTTGGGGCCGGTACGATGTCACGCTCGAGGTGCGCGAAGACGGCTCCTACCACGTGGTCGAGCGGCAGGAGATCGAATTCCGGGGTGGGCCATTCTCCGTCGGCTTCGCGACCATTCCACTCGCGCGCATTGACGACATCCCGATCGAGTCGATCCGCATCCAGGAGTTCTCGCCCGACGGGACGATCAATTACCGGCTGGTTGCCCGGAACGGGTGGGATGAGGATCCGGGCACCTTCACTGTCGAGGAAAGCTCGTCTGAGCTTCTCATTGAGTGGGCATTCGAGAGCGCGAGAAACGAAACCCGCATCTTCCAGCTTTCCTACGATGTCTACGGGGCGTTGCGCGTCTACACCTACGACGATCCGGAGCAATCGAATCAGCAGATCTGGTGGACAGCGATCAGCGAGGAGGTGACCGACGTCGCTCCCGTGCGGGAAGCATCGGTCACTATCGTCCTGCCGCGGCCGGTGGACCTGGACGCGCCGCAGCTGCGGGTCGGCGAGTCGGGCGAGGAGCCTCCCGAGGAGCACACGACCGACGGTCAGACTTGGCGCTGGGAGCGCTCGAACCTCGACGAAGGGGACGAATTCCTCGTTCGCTTGCAAGTCCCGCCGATCGCGGACGCGCAGCCGCCGAGCTGGCAGCAGCGGGATGATGACGAGCGCCGCCGAGAAGAAGAGGCCGCCGACCGGCGCAACCTTCTGAACGCCATCTTCCTCGGCATCGGGCTCCTGGTTCTTGCCGGGGGCGGAGTCGGCTTGTATGGCCTGTGGTATACCCGTGGCCGCGATCCCCATGTCGGAGCCGTCGCCGAGTTCCTGCCCGCTCCGCCGGACGACTTGCCGCCTGGCGTTGCCGGCGCGCTCGTTGACGAGGTGGCGAACGAGCATGACGTCCTTGCGACGGTCGTCGATCTCGCGCATCGCGGCGTCATCCGGATGAATGAGACGCAAGGGAGACGTGGCAGCCGCGATTTCGAAATCACCGTGGTCCAGCCGAACGCGACGCTCGCGCCGTTCGAAGCTGAATTGCTGAAGGCGATCTTCCCCGGCACGCTGGAAGAGGGGAAGACCGTCAAGCTCATCGAGGTCAAAGCGCGTTTCACCTCGGCGACGCCGCGCATCAAAGAGCTGCTCTACGACGAGCTCGTCAAGCGAGGCTATTTCCCACGATCGCCCGAGGCCACCCGCTCCGCCTGGCGGACGGCGGGCATCGTCGTGATGGTCGTCGTTATCCTGGCTGGCTGCCTCGGCGGCGGCATCGCCGGGGGCGCCGCGTTCTACTGGTTCGCGGTGGCGGCCGTCGCCGCGATTGGTTTGATGCTCCTGCTGATGAGCTCGGCCATGCCGCGCAAGACGCTCGAGGGCGCGGAGGCTGCCGCGAAATGGCGCGCGTTCCGCAAGTACCTGAGTGATATCGAGAAGTACGAAAAGGTCGAAGAGAGCCGGCAAATCTTCGAGAAATACCTTCCGTACGCCGTCGCATTCGGCTTGGAGCGTTCTTGGGTCCAGAAGTTCGCCAGCGTCGATGCTCCGCTGCCCTCCTGGTGGGGTGATGGGCCGGTGGTCGTCTTTGGCGATCCGTTCGGCCCGGTTCGCTATCCGCGCCGGACGATGCGGACCGGCGGCGGAACGACGGTCTTCGTACCCGGAGGCGAGTCTCACGGCGCGCCAAGCGGCGAAGGCGGAGACTTCGACCTCGACGTTCCGAGCATGCAAGAGGCGAGCGACCGCGCCGGCCGGACGCTTCAGCGCTCGAGCGACAGCCTGCTCGACATGCTCGAGAGCGCGGCGCGCGCGTTCAGCGGCTTCGGCGGCGGCGGAGGCGGCGGCTGGGGCGGCGGCGGCGGCGGCGGCTGGGGCGGCGGAGGCGGTGGCTTTGGCGGTGGCGGGTTCAGCGGCGGCTCGTCCGGCGGAGGCGGGCGCGGATTCCGCTAACCGGAGACGTTTCCACGCGGCACACGACCACTGGGGCGGGTCACGCTGGCCCGTCCTGTTTCGCTTTTCCAGCTTGCTGCAGCCGGCTTCAGTCGGTGGACCTTACGCCGGATAGGTTCCGCTTCGTGTTGGACATGCCGCGCCGAGTCAACTTCTCGACTCGCCGCCGCAAGAGCTGATCGCCGATCCGGTCGAGCGTCTCCAGGCTCCGCTCCAGCTCCTCGAACTGGTTTTCGTCCAGATCCTTGATGAGATCGCCGATCTCTGTCAGGTAGAAGCCTTCGACGTGCTCGCTGAGCTGTCGGCCTTTCTCGGTGATCTTGATGAGCGACTGGCGAGCGTCCAATGCGGAAACGGTTCGGGTGATGAGCCCGTTTGCCTCGAGCTTCGCGAGTGCTCCCGTGATGACGCTCGGTTGCACCAGGAAGCTCTCCGCAAGCTTGGTCGGCGACGTACCCTCTCGTGCAAAGCGTCCCGAGCGGAGTTGCCAAAGAATCGCGGCCTGCCGGAAGCCAACGCGACCATATGGCGTTTCGAAGTCTCGGGCCGACGTTGCCCAAAGACCGAACTTCGGCAGGGCTGTCATGATCTTGTAGGCGACATGCGATCGCTTGGTGTCTGCCATGTGAATGGCGCCTCCTCATTGACCCGGGCGGATATGTATCTGTCGCTAAGTCGCCCAGTCTACTCGGTCCGAATGCAGCAGTCATGACAAAATTCGCTTGACGTTTGGTACACCTGGTGTAGGATATTCCCCGACTTATCGACCCAAGTGGTCCTGCGAATCTGTGCTCGCCGGCGGGCGCAGCACGGTTTCGGCGCGCGCCCGCGCGGGAAAGGAGGTGGTTGCGCTCGCGCGATAGCCGGAATTTTGGGAGGGGATTTGGGATTCCGTTGGTCAATTTTGGAGGAGTTATCAATGCCGTCGTTCAAGGCTGATCCTCGGCTTCGCGTATCCCGCCGGGGATTCCTGAAGGCGAGTGGCGTAGGCGCCGCGATGGCGGCTACCGCCACGGTCGGTTCGGTACCGTTCGCCGCCTCGCGCGCGGCCGCTCAGCAGGCGTGGGATGCTGAGTACGATGTCGTTGTCGCGGGCTCCGGCGGCGCGGCCTTCGCTGCCGCAATCACCGCTCGGGCGCATGGCGCCTCGGTGGTGATGTACGAGAAGGGCACCTACCTCGGTGGAACGACGCTCGTCTCCGGTGGTGGCGCCTGGCTCCCGAACAACCACCTCATGCAGCGTGATGGGATCGCGGATCCGCGCGAGGACGCGCTGAAGTACATGACGCGCTACTCGTATCCGGCCCTCTATAACCCGAACGATCCTCAGTATGGTCTGACCGACGAAGACTACGCGCTCTTTACGACGTACTACGACACCGCCGGCGAGGCTGCTTCCTTCCTCGAAGAGCAAGGCGCCATCAAGTGGATCTACGGCCAAGGCTTCGGCCCGCACTTCGACCAGGTCCAGATCGACTACATGGAAATGTACGAGGAGGACGTGCAGCCGACGCATCGCACGCTCCACCCGACCAATGCCGAGGGCGGCGTTGGCCGCGGCAAGGACATGATCGACGGCTACACGGCGTGGGCGCAGAATAATGGCATCGACATCTACCTCAATCACCGGGTCGATCAGGTCATCGTCAACTCGAAGGGCGAAGTGATCGGCGTTGAGGTCGTCATCACCGATCCCGCGGCTGCCGCCACTCCGGAGGCAGAGAGCACGCCGGTGGCTGAGCGCCGAATCGCCGTGCGGGCGCGCAAGGGTGTCATCTTCGGCACCGGTGGTTTCGCCCGGAACCGCGACATGATGCACCACCTCATGCCGTTCCCGTACTACGGCGGTTGTTCGGCCCCGACCAACGAGGGCGACCTGCTCCGGATCGCCGCCTCTCTGGGCGCCAAGCTCGGAAATCTCCACAACGTATGGCGGAACCAGGGCATCTTCGAGCAAGTCATCTCCAGCGCGGAAGCTTACAACTGTATGTGGTTCCTGAACGGCGACTCCTTCCTGATTGTCAACAAGAAGGGTCGCCGATTTGTTAATGAAAAGCGGAACTACCAGGACCGCCCGATGGCACACCTCTACTGGGATCCCAACTGGGGCGACTGGACGAACCGCCTCGCGTTCTACATCTACGATCAGCGCCTCCAGGACAACTGGGGCGGCAGCTTCCCGATCCCGGCGGATCCCACGACCACGCCGTACATCATCATGGGAGAGACGCTCGAAGAGCTTGCCGATGCGATCGCCGAGCGGGTGGAGAGCCTTGCGGAGTACACCGGCAACCTCAAGCTGGATCCGAACTTCAAGCAGAACCTCCTGGAGGAGGTCGCGAAGTTCAACGAGTACGCTCGCACCGGCCAGGACCTCGACTTCGAGCGCGGCTCGCTCCGCTACGACGTCACGATCCCGTATGGCCCGACGAGCCAGACCAAGACGCTGACCGAGTATCCGTCGCCGGATCAGCCGAACGTCGCGATGTATCCGCTCAGCGACACGGGGCCGTACTACGCGTTCATCGTCACGGCCTCGGCGGTCGACACGAATGGCGGTCCGGTCATCAATACCAACGCGCAGATCGTGCGCTGGGACGGCACCCCGATCGAGGGACTCTATGGCGCCGGCAACTGCATCGCCAACCCGAGCGTGAATGCGTACTGGGGTGGTGGCGCCACCATCGGTAACGGGACCGTCTGGGGTTACACCGCCGGCAAGCACGCCGCTCAGTCGGCTGAGAAGAGCGTCGATTAGTCAGGAGCCTGGTCAAGTCATAAGCGCTCGGCATTCCGAAGGCGCCTTCGGAATGCCGAGCCGCCGTGGAGTTCTGCCGTGCATCGTCCACTCAGTCAGCTGATTTACGCTCGCATTCAAGAGGGGCAGGGCTCTCCTCGCATCATCACGCTCCACAACGACAACCAGTTCGCTCCAGACGTCAAGGAGTACGGGCTGGCCGCCGCTCCCACGGGGCGCATCATTGGACTGGAGTCCTTCAAGGGCGTATATCAAGGGCGAAAGATCATCGGCTACACCTGGTTCATCGGACCGATGGACCAGCCATCGCCCATCTCCTTCGGGGACACGCTTTCCGAGATCGAGCGGTTCCTCTGGGATGAGATCGACCGGCAGGGTGGAGGACCGGACGCCGAGCTTCCGTTCCTCATTGGCGTGGAGCAGGGCGCGATCATGGCGCTGGCGGCCGCTGCCGCGGTGCCGGATCTCCTATCCGGCGTTATCGCCGTGCGAGGATTCCTCCCAGTCGTGCCCGGTTGGTCTCCGCCGCTCGCTCCCCTCGCCAAGCTCCCGATCCTACTCGCTGGCGAGCCTGTAGGAATCAAGGGCGGGGAGCGTGTGCTGATTGGAGACCGGCTGGTGGCGACGCTCGAGGAATGGGGCGGTGTCGTAGAGCGAGCCGATGCTCCCCCTGGCACAGTGCCCGGCGAGGCGATGGCAAATTGGATCAAGCGCCAAACGATCCGGTACTATCGCCCGCAACCCCTCGTTGTGACCGAGCAATCAGCGCAGGAACTCTCCGGCTAACCGACGATCCCGTCAGTCTCGGGTCAGCCAACAATGCATCCGGCGCCAGGTGGAGACCTGGCGCCGGATCGTTTTTCTTGCGCTCGTTTTTCTCGCCTAGGAGCTAGGCAGTGGGCGTTCCGGACATGCCTCCCGGCGCTGCCACGCCGTCGCATCGCAGGACCATTCCAGTTGGCGGGCCAAAGCTCACGGCGTTGGCGACGATGTAGAGGTTGCCCTCCGCGTCGAAATCGATCCCGTTCGGAAGCGGCAGGCCCTCAACGACGACTTCCTGCGAGCCGTCGGCGTTGATCCGCACGACGTTGCCGGGCTCCGGCGGCGCGCTCAGCAGGTTCAGCGAGATCTGGCTGGCGTAGAGGTTGCCGTCCGGTCCGATCTTGACGTCGACTACCATGGTCAGTCCGGTCACGGCATCGGTGGCCGTGCCGTCCGCTGAAATCTGAAGGATCTTCGCCGCGCCCGGCGGGAACGGACCGCCGCTGAGCAGGCCGACGTACAGACCACCCTCCGGGATCGGAGCGATGCTCGTCGGCACCGGTTCCAGCATCGGCGGACCCATCGCGCCCTCCGGGAGTGGGATATCCTCGATCACCGCGACGACCTCGAGCGATCCGCTCGCCGGGTCGACCTTGTAGACCGTATTCCCACCTGCATCGGCGACGTAGATCATGCCATCCGGTCCGACCGCGATGCCGTAGAGATTCGAGTCGATCGACGCCGGGTGCGGATTGTTCGCTTTCTCATAGGCGCCGATATCGGCAACGCTCGTCACGGTGCCCGTCGCCGGGTCGACCGAGACGACCGAGTTCTCGTTCGGCAGCGGGTCGACGAACGGAGTGGCTGGCCCAGGTCCACCGACGGCCATCCAGATCGTGCCATCGTCGGCGATGGTGATGCCGGCCGGTCCGACCGGCTCCTCGACCGAGTACGAGGGCAAACCGGAAACGACGACTTCCGTTGTGCCGTCCGGAGCGATTCGGCTCACCTGGCCGGTCAGGCCGCGATTGCCTGCTGGCCGGGCCTCGGGCGTCCCGCTTGTTGGGGAAGCGCCTGGCTCGACGATAGGAAGAACGAGCTCCTCATCGCCGCCGGTACCTGCTTCGGTGACATAGATGCTGCCGTCGGAAGCGACGGCGAGATAGCGGGGGTTGATGAGATTCTCGGCTACGAGGGTGCAACCGGGCGGGATCTGAACTGCGCCGGGGGTGCCTTCCTGCGCCGCCGCATATCGAGCGAGGGCGCCACTGCTGGCGAGGAGCGCGCCCGCGCCAGCGCTTCGTACGAGCAGGGAACGGCGATTGATGCGAGATGCGAAGAGTCCCCGGCAAAGAGCAAACGGGTCGCCAACCATGATCTATCGCCTTCCTTTCAACGCTTCGGTGGGCGTCAGGTGACGTCCACATCGGCGCTCTCGAATATTGAGCGCCGTCACTATTCCTGCTCTTCCCTCCTTTCGTTCCGCGGCGTTCGGCCGCCCGCGCCGCAACAGCGTAGCGTAACGCGATTCACGGTCGATGACCACCGATCGCCTTACCGAGGAAACCGTTCTTACACGATTCACTTTCACGCGGGACGCGCGTCGTGATCGAGCGGCGCCCGTATGAGATAGGCAGACAACCGCCGGCGGGATGCTTTACCCGTGCAATTTGGACGATGGTTGGAACCAGGAGCTCAGCCGACGTAGGCGCAATCGTTGCCAGGGCCATGGTGAACCCTGCAAGGAGGTGTGTCATCCGTATTTCGGATGACTTGGGAACGCGAGATCGGCTGTAATGGCTTCGGATCGCCAACGTCGTTTGCTGTAGATGAGCGTTTGCTTGCGCAAGGGCAACGTTCGAGACGGAGGATCGAGGGGAGGGCGGGAGCGAAGGCAATCAACAGAGGCGGTCGGCGGTTAGACGCCCTTCGGGGCAGGCGAGCATGCCGCTCCGGACACCAGTGGCGGGTGGTATGATCGGTTCCCCGTGATGGGTAGAGACCGCTGGGCGGAACTTTGATGTGGGTGTGGCATGGCACTGGGGCAAAAGTCTGTTCTGATTACCGGCGGCGCTGGCTTCATTGGCGCCAATTTGGCCGACCGACTCATTGCCGCCGGGCATCGCGTTACGCTACTCGACGATCTCTCTCGGCGCGGAGCTGAGGCCAACGTGGATTGGCTGCGCGCTCGGCACGGAGACAGCTTCGACCTCATCGTCGACACCATCGTCAATCCCGATGCCTGTGCCGCCCCAGTCGCCCGCGCGGACGTCGTCTACCACCTCGCGGCGCAGACGGCGGTCACGACGTCAGTCGCCGAGCCGCGTCGCGACTTTGAGGTCAATGCCCTCGGGACGCTGAATTTGCTCGAAGCCGCGCGCCTTTCCGGGCGCTCGCCGGTCTTCGTCTATGCCTCGACCAACAAGGTCTACGGGGCGATGGAGGATGAGCCGACCGTCGAGCTACCGACGCGCTACGCCTACCGCGATCTGCCAGAGGGGGTAGACGAGCGGCAACCGCTCGATTTCCACTCTCCCTACGGATGCTCGAAGGGCGCCGCCGACCAATACGTGCGCGACTACGCGCGGATCTACGGCCTGCCGACAATCGTCTTCCGCCAGTCGTGCATCTACGGCCCGCGCCAGATGGGCGTGGAGGATCAGGGATGGGTGGCGTGGTTCGTGATCGCGCTGCTGACCGGCAAGCCGATCACGATTTACGGCGACGGCAAGCAGGTTCGCGATCTCCTCTACATTGACGACCTGCTCGATGCCTTCGAGGCTGCCGTGGATCGCATCGAGACGACGCGCGGCCAGGTCTACAACATGGGTGGCGGCGCGGCGAACGCGATTTCCGTCTGGTGGGAGTTCAAGCCGCTGGTCGAGCAGGCGCTCGGGCGGTCGGTTCCCGATCCGGCGTTCTCCTCTTGGCGACCAGGCGATCAGCCGGTCTTCATCGCCAACACGGCGAAGGCCGCGCGCGACTTCGGCTGGTCGCCGCGTGTCTCGGTCGCTGACGGCATCCGCTGTCTCGTCGAGTGGGTCGCCGAACATCGCGATCTCTTCGTGTGATGGGCGGAGCCGTAGGCGAGCGACGGATGCGCGTCCTGCTTGGACTGACCTATTACCGGCCCCACGTCAGCGGGCTCACGATTTACGTCGAGCGCCTGGGCCATGCCCTGGCGGCGCGCGGCCACGAGGTAACGATCCTCACCTCGCAATATGAGCGATCGCTGCCACGCGAGGAGGTGCTGGACGGCCTGCGGATCGTGCGGGTGCCGGTCGTCATGCGGATCAGCAAGGGCGTCGTCATGCCGACGCTCGGCTACTGGGCGACCCGGCTCGTCCGCGAGCACGACGTCATCAGCCTGCACCTGCCGCAGCTCGACGCGGCGGGCATCGCCCTTCGTGGCCGTCTCTTCGGTAAGCCGACGGTCTTGACATATCACTGCGATCTCCAATTGCCGGCTGGCCGATTCAACCGAGTAATCGACGAAGGCGTCTTCGTCGCCAACATGGCCGCCGGGCTGCTAGCTGACCGGATCGTCGCCTATACCCAAGACTACGCGGACCATTCCCGATACCTTCGCCGATTCCGCAAGAAGCTCGTCGTGATTCCGCCGCCGGTCATTATGCCGGCGCCCGATCCAGCGGCCGTGGCCGCGTTTCGGGCCGCTCACGGGCTGGAGGGACGGCCGGTCATCGGCTACGCGGCGCGCTTCGCGGCGGAGAAGGGGATCGAGTACCTGGTCGAGGCAATGCCGATCCTCCTCGAGCGGTTCCCCACGCTCAAGGTGCTCTTCGCAGGACCGTACCAGAACGTCCTCGGGGAAGAGGCTTACCGCGACCGCCTGCTGCCGCGCATCGCGGCGCTGGGGGATCACTGGGAATTTCTCGGCACGCTCGATCCGGCCTCGCTGCCCGCTTACTACGGTGCGCTCGACTGCCTGCTGGTGACCAGCGTCAATTCGACCGAATCCTTCGGGCTGGTGCAGGTCGAAGCGATGCTCTGCGGCACGCCGGTCGTCGCGAGCAATCTGCCTGGTGTCCGCCAGCCGGTCCGCGTGACCGGGATGGGCGAGATCGTGCCCGTCGCGAATGCCGCGGCGCTCGCCGAGGGGATCACCACCGTGCTGCGCAATAAGCAGCGCTATGTGCGATCGCGCGCCGAGATCGAGCGGGTCTACGATCTCGACGTGACCGTGAGCGCCTACGAGCGGCTCTTCGAGACGCTGTGCCAGGAAAAGCGCCGGCCTGATCCCAGCGTCACGGCGTCCACGGCCGAGCGCTCAGACGAGGGGGCCTGAGCGTAGTGGCCGCGCCGCCGACTCCCGACTTTCTGACTCGGCACCTTAGGGAGATGGCGCCGCACCGGGCGTTGCTCCGCTCCGTCGAAGCCCGGTTCATGTCGTCGGTCCCCCTGATCCATCCTGTCCTCGATGTCGGTTGCGGCGATGGGCATTTTGCGTCGGTCGCCTATAACGAGCCGATCGACGTCGGGATCGACCCGATGCGCCGCGATCTTCGCGAGGCGGCGGAGCGCCGTCCGGTCGTTTATCGGCATCTCGTCCAGGCGAGCGCGACCGAGATGCCTTTCCCGGATGGCGCATTCGCGACCGTCGTCAGCAACTGCGTGCTGGAGCATATCCCCGACATCAACGCGGCGTTGCGCGAGATCGCGCGCGTGCTGCGGCCGGGCGGCACCTTCGCTACCACTCTCCCGAGCGAGCACTACCCGGAATATCTCCTCGGCGCGACGGTCGCTCGGCGGCTCGGGCTGGAGCGGTTGGGACACGCATACGGCGCGTTCTTCAATCGGATCTCCTACCACTACCATGTCGATCCACCCGCCGTGTGGCGCGACCGCTTCGCCGCTGTCGGGCTCGAGGTCGTCGAGCATCACTACTACTTCTCTCCGGCCGCGCACCGAGCGTTCGACCTGGCGCATTACTTGGGTGTCCCGAATCTCCTGAGCAAGCGTCTTCTTGGGCGGTGGGTTCTTCATCCGCTGCAGGCGAAGCCGCTCGAGTGGTGGTATCGCCGCTACTTTGAGGAGCCGTTGCCTCCGGTCGGCGCGTACCAGTTCGTTCGCTGCGTCAAGGCGGGTTGAGGGGAGTACAATCGAGCGGACAGGCGAGAGAGGACAGGCGCCAGGGAGCAACGACGAGCGGGTGGTCGGTCCGATGCCGAGGCGCCGGGGATGTGAGCAGCGAGCCTTACCAGGCGTCCGCTAGGTGCGGGACGGCGCACTAGGTTCGGCGAGTCCCGCGAGAGCGATGAATGCCGGCTTGCCCGCGCGCTCAGAACCGGCGGCCTCGAGCCGTCGCGAGGCTGTCGCTCCGCCTTCAAGCCCCAGCCATTGCCGGCAACCAGCCGCTCGGCGGTAGGTGACGGATGCTGCAGACGGAACACATCGAGAGATCTAGAGGCCGCCTGGCTCTAGAAGGCGCTCGCGTCGCTGTCCGCCGCCACAGCGCCACACTCGTCCTCATCGGCATCCTCCTCATAGCCGCCGGGCTCCGATTCACTGGCCGAGATTGGGACGAGGGGCATTACCTGCACCCGGACGAGCGCTACCTGACGATGGTGGCGACAGGCATCCGCTGGCCGGATAGCATCAGCGACTACTTCGACAGCGCCACCTCACCGCTCAATCCCTTCAACAACGAGTTCGGCAACTATATCTACGGCACCTTTCCGCTCTTTCTCGACAAGGCGATTGCCGACTTCACCGGCCAGAATGTCTACGGCTCTTTCCATCTTGTCAGCCGGGCCGTTTCCGCGACGTTCGATCTGCTGACGGTCTTGCTCGTCTATCTCGTCGGGCGGCGGCTCTTCGGCGTGCGCACTGGGCTGGTCGCCTCGCTCCTCCTCTCGCTGACGGTCCTGCACATCCAGCTCTCCCATTACGGCACCTTCGACACGTTCGTGGCGACTCTCTGCCTCGCCGCGTTCTACTTCGCGCTGCGGGCGAACGACCGGGGGCGCTGGTGGGACTACCTCTTCGCCGGCGCGATGGCCAGCCTGGCGATCGCGAGCAAGCTCAGCGCGTTGCCGATCCTCGCCGTGACCGCGCTGCCGCTCGTGGAAGCGGTGCGCCGCCAAGACTGGTGGGCGATGTTCCGCCGCCCCGGCGGGCGCGCGCTGCCACCGTTCCTCGGCGTGATCGTCGCGCTCGTCAGCGCGGCCTGGACGTTCCGGATCTTTCAGCCGTACGCCTTCCTTGGCCCCAGCCCGCTCAGCTTCGAGCTCGATCCGCGCTTCGTGGAGACGGTGCGTTATTGGAGCGCTGTCCAGAGCGGCGTCGCCGATATGCCGCCATCGCACCAATGGGCGGACCGCCCGCCGATGACATTCCTCTTGGAAAACCTGGTGCGCTGGGGGATGGGCGTGCCGCTTGGGGTCACGGCGCTGATCGCGGTCACACTCGCTTGTCTCCGGCTGGTGAGCGCACGGCGGTGGCCGCCGACCTGGTTGGTCGTCCTCGCCGGCTGGCCGGCGTTCCATCTCCTCTACTACGGCACCGCGTTCATCAAGACGATGCGCTATGTCCTGCCGGCGTATCCGTTCCTAGTGCTGCTGGCGGCGGCGCTGCTCGTTCGGATCGCGGCCTGGGGACAGGCGCGTGGGTGGTTGCATCGCGTCGTCGCCTATGCGCCGCTGGTGATCGTCCTCCTCCCGACGCTCTGGTACGCCCTCGCCTTCACCAGCATCTACACGCGGCCGGTTACCCGGATTGCCGCTTCCGCGTGGATCTACGAGAACATTCCCCGTGGCTCGACGCGGACTTCCGTCATCTGGGACGACGGCATTCCGCTCGCGCTGCCGGGCTACCCGAGCCCGACCGACTACCCGGAGGAGCGGCTCGATCTTTACGCGAATGACACCCCCGAGAAGCTAGAAGCGCTCCTCGACTCGCTCGATCGCGCCGACTACATCTTCGAAACGAGTAACCGCATCTATGGCTCGGTCGTCCGCATGCCCGAGCGCTTTCCGATGACGATCGAGTACTACCGCATGCTCTTCTCCGGGGAGCTCGGCTTCGAGCTGGTCAAGACGTTCACGTCCCATCCCCGCTTCCTCGGCATCGAGCTGAATGACGACAACGCCGAGGAAGCGTTCACCGTCTACGACCACCCGAAGGTGCTGATCTTCCGCAAGACGGCAGCCTATGACCGGGAGCGCATCGCTGAACAACTCGGCGCGAAGCTCGAAGAGGACATCGCGCTGATCCGAAGCAATCAGGCCGGCCATGACATGCTGATGATGGACGAGGCCGAGCGCCGCGTTCAGCAGGCGGGCGGGACGTGGAGCGAGATCTTCGACCGCGAGAGCTGGGCGAACCGCCACGCGCTGCGGGCGTGGTACCTCGCGCTTCAAGTCATGGCGCTGGCCGCTGTCCCGCTTTGCTGGCGCGTGCTGCGCGGGCTGCCCGACCGCGGCTATGCCGTCGCCAAGACCGTCGGGCTGCTGATCCCAGCCTGGTTTGCCTGGCTCCTCGCGAGTCTCCGTGTCGTGGACTTTGGCCGCGATCCGGTCATTGCCGGGATCGCGGTGACGGCGCTCCTCTCCATCTTGGCGGTCGGCCGGCGGTGGCGAGACTTCGCGGGCGACCTGCGGCGGAAATGGCGGGAGATTCTCTTCGCCGAGGTGCTCTTCCTCGCGGCATTTTTCGCGTTCGCCTGGCTACGGTCGAAGAATCCCGATCTGTGGCATCCGTGGCGGGGCGGCGAGAAGCCGATGGAGTTCGCGTACTTCAACGCGATCATCCGCTCGACGCACTTCCCGCCGTATGATCCTTGGTTCGCCGGTGGCTACCTGAACTACTACTACTTCGGCTGGGCAATCCTCGCTGCCGTCGTCCGGTTGACCGGCGTCGTCCCGGAGATCGCCTTCAATGTCTCCGTCGCGGCCCTCTTCGCGCTCTTGGTGCTGAATGCCTGGTCGTTCACGGCGGCGGTGCTGCGCATCCTGCAACGCGGGAAGCGTCCGCGCCGGCCGTTCGTCGTTCTGTTGCTCGGACTGGCGGGCCCGCTCCTCGTCGCGGTCATCGGCAACCTCGACATGGCGCGGCGCATCGGGCACGGCGAGTACGGTTATCTGCCGGCGCCGTCCAATCCGCTGGCGTTGGGAACGCTCGGCGATATCGTCCGCGGCGTGTGGCGCGCGATCGTGGAGCGGCAGCCGCTGCCGAGCAACGCCTTCTGGGACCCGTCACGCATCATCGAGGGGACGATCAACGAGTTCCCGTATTTCAGCTTCCTCTTCGCCGACCTTCATCCCCACATGATGGCGCTGCCGTTCACGGTCGCCGCGCTGATCGTTGCGTTGGCGATCGTCTGCGCGCCGCGCTGGCCGGCCGATGAGCCCGCGTCGCTCGAATCGGACGCGCCAGTCTTCCGGCCGCCGACCGGCTGGCGCGCGCTCTTGCGGGCAATCCCTTGGCGGCGCGCGGCACAACGGGGAGGGCTTGTCGCCCTAGCCGGGCTGCTGACCGGCGTTCTGTACCCGCTCAACACTTGGGACTTCCCGACCTACGTGCTGATCACCGCCGGCGCGTTCCTGCTGCTCGAAGTGGTCGCCGGCGCGGTCCGGCCAGTCGAGTCGGATGAGCCGTCCCCCGCTCCGCCTGAAGGCGGCCCAGTTCTCGCTCTCGTCGCGGTGGCTTGGCCGCGAGCGGCGACAAGGGAGGAGACCTGGCGGCTGTCGTACGCCGCGCTTCGCCGGGCGGCGATCTGGACCGTGGTGACGGTCGCTCTCGGGCGACTCTTTTTCTGGCCCTATTTCGCGCATTACGCGCAGCCGGCAAGCGGCTTCGATCCCTGGACGGCGCCGACGACTCGCCCTGTCGAGTACCTGATCATTTACGGTGTGCTGCTCTTCTTCGTCGTCTCGTACCTGCTCGCCGAATTGGCGGCGGCGCAACCGTTGTGGCCGGTGCCCAGGCCGCTCGGTATCCGCTGGACGTACGGCGCACTACCGTCCGGTGAGCGTCACCTAGATGCCTCGTTCGCCTTCGGCACTCGGGCATGGCCGATCCGGCCTTCGCTCGCCGTCGCGATCGTGGTGGCGGCGCTCATTGCACTTTCCCTGCTGCTGGACGCGCTCATCCTGCTGCTCGTCGTGCTTCTTGGCCTGACCGCGCTCGTCGCCTGGCAGCGCCGCGATGATCCAACCCGCCTCCTCCTCTGCGGCATGATCGCGGTCGCGCTGCTCATCAGCGGCGCGGTGGAGCGCTACACCCTGCGCGGCGACATCGGGCGGATGAACACCGTATTCAAGTTCTATCTCCAGGTTTGGGTGCTTCTGGCGCTCGCGGCGGCGGTAGGGATCGGCGTCCTCGTGCTGCAGCGAAGGAGCCTGTTCGCGCTGTCGGCGAAGGTCGCCTGGAGCGCGGTCGCGATCGTGCTGATCCTCGCCGGTTTGACCTACCCGGCGCTGGCGACGCCTGCTCGGCTGAACGACCGCTTCACGTCGCTGCCGCGCACGCTCGACGGCATGGCCTACATGCCGTGGGCGACCTACGACGATTTCCCCGAGGGACGCGCGGGGCAGTCCTACTCCCTGGCGCCGGACTACAACGCGATCCGCTGGCTACAAGACAACGTCCAGGGATCACCGGTGATCCTGGAGGGCGTCACGCCGCTTTACCGTTGGGGCTCGCGCGTCAGCGTCTACACCGGACTGCCGACAGTCATCGGCTGGGACTGGCATCAAACTCAGCAGCGAGCCGGATACGAGGCGTTGATCCAGCGGCGCAAGCAAGATGTCGAGGAGATGCTCGGCTCGTGGACGACGTTCGACGAGATCCGCCCGCTCCTCGACCGGTACCACGTCCGCTACATCTACATCGGTCCCCTGGAGCGGACCTATTACGACGAGGGCGCGTTGCGGAAGTTCGAGCGCGCTGCCGCCGAGGGCAAGCTGCGCGTTGCCTACCAGGAGGACGGCGTCACGATCTACGAGTACTCCGGCGCGGACGCCTAACGCGTCGAGCAGAGTTGACTGGCTGCTAGGCCGCGCGATCGGAGAGGAATTTGTCGATCGCTTCGAGTAAGGCCGCTCTGATCTGTGCGCTGTCAAGCTGGACGCCGTGCCTCAGCTTGTGGGCGAGAATGGCGCTGGTCGACTCCGATAATCGTGCGATGCCTGCGTCGTTGAGCCCGAACTGTCGCACCAGTAAGCGTCCGATGGCATTCGCGAGTGCCGTCCGCTCGTCGGCAATCTCGTGGGCCGGTACGCTCCCGTCGTCCGTGGCCAAGGCGGTTGCCTGTTGCCTAAGGTCTTCCGCTTCGGCTCGCAATGCCCTGGATTGATTGATCAAGCTAAGGACCGCCTGCGCGCGAGTGCCTGCCTGTAACGCTTCCTTCAAGAGCCGCCGCGCTTCAATATCGAGATCATGCTCTTGCATCATGCCGCGATCCCTCCGCCTTAGCCTCTTTGTCCTGGCCCGTCGTCCTTTGTCGAAGACGGCTCACCGTAGCTCGCCCTGCGACGCGGACGAAAACAGAACCGCAACTGCACCATGTTCCGAATCCGCCGCTCCGATCCCGACACGAAGCGCTGAGGATTCGAAACCGGTGCTCGACCCCCCTCAGAGAGTCCTTGTGAGAGGCTGGGAGGCAATACGCGTGCCTCTCGACCTCACGCGGCCGAAGCGACGCGGACGCGCTGGCGCTCGACGTCGATCTTCTGCGTGGCCCAGAGCGAGAGGAGGATGAAGACGGTGCCGAACAAGAACGGGAACTGGTAGCCGAGGCGGTCCCAGAGCGCCGCGCCGAAGATCGGCACCACGATCGCGGTCAGGTGGGAGAGCGAGACGCCCATTGCCAGGCTCGGCGCCAGGTCTTCTCGCCGGCAGATCTTCCGTAGGTACGTCGTCGTGCCGATCGAGAAGAGGAAGAGCCAGTTGTAGCCGAGGTAGCAAAGGTAGGCGAACCAGACGTTCGGCGCGAAGGCGAAGCCGAGGAAGACGATGAGGTGGCAGATATAGCCGGCGGTCAGCACGCGCTTTTCACCGAAGCGATCGACCGCGCGGCCGACTCGCTTCCCGGTTAGCCAGTTGATCAATGACGCGACGATCAGGAGCAGCGTCAGGGCGCGCGCGTTCACGTCGAACTCTTCGACCAACACGAATGGAGCGAAGGCGAAGTAGATCTGCATCCGGCTGCCATCGAGGAACGACAGCCAGTAGTAGAGCTTGTAGTCGCGGCGCCAGGTGATGCGCGGCGCCTCCTGCGCGGCCTTCTGGTCCGCCGCTGAAACCGGGAAGCGCAGGATCGCGGCCGCTCCGATCAGCGCGACCATTCCCGAGAAAATGAAGAAGGCGCGCAGATACGGCTCTTGATGCGCTTCGAGGTCGCCAGTCCAACGCTCGACGCCAAGCAGGACGAGGAAGACGGTTGTCATCCCCAGGAGGCTGCCAAAGAAGCCGATGCTGTTGACGCGACCGAGGATCGTGCCTTCCTCGCCGCGTCGAGCGAGCGAGAGGCCGAGCGCGGGCTGCAATTGCAGCATCGAGTGATAGCCAACGCTGCTGATCAGCGTTGGAATGATGACTTGCGCGAAGGTATGGGTACCCGCGAACGAGGCGAAGCCAACGCCGGCTACCGCGATGGAAATGAAGGCGGCGCGTGCCATGCCGAGGCGAAGCAAGGCAGCGGCGACGAAAATGAGCAGGAAGCCGGGAAGCTCGCGGATGGCGATGAGATAACCGTTCAGTGCGCCGTCCATGCCGATGATGTCCCGGAAGAAGTTCGGCCGGATCGACTCGGTGACGTTCATCATCATCTGGAAGCAAAACGAGGCGACGGCGAGGAGAATGAATCCTCGCGATATCTCCGCCTCGGTTAGCTCCCCATCCCGCGCGCCAGGTACTGCCCCGGCGCTCGCTTGACCCGTTGCCTCCTCGCGCGACCGCGCCGTTTCGACGACCACGCTCCGACTCCCGCTCCATTCCCAACGTACGCGGATCCCAGCCAGCGCAAAGCGCAGTCTACGCGAAACAAGTTTGTGGTGTCGCTCCACTCGCGCACGAGAGCGTGACCGAATGACGCGGGCGCGTTCGCACGCCGCGCGGTCTGTGCGTTTGGGTGGTGAGGGGAGTTGAGGAGCCGCTGCGCCGGCTGAGGATGAGGCGCCGGCGCAGGTCGCGGCGAAGGTTTTCGCTCAGAGAGATACGAGTCCGTGGCGGACAGCGTAGGCGGCGGCGGCCGCCCGGTTGTCAACGCCGAGCTTATTGAAGATCCGGCTGGCGAAAGTGTTGACAGTAATGCCCTTGATGCCCAACCGCGCGCCGATTTGCTGATTCGTCAGCCCTTCGGCCATCAGGCCGAGTACCTGGCGCTCGCGCGGGGAGAGGACGGTCGGGGAGATGCCACCGGCCCGAGCCGCGGATGTGGAACCCGATGTCGACTGCACCGACCGCTCCGGCTCGATCGCTGTCTGGAGGTCCGCTAGCAGGCGGCACAGACCGATCTCGCCGAGCAGCTCCCGGATGGCGCTCGACTGGCGAACCATTCCCGTAACAGCCGCGAGAAGTCTCTCCCGGCCTCCAGCTACCGACCGGACGATCGTCGCGCCGATCCGCAGCCGTCCCGGCAGCAGCTCGAGCAGCGCTAGCGTTTGGGCGGCAAGCGCCTCACGGTGACGCGAGTCACCATCGCCGGACGTTGCGCGCGCTGCCGTCGCGGTCATGTCCGCAACGTGGCCGAAGACCATCAAGCTGCGCGTGGCATCCGCTAGGGCAGCTTCGGATTGTCCCGCGGCCACTGCCATGATGGCGCGGCAGAGAAGCTCGTCGGAACGCCGGAGTTCCTGACGGGCGGCGCTCTCCATTCCTGAAGCGCGACGTTCATCCGGGAGCGCGAGAGGTGGAATCCCGAGGGGAAACTCACTGAGCTGGTAATCGCCGAGACTCGTCATGGCTATTTCCTCCTGGGTCTGCGCGGATGTCGATCGAGTCTAAGGTCGCGCAGATGCCGCCGGGCTCGGCCGCAACGCATGACTCGCCAACGGTCTGAACTTTCCACCCACCTACATTAGGTCACGGACGCAAATTTGACGACGTAGGAATTACGTATAGGGACGAAAAATGGACGTAGAGGTGAGTTGGAGCCGGTCCGAGGTGCCCTTGCGCCAGGTGATCGGGGCCGCGCTACGATCTCGCGGGCGCGGCAAGTTGGCGTCCGTGGAATGGTCAATCGGCTAGGAGGTCGAGGCATTGGAAGCGTGGGAGCAGGGACAGAAGGTGGTGGTGATGATCACATCGCCGCTGGAGGCGGAGCACGCGGCTCGGATCGCGTCGGTCGATCCCGAGCGCGTCGAGCTGATCTATCGCCCGGATCTGATGCCGCCTCCCCGCTATCCCGCGGATCACAACGGACCCGCCGATTGGCCCGGATATGCCGAGCGTCGCCCGGAGTGGCGCCGGCTCCTGCAACGGGCGGAGGTGCTTTGGGATTTTCCGGTGGGCGAGGACGCTCCGCTGTCCGAGCTGTGCCCGCGCCTGCGCTGGGTGCAGACGACGTCGGCCGGCGTCGGGATGTTGGTCAAGCGGCTCGGTCTGCAGGGGAGCGATTTGATCATTACCACGGCCAGCGGCGTCCACGCCGGCCCGTTGACGGAGTTCGTCTTTGCCGCGCTGCTCTACCACACGAAGCGGCTAGCCGATCTCCAATCTTGGCAGCGCGCGCACCACTGGGAGCGCTTCGCCTCCGGTGAGCTTCGCGGCAAGACATTGGCCATCGTCGGTCCGGGGCGAATCGGGCGCGAAGTGGCGCGGATCGGCCGCGCGTTCGGCATGACTGTCTGGGCGACGGCGTCACGCTACGATCCGGCGCGGGCCGCGGAGCTAGGCGTCGATCGACTTTTCCCCTTGGAAGACTTGCGAGCGATGCTCTCCGGCGCAGATGCCGTCGTCCTCTGTTGCCCGCACACGCCCGAGACTGAAGGGTTGATCGGCCCGGCGGAGATCGCGTCGCTCAAGCGAGGCGTCGTTTTCATCAACATCGCTCGCGGCGCGGTGGTCGACGAGGATGCGCTCGTCGCCGCGCTTCACGAGGGCAAGATCGGCTTCGCCGCGCTCGACGTGTTCCGCACTGAGCCGCTGCCGAAGTCATCGCCGCTGTGGGACGCGCCGAACGTGCTGATCAATCCCCATTCGGCGAGCACGGCGTACGACGAGAACGCGCGGATCACCGAGATCTTCTGCCGGAATCTGCGGTGCTACCTCGCCGGGCGGTACGACGAGATGTCGCCCGTCTTGGACACCCGGCGGCTCTACTGAGCGGCTACCAGCGCACCCGGACGACTCGCGCGCGCCGCCAGGTGAGCGTGCTCGTGGAGGCGGCGAACGCTTGGGCGACAAGCTGAGATTGCACGAGCGCCGCGAGCGGCACGATCAGGGCCTGGACCGCGAGGCCGAGTGCCAGGCGATAACCGGCTGATAACGGCGCTAGCCAGACGAGGGTCACGGGAAACTGCGCGATCAGGAAGCCGGTGACGGACGTCGCGATCCAGATGGCCGGCTCTGCTCGGAGGTGCGCCCAAATCGCACCGGGATCGAGAGCCGCACGGGCAGAGTCCGTGGCGGCAAAGCGGGCGAGGCAAATCGCAGCCAGCGTCACCTGCAGCACGGTCGCGGTTAGGTGCGTCGGTCCGGCTAATGCCCACGTCAGCGCGGTCGTCGCTGCTTCGGCGGGCGGCGTCTCTCGCTCCAGCGGCCAGAGCGGCAGCACGAGCAGACCGGCGACGATGCCGCAGCTGATCGTCAGGAGGTGGCAGATCGCGCCAAGGCGCAGCGTGTGCCCGTCAAGGCGGAACGGTGGAAGGGTTTCGTCGCCGGCGATCGCTCGCGCCAGGACGCGCTGCGCGTAGGCCGCTATCCAGAGCGGGCCGAGAAACGGCAGCCAAGCCGCGAGCATCACCGGCGCAAGCGCGATCGGCCAGCGTCTGTCGCGGAACGGGGCCGTGAGGGCACGGCGGAGATCCATCGCGAGCGCCCCTCCCAATCGAGGCACGAGCGAATAGCATCACCATGATTTGATTAAGGTAGCAAAGGGAAGATTCGTGCACAGGGGCGCGCGAGGGAAGATCGTCCTGAGCCGCGCTCGTCATCTCGGGAGACTGATGCGGGAGGAATGTCGCTCGCTGTGCCGTGGTCACCCATTGAATCGCGCCAAGCCGCAATGGTACGCTCAGGCAGCGCTCTCCTCGTGAGCGTCGGCTGCTGTGCGCTGCCCCGACTAGTATCGAGCGCACCCCTGGGCCGGCGCTTTGCGTCAATCTGCTACCCGGCGCGCGACGCCGGAGAAAATACGGGAGTTCTCGTTGCGACCTGGCTTCATCGCGAATGGACGCATGGGCGTGCCGGCGCTCATGGTTGCCGTCGATCTTGACGGCGTTCTGACCGAGCATCCTCGTCCTTTGGCCACCGCCGCTTCGGCGAAATTCGGGCTTGACCTGCCCGAGCGGGCGTTCGTGGACTCCGCCGGACTGAATGTGCCCCAGGCGGTCCGCGACTGGGTCTACGGTCCGGACGGACCGGCGGCGCATCTCGAGCCAGCGCCCGAGGCGCAAGCGTTCCTTGCGCGTCTCGTCGAGCTTCTTGGGCGCGAAGCCGTCTACATCATCACCGCGCGACCGGCCTCGTCGGCGGAAATGACCCTCGGCTGGTTGCGTCGTCATGGATTCCCAGAGGTCGAGGTCATCTTCGCGGACGACAAGGCGACGGTGGCAACCGATCTCGGCTGCTCCTATGCCGTCGAGGACAGCCTGCGGCACGCGAATCACTACTCGGAGGCGGGCATCGGCTGCTTCTTGCTCGTGCCGGAAGGGTCGGCGCCGACCGACCTGCCCGGTGTCATCCCGGTCGACGGGCTGATGGCGATTGTTGCCCATCTGGAGCGTGAGGCCGCCGAGCGCCAGGCCGCTGCGCTGAGCGTGATTCGGCGGCCGAAGATCGTCGTCTCGGATGCAATTCACCCGAGCGCGCGTGAATACCTCGAACAGCACGGCGATGTCGTGGATGTGGATGGAACCGACCGCGCCGCGTTGCTCGCCGCGATCGCGGACGCGGACGCGCTGATCGTCCGCAGCGAAACGCAGGTCACCGCCGATGTCATCGCCGCCGGTCCGCGCCTACGGGTCATTGCTCGCGCGGGCGTCGGTGTCGACAACATCGACGTCGAGGCGGCCACCCGCGCCGGAATCCTGGTGCTCAACGCGCCGGGCGCGAATCGGTATTCGGCCGGTGAGCACACCATCGCCCTGCTGCTGGCGATCACCCGCCAGATCGTCCCGGCGAACGACTCGACGCACGCCGGGCGCTGGGAGCGGAAGAAGATCAAGCCGATCGATCTGCGTGGCCGGACGGTTGGCATCGTCGGTCTCGGGCGCGTCGGCTCGGTCGTGGCTAAGCGGCTGAAGGCGTTCGAGATGAACGTCATTGCCTACGACCCGTACGTGGTCGAGGACCGGTTCGCCGAGCTCGACGTCACGCCGGTGGACTTTGAGACACTGCTTCGCCGATCTGATGTCATCACCTTCCATGTGCCGTCCACGCCTGAGACGCGGCACATGCTCAACGCGGAGCGGATCGAACTCCTGAAGCCAGACGCGATCGTCCTCAACTGCGCTCGCGGCGATGTCGTGGACCAAGAAGCGCTCGCTGACGCCCTGCGGCGCGGACGCATCCTCGGCGCCGGCGTGGATGTCTACCCGCACGAGCCGTGCACGAGCAGCCCGCTCTTCGGTCTGCCGAACGTGGTCCTGACGCCGCACACTGGCGGCTCCAGCGCGGAGGCGCTGGCGGCGGTCGGAGAGCTGATTAGCAAGTCGACCATCGCGGCGCTCGCGGGTCAAGCCGTGCCGAACGCGGTCAACCTGCCGCCGGCGTCGCTCCTTGCGCCGGAGCTGCAGCGCCTGACGACGGTCGCTGGCGCGGCAGGACATTTGCTCGCCGTCCTCGAGCCGACGCCGCCCGCGGCGATCCGGGTCACGGTCAATGGCTGCGTGCCCGATGACGTGACCGAGCACGTGACGAGCGCGATGCTCGCGGAGGCGCTGAACCGGTGGACGCACCGCCGCGTGACGCCGGTCAACGCCCATCTGATCGCGCAAGAGCTTGGAATGGAGGTCCGCGTCAACGCGGGGACGCGCGACCCGAAGGTCGAGCCATCCTTCTCCTTCGAGACGAGCGGTGAGCCGTCGCATCAGGTCCGAGTCTCCTGGGACCGGCATACCGCCGGGATCGTCGCGGTCGACCGCTTCTCGCTGGATCGGCCGCTCGCGGGTGAGGTCCTCATCACGCACCACCAGGATGTGCCCGGCGTGATCGGCCGAGTTGGAACGATCCTGGGCCGGCATGGCGTCAACATCGCGGGGATGGAAGTCGGCCGGCATCACCGGGGCGGGGAGGCGATCATGGTCGTGAACGTCGATGATCCGATCCCGGACGGCGTGCTGGAGGAGATTCGCGCGATTCCCGGCCTGGATCGGGTCTATCGGGTGTCGCTGCCGCCCGCCCAGCCGCGCGTGGCCCTGATGCGAGAGGCGCTGGCGACGGCCGATTGAGCGCGCACCTTGCCGCCGAGCCGGCAGGCGCTGCACGAGCCCGCGCGGCGCGCGATCGCCGGGGGTATGCCCTTGGCTTGCTCGGCGTCCTCGCCTTCAGCCTGACCGTGCCGCTGACTCGCTACGCGGTACCGGATTTCGGGCCGATCGTCGTTGGGCTCGGCCGGGGCTTGCTCGCCAGCTTTTTGGCGGCCGCGATCCTCGCCGCGCGCCGCGAGCCGATTCCCCAGCGCCAGGCTTGGCCGATCTTCCTGCGCGTTGCGCTCGGCGTCACCATCGGTTTCCCGATCCTAACGGCGATCGCGCTGGAGCACCTGCCCTCGAATCACGGCGCGGTCGTCACCGGATTGCAGCCGGCGGCGACCGCCGTCTTCGCCGCGCTGCGGGCAGGTGAGCATCCGCCACGGCGCTTCTGGCTGACGGTGGCGCTGGGGATGTTTGCTGTTCTGGCGTTCGCCTCGGCGCAAGGCGCGGGGTTGCCGCAGCGCTGGGACTTGCTGCTCTTCCTGGCGATGGCCGCGTCCTCGTTTGGGCACGTCGAGGCGGCGCGGCTGGCCCGCCGGATGGGCGGTTGGCGCGTCATCTCCTGGACGCTGATCTGCGCCGCGCCGATCCTCGCTGTGCCGGTGGCAATCTCGGCGTCGCGGATCGAGAACGACATCTCCCTCGGCGCCTGGGCGGCGCTTCTCTGCCTGGCCGCCTTTCCCGCCTATCTCGGCTTCTTCCCCTGGTACCGCGGCATGACGCTGGCCGGGATCGCCAGGGTTGGGCAGCTTCAATTGCTCCAGCCGCTGCTCTCGTTCGCCTGGGCGATGGTGCTCCTCGATGAGCGGCTCGATCTGTGGACGACGGTCACGGCGCTGGCCGTGATTGCCAGCATCGCCCTATCGCGCCGGGCGTGGCAGCCGCCAGCCGCCGCGCCGTCGTCCTCATCTTCCTGAGTCGCGTGCTGGGCTCACTCGCCCGGATACGGGTGTCCGGCGAGCCCGGCCAGTCCCCACAGATCGCGCCAGACGACATCTGGCGTGGCGCCGGCCGGCTTCGGTTCCGCGTTCCGGTTCACCCAGGCCGTGCGCCAGCCGAACTGCTGGGCCGGACCGATGTCGTACTTGAACCCGAAGGCGACGTGTAGCAGCCGGTCCGCCGGCTCGCCGATTCGCTTGAGCGCCTGCTCGAAGACGGTCGGCGCCGGCTTGTACGCTCCGCAATCCTCCGCGGTGATGACGTCATCGAAGGGGACGCCGATGTGCTTGAGGGAATGCTCGATGATCGAGTGCTGGGTGTTGGAGATGATGACCAGGCGCAGTCCCGATTGACGGGCCCGCTCCAGGGCCGGGCGAGTGTCGTGGAATGGCTGCCAAGCGCGCATCGAGCGGGCCAGCGCCGCACCGTCTTCATCGGAGTAGGGGTAGCCGCGCTCCTCGCACCAGCGGCGGAGGCTTTCGGCCAGCACCGCCTCGTACAGCTGGAACGGCCCCTGGATGACCTCGAACTGAATCGCCTCCCAACGCTCGCGCAGCGTATTGCCGTCTGGCGCGTTCTCATCGCCATTGCGGAGTGCGAGGTCGTAAAGGAAGCAGCCGAGACCACCTTCCCAGTCGATGAGCGTCCCGTAGCAATCGAACGTCACAGTCGTGATATCGCTTCGTTGCATGTCTTGCCCGTGGCCTCCCCTTCGGCTATTCGTCCGGCACGCGAATGGGTATCGCGATGTTCGCGGCCGGATATGGAATCCACTTCCGTGCAGGAACGCGGCATTCAGCGGGTACGCCCGACGGCGCCGCCTGCCGTGCGGCTCGATCTCGCTCTACCGAATCCGGTCTGATCTTCCAAGTCGGGGCTGCCGCTGACCGTGCGGCTCGCGGTGCCGAGCCGTCGATCATCCCGCACGATTGTCCGCCAGCAGGTACTCCAGCAGCGTTCGCACCCCGACGCCGGTCGCGCCCTTCGGCGTGTAGGGACCGGACTTCTTCGTGAGGTTCGCCCCGGCAATATCGAGGTGGGCCCACGGCAGGCCCTCGCGGAAATGCTGGAGGAAGAGCGCCGCGGTGATCGCGCCGCCAGGACGGCCGCCGGTATTCTTGATGTCGCCGATGTCCCCCTTGATCTTCTCTTCCAGCTCCTCGGCGAGGGGCATCCGCCACATCAGCTCCCCGGCCTTGGACGCCGCGGCAAGCAGCCGGTCCGCGAGTTGGTCGTCGCTGCTGAAGAGCGCGACCCGCTCTTCGCCGAGCGCGATGACCTTCGCGCCCGTCAGAGTGGCGAGGTCGATCAGCTCTTGCGCGCCCTGACGCGCCGCGTAGACGAGCGCATCCGCGAGAACGAGTCGGCCTTCGGCATCAGTCGAAAGCACTTCAATCGTCACGCCGTTCATCGCGGTCAGGATGTCGCCGGGCCGGAACGCCTCACCGGAGATCATGTTCTCGGCGGCGGCGATGACACCATGGACGACGTAAGGACAGCCGAGCGATCGCAGAGCGGACATCGTGCCGAGGACCGCCGCGCCGCCGGCCATGTCCCCCTTCATGTCGAGCATCCCCTCGTACGGCTTGATCGAATAGCCGCCGGAGTCGAAAGTGATGCACTTGCCGATGAGGCCCACCTGACGAGTCGTCTCTGTCGCGCCGTCGGGACGGTAGACGAGATGGATCAAGCACGGCTTGTTGGCGCTGCCGCGACCGACGGCCGGGATGGCGCCCATGCCAAGGCTCTCCATCTCTTCGACGCCGAGGACGGTGATCTCCAGGCCGTTCTCTTTGGCAACCTCCTGTGCCCGCTCGGCGAACGATTCCGGCGTGAGCACGAACGCCGGCTCATTGACCAGGTCTCGGGTGAGCTCGACGGCGGAGGCGATCGCTCCGCCACGCGCAATCGCATCTGAGGCAACGGCCGAGCCGAGGCTGTCGCCGACGAACGTAAGGGTCTTGATGGAGCGAGGCTCGGGTTCATCCTTCCTGGCCGCGCCGAAGTAGTTGGTAAAGTGGTAGGTCGCGAGCCGGGCGCCCGTCACCGCCGCCGTAATTGCCCCCGGAAGATCGAGGTCGCCGCCGGCCGGCGGTAGCGCGGAAACCACCTGCTCGACGCCGGCATCGCGAGCCGTGGTCGCGGCAACGCCCCAGGCGCGACGGATGGACTCGGAGTCGAGCTTGGCGAGCGATCCGACGCCTGTCAGGATGAGGCGGCGCGCGGGCAGACGTCCCAGCGTGGGAACCGTCAGCGTCTTGCCACGCTTTCCGGTGAAGCGGACGTCATTCGCGAGTCGGAGCAGCTCCCCGCCAAGCGCCTCGTCAGCGCGCTCGACGAGGCCGCTCCGGGCGATTTGGCCATTCTCGGAGGCGACGGGCACAATGACGGCATCCGCGCTGGCCTGCAGCGGATCGCCCGTCTGGTACGTGATCTCCACGAGTTCCCCCACTCCGTATGTCGTGCAATCCGGAACGAGCGCAACGCGCGCTCGCCATCAACGATTGTCGCACGGTCCGCGTTGACCAGTCCGCCGGGTGAATGCAGCCATGAGACTGAGTCCCGAGGCACCTGTCGCCGTGCTCGATTTCTCACGGAACGACGTCAATGCGAGCCTTCATGTCCGGGTGCAGGCCGCACAGATACTCGTATGATCCGGCATCTTCGAAGGTGAAAGTGAAGCGATCGCCGGGGTGCATGATGTTCGAGTCCCAGACGCGTTGCGGACCGTCGAAGGCGACGGTCGTGTGATCAACCTCCCCGACGTTGACCCACGTCACTTCCGTGCCGACTTGGATCTCGATCTGATCCGGTGAGAAGCCGAAGTCGTAGATCTCGATCGTCACGCCAGTCTCACTCGCGCTGCCGTCCTCGGATTGCTCGGGACAGGCATCCAGTGGAGCGATCCCCTCAACCGTCACAGGCTCATCGCTGAAAGACTCGATGCGGAGCACCATCCCGCTGCCGTCGTCAGCGCCGACCGCCGGAGTTGAGACGTAGAAGGCGCCGTCTGGGCCGATGGCGAGATGGATCGGGAGATCGAGGCCGGTCACCACCGGCTCTGCCGAGTCCAGGCCGCTTTGGCGGACCAGCCGTCCGGAGTTCCGGGTGAGGTAGGGTGGCTCTTCCGTGTTGCCGGTGGACATTTCGAGCGCGTAGAGGGCGCCATCCGACCCAACGGCGAGACCGGTCACGGTGGTGAGACCCGTCCAGACCTCTTCGGCGGCTCCGTCGTCTGAGAGCTTGACGACTCGCGCCGCGCCGTCAGGGTAGGGGAGCCCGCTCAGATAACTCACGTAAATAGACCCGCTCTCGTCGACCGCGATCGCCGTCGGAATCTGCTCGTCCCCCGAGAGGTCCGCGACCCGGCTGATCTCTCCGTCCGATGTCACGCGGAGCACCTGCTGGCTGTTGCTCTCCACGACAAGGACCGAACGCTCGTCGGGCAAGACAATCATGTCGAAGAACGAGCCAGCGGGGTCGTAGTCCGGCGGAGGCTGCGCAACCGGATTCTCTTGCAGCCAGGCGGTCAGATTGGTAACGAGGGACGCGGCGCCATCGGTTTCGATCCGATAGAGGCCGTTGGGTTGGTCGGGATTGCCATGGGCCGCGCCGCCGCCGGTGACGAGCGCGTAGATATTCCCCTCGATGACAGCGACGTCGGCGACTCCGCCTACCTGATCGGCCTCGTTCGCGTAAGAGGGAAGACCTGAGGCGAGCGGCTCCGCGCAGCCATCCGCGATGCGAGAGACCCGTGCCGTCGGGCCACCGCTCATCGGGCCGATTGGCGGCGGCACTGATTCCTCGCCATCGGCCAGGTTGTCGCCTCCCGTTCCTGCCTCGGCGACGATCAGCGTTCCGCCCGCATCCCACGCCACCCCACGAGGATTGATCAGGCCGGAGGCGACAACGCTGACCGTGTCTGACCGCTGCGCTTCGGCCGTTCCAGCGCGGAAGACGACGAGCGGCGCGACGAGCACGATGAGCGCGATGAACAGTGACGGCAAACGGCTCATGGCAGCGGTCCTCCTCGGTTTGCCAGCGTCGCTGGACAGACTGTGGGAACTGTTGGGTGATGTAGCAGCGGAAGACTTCGGTGTCAACGGCGTGACTCGACGGTTGGTTCGCTGCACGACGTGACGGCGGCGAGCGGAGAAATCGGTCAGCACGCGGTCATGGGAGCGGTGGACAGCGCCAGGATGGCGTAAGATACGACCGAGCGATACGAGGTAAAGAGCAATGAGGCCAGTCCAGCATTCGTGGCTCCGCTACATTGCCTGGCTGCTACTCGTCACGACGAGCTTGGCAACCAGCGCCGTTCAAGCGCAGGAAGCGACGCCATCCCCGGCGGCGATACCCGATCCACAGGCAAGGGATTTCGGGCCGGTGGCGGCGCGCTCGCCGTACCGGCTCGCGCTGCTCATCCCGTTCCCGGACGATCCGTTCTGGCAGGCCGTGCGAAGCGCCGTTGTAGAGCGGGCGGAGAGGGACGGCGTGACCGTTGATGTCCTGGAGCTCGCGGCGCCGAGCGTGCCGGAGCAGGTCGCCCAGATTGAGTCAGCCGTCAGAGCGGAGTACGACGGCATTCTCCTCGGGCCGATCGATGAGTTGGGAGCGGTCCCTGGCATCGAAGCCGCCAATGCCGCCGGTGTGCCGGTCATCGCGATCGATGTCGCTCCCGCCGGGGGTGAGGTGGTTTCGGTCGTCCAGACGGACGATTTCGCCGCGGCGCGGCTCGCTGGCGACTTCATCGCCGAGGAGATCGGGGGTGAAGGGCAGGTGCTCAATCTCCAAGGCGATCTGAGCAGTGTCGTCGGGCAAGAACGGGATCGAGGGTTTCGAGAGGCGCTTTCCGATATCCCCGAGATCTCGGTGATCTCAGTGACGGCGAATTGGGACGAAACCGAGGCGTTCCTCGAGGTCCGCGGCCGGCTGCCCGATCCCGGCACGCCCGTCCCGGACGATGAGCTGCTAAGCGCGGTGTTCGCGGCGAACGCGCCGATGGCACTGGGCGCGGCGCAGGCGGTTGACGAGGCGGAAGCGGATGAGGTGGTCGTCGTCGGATTCGGGCTCACGACGGAAACGCTGACCGCGATCCAGCGCGGGCGTCTCACCGCCACCGTCGCCGAATTTCCCCGGCGCGCCGGAGCGATCGCTGTCGACTTGATGGTCCGCCACCTCAACGGAGAGGCGGTTCCTTCCGCCGTCGATAGCGGCGCGGTTATCGCGACGCGCGAGAATCTGTCGTCTATTCCGCGTTAGGGTAGGCCCCGTCCCCGCCGACCTGCGACGGTCGGGGCGGCGGGACGGGGGCAGTTGATTAGTCACTCGAATTCCACGAGTCCGGCTCAGTCGTTGGTGGGGGCGCCGTTGGGGTCGGCGTCTCCGGCGGCGCGGAGCGCGGTAGCCGGGAGCGGGTGGTGACCGACCGAGTTGGCGTGTCATCAGTGGCGGTACTCACCTCGGCCGGTTCAACGGAGCTATCGATGATGGTGAACTGGACCGTCAGCTCCGGACCAGCCGTTCCGGTAGCGCTCGGGCCGGTGTAGGCCGTCGCCGTCAACGTGTGATTGCCTAGGCTCGGCACCCAGGGGTGAAAGTTCTCTTCCCGATTTCCGGCGAATGCGTACGGTTCCCCGTTCTCGATCCGGTACGCTTTCTCGTCATCGAAGTCGAAGCGGACGCTGCCGACAATCTCAGGCTCGGTTTCGGCCAGGACGTTGAGGCTGCGGGTGGGGAGCGTCGCCAGATCGAGGATTGCGCCATCCGTTAGCTCGCCCAGATCGGTGTCGGTGTCGGCATCGACGAGGATGAAGCGGGTGACGCGAGGTGGCTCCAGGGTCGGCGTGGCGGTCGGAACGCTGCTGTCGACGACCGTGAAGCCGATCGTCAGACCTGGACCACTGGTGCCCTGCGCGTTCGGATCCGTCACCGCCCTCGCCGTCACCGTATGGCTACCGGGACTCGGCGTCCATGGGTGGTAGTCTCCGTCGGAATCACCTGCCAACGAATACGGCGATCCGTTTTCGATGCGGAATGTCGGGTTGGCATTCAGCCCGAACCAAACGCTGCCGACGACGGACGGCTCGGTTTCGGCGCGGATATTGAGGTTGCGCGTCGGCAGCGTCGCCAAGTCGAGAGTCGCCCCATCCGTCAGCTCACCGATGTCCGTATCGGTATCGGCGTCGACCAGGACGAGCCGCGTCACGACCGGGCCGCTTTCCGGCGTCGCGGTTTCCGTGGGCAAGCTCGTGGCTGTGGCGGTTGCCGTCGCTGTCGCGCTGGCGGTCAGTTCTTCAGTTGGAGTCGCCGTGGCAGTGGCAGTCGGTGGTGACGTTGCGGTAGCGGTCGGCGTCGCCAGCTCGGTGGGGACGCTCGTCGCCGATGGCGTCATGGTTGGCGTCGAGGTCGGGCTAGGCTGAGGACTCGGGCTGGGTGTCGGAGTGGGTGTGTTGGTCGGGGCTGGGGTTGCGGTCGCGATCGCTGTAGCGGTCGCCGTGGCGGTCGCGGTAGCGGTCGGGGATGTGACGGGTGGAGGACCGGCGGACGGTGGATCGGCTTCGACCAAGCTAGCCACGTGCTCAAGCCAGAATCGGATGCCTGGATCGTTCGCGGTGCCGTTGCCGCCGGGCCGGTGATTGGGTCCGAGCGGCGGCACGGCCTGTAACCATGACGAGGCGCCCATGTAGCCGTCGCCGCGGAGGATGTGCTGGGACGTCAGACGGAGCCAGTCCTCCTTCATGTCCTCGGTGTAGACGCCGACATTGCAGTAGTTGTCAGTTCGACAGTCGCGGCTCCAAGGGCCCCAATAGTTGTAGCCGCTGCCCAACGGCACGCCCTCACTCTCGACATAAGGCTTGCCGGCAACGCGCGAGGTCTTGTGGAGCGAGATATCGGCGTTGGGCGGTGGCGCGCTGGATGGCGGGCCACTGATCCCGATGACGTAGCTACTGTCCACGTCTTGGCCCGCCTGAATCAACTGCGCGGCATTCCATCTCATGTTGGCAACGGCCTGTCCCTCGTTGTCGACATCAATGAAAACGTTTCGGAGATTGTTGTCCCGCAGCCAAGCCACGGTATTGGCGATCGCGCGATTCGCGTCTGCTTGCTTCCAACCGGGCCACGTCGCGAGCGTCCCCGAGTTGTAATAAAGGCAGCCGACCAGCACGACCATGCCACGCCTGTCTGCCTCTTCGATGATCCGTTTCATCCGCGCCGCGTATGTCGGATTCAGGGTGGCGTCCTCGTTGTAGCCCCTGACGGCGCCAAATCGTGATCCCTGGAAGTAGACACTGAAGGTATTGATGCCATAGCGCGCGAAGAGATCCATGTTGTCGATCAACGATTGCGTCGCCTCGTCCGACATCAAAGCGTTGGACGTCCGCAAGCCGATGACCTGGAATGGCCGACCGTTGAGGGTTGTTTGGCTCCCCTCGACTGCGAAGACGGCGGTGCCACCGGCTTGGGAGGCGGGAATGGCGGCGGCCCTCGATCGGGCAGGTTGGAGCGGCTGTGTTCTCGATTCATCGAAGATCGGGAAAAGCAATTGGAGCGCCAGGGTGACGATTGCCACGGAGATCCAGCGCCTGCGACGTTGTGGCGGCGCCTTTGATACGCGGGGGATTCGCTGCAATCGAGGCCCGACGACAAGGCGGCGGGCACATGGCGATTTCGTCATGGCACGTCTCCTGAGGTCGTCTGCGCCTTGCGCAGTGCTGAAGTTGTCGGTCGTTTGTATGGAAGGCGATTGCTTTCGCGCGGGCGGTGCACATGCCGGCCGGTCTCCCTCCTGACCGGCCCGGCTCCATGAAGGTCATGCTAGTCGAGATGACAAAGGGGTGCAACTGTACGGACGAGTCGAAAACGTGCTGAGTAGAAAATGCTGAGTGCTGAGTTATTGGGGAAGCGGGAGGTGGGGCTCTGGGGTTACGGCTGGTAATGAGTTTGTTGAGCGATGGCAGGCGAAAGGGTGGAAATAGGAACTTCGGATACCTGATCACGGCGGCATTGCGTCGCCAAGCGTGCTACAACATACGCACTCCGAGAGCGCGCGTTCGGAAGCGATGCTTCCACACCCCGCTCTCACGGTCCTTAGCGATCGCGAGAACTGCGCGCGATGAAACGGGTACTTCGGACGCTACTGCTGACTCCGATGGTCAGCGCTATCCTCGTCGCCGGCGGCGTCACGGTAGTGCTCGCCTATATCGTCCTGCCAGCTTCCGACAGCGGTTCGCCGGAGAGTCCGCCGCGTCCCACGGCCATTCCGGCCCCGAACGCGCCTGAGACGCCCGCCGAGCCGACGCCGACGACAGCCGAGCTGGCGATTGGGCGAGTGGAGACCCCGAGCCCGACGTCCGATGACGTGTCGGTAAGCGCGCTGCTTCGGGAAGAAGCGGCTCAAGAGCCGACGCCGACGCCCCGGAGAGTCCGGCGGCCGCCAACGCCGAACCCTGTCGCCACCATGACCCCGCGGAGTGAGGCGACGAGCGCTGCCTCGATCAGCCCGTCGGCGACGGCAGCGCCAACGGCGACGCGGACAACAGTGGCGCAGAATCCAGGCGTGACTGCCGTCCCGACAGTGGCGGCCGCGATCAGGCCGAGTCCGACCGCGACGCGAGCGGTGATTTCGCAGCCGGTAGCTACTTCGACGCCCGTTGCGACTCGCACACCCTCATCCAAGCAATCGCCTACCGCGACGCCGACGCACGTGCCGTCGCGGACGCCGGCCCCGACACGCACGCCGACTCGGGTACCGCCAACGGAGACGCCTCAGCCGACGGAGACGTCCGAACCGACGGCAACGCCACGGCCGAGCGCAACGCCGACGCCCACGACCACGCCGAGCGCGACACCAACGCCGATCCAGCCGACCGCGACGCCGTCGCCAACCGCGACCAGGACACCGAAGGCATCGGCGACGCCGCGTCCCACCCGCACCCCGCGTCCGACGCGCACGCCACGACCGACCTCGACGCCAAGGGCGACAGAGACGCCAGTGCCGACTGACACACCCGCACCGACCGAAACGCCGTCGGAAGAGGAGTCGCCGCCGGCCGAGGATTGAGCCGGACGATGGTCAGCGGATGGGGCAAGCCCGTTTCAGCTCGCGGCGAGCGTTAGTTCCGAGCCGAGCGCCATCAGCACCCCCTCGGCGAGGCCGAAGGCGCCGGTCAGCATCATGTCGCCGTGTGGGGCTGCTTCGTGATAGCCGAGCGGTCGGGCGAGATGGCGGTTGGGTCCGGTGACCGCAACGAAGTCGAAGGGCCCTTCGTCGAAGTAGCGCGGATCGAGCGCCGCGCCGTGGCCATCGAAATCGCGCGTGAATGTCGCGGTGTCCAACGTCCCGCGCCGGAGCCGCTCGACGAGATCGCCAATGATTTCGGCGGTGATTCCCCCGGTGTGATGCTCGAATAACCCGTAGAGTCGGCGCCCTTTGACCAGCGTCGCGAAGGTGTGCATGTTCCCGACATTGACCAAGATCGCGCCATCCTCTCGCGCGGCGCGCGCCACGAGCGGATCGCCCAAAGCGCCGAGAACGGCGGCCGCTCCGGTGTCCATGAGGTAGGCGCCCGGGATGGTCGCCTGAACCGCCGCCATTCGCGTCATACCGGGCGGCGGTTCCCGGTAGACCATCCCCGCAAGGCTGCCGCCGCGCGCGATCAGGCTCTGCAAGTAGTCGAACCGCACCTCGTTGTTGCCGGAGCCTGGCCGGAAGCCGTGGTCCTGGACGGCGACCGCGACGATGTCGGGCACCGTCACGCCAAATGGCTCCAGCGCCGCTCGCAGCGCGGGAAGATCAACATCTTTGAGCTCGACGGTGACTGCGCCGAGGAGCGGTTCGGTTTCCAGGCGTACGCCGAGCGCCTCGACGCGCGTCAGATCGTTGTGAAGCGTGCGGGCGGCGTCCGGCGTGGCGGTAACGGGGAGTCCGGCGGCGAGGTGGGCGCGGATCGCGTCGCTTGATGCGCCGCCACCCATCAGGGTGCCGGTCAAGTGGAGCGGCCGTCCCGCCTCGGTTGCTTCACGGACGCGCGCGGCAACGATCTGCGTCTGGGACGGAAGTACGAGCTTGACGCAGTTTTCCGGCGTGCGGTCGCTCTCATAGATGAAGATGTCTTGAGTTCCGGCGCCGACGTCGATGGCGAGAATCCGTAGTGGGCGCTGATCCGAACCGTTCGTTGACATAGGCGCTGCTCGCTCCTCGCCGGACGCACTCGGCAGCGTCCGACGCGGCAAGGATGGAGCGAGGCGCGTCGTCCGTCAACAAGGATTGACTCAGCGATACAGGTCGCCGGTCCGAATCGAGACGACGCCGTGACGGAGCGCGATGACGAGCGCCTGGAGCCGGGATTCGGCGTTCAGCTTTGTCAGGATGTTTGCCATGTGCGTCCGTACTGTCTCGTGGCTGATGTGCAGGCGATCGGCGATCTCACATCGCTCAGGCCGTCGCTAAGCGCCTCGAGGACATCGCGCTCACGGGGCGTCAGCTGAAAGACGTCGCTGTCCGGGATTGACGTCTGGTCTTGCCGTTCCTGGGCGTAGCGGTGGAGATCAACGAACTTGGGTGGAGACGAGAGCTTCTGACCGTGGGCGGCGCGACGCACCGCGTAGACAATCTCTTCGACCGAAGCCGACGTGTGGAGAAATCTGATGGCGCCCGCCTCGATCGCGCGCGCCTCGACGACGGAGTCCGTCATGGCGGTGAGCACAATGATGGTCGGCTTCTCTCCCGAGTCGTTGCGCTGACGCGCCAGGAGCCGGATGATCTCGATGCCGTCGCCATCGGGTAGCCGAAGATCCAGCCGGTGTCATTCGGGTGGACACCGGGACCGTGATCGCTGACCGCGATACGTAGGCGGTCGCCGACTCGGTTGACGGTAATCTCGATTGGACTCCCGTTCGGGCTGTACTTCGCGGCGTTGCTCAGGAGATTGCGCAGCACCTGCACGATCCGCTCAGGATCGGCCCAGACTCGCGCTCGGAGCGTTTGCGGCCAGTGGATTGGGTGCTGCCCGGGAAGCGTTCTGGCGTAGCTCACTGCTTCCGCCAGGATCACGCCGAGGCTCACCGGGATTGGAGCGACGCGCATATTGCCAACGTCGAGCGCGCCGAGGAGCTGCGCGTCGTGCAGCAGCGTATCCACCCGAGCCAGCTCCGCGGAGACCGCGCCGAATTTGTGCGGATGGATCGCGGAGCCAGAGGCCACATGACGTGAGCACTCCTGCGGCGGTCCAGGCGGCCAGCTGGCCCCAGAGGGCGGCGTTGACCACTTCTTGGCCTGTCCAAACAGAGTGGGCTAGGCCGACCAGAGCGGCGCCGCTGGCGAGCACGAGCTGTGCCGTCGCGATCCATTGGAGACGATGGCGATGCCGTTCTTCGGGATACCTGGCTAGTCCAAGCGCGGCCATTGCCTAGGCAAGCGTGGTAGCGCCGAGGAGCGCGATCCCAGAGTCGGTTGCCGTCCACGCGATTCCGAGCTTGCCTGACAGCGCGGCGGCCAGACACAGGATCGCGATCGCAACGACCGAGGCGGGACCGACAAACGGCCGGGCCGCCAGCTCTCGCGGACGAGGCAAGCTCCAGTGGCTGCCGACCGCCCACGCGCTGGCCCGTATTGCGCTATGGAGCGTGGACAGGTGCGGACGCATGACCTGGCGCACCGGTCGCTCCCCGCGAGTAGGTCGAAACGCGGCGAGTCTCTCTTGAATCGTCGCGACGATCGGCCAGCTCGCGCGGAGAGCTCTTGGACGTGCGTGTGCCGAGCGTGGGATGGCCTGAGCGGATGTCCCCCTCGGTCGCTCTTGGCGATCACTTGAATCTCTCCTGCATCCTATGCAAACTTCTCACTGCTTTCCACTATCCGTACATACAGAAATCGCCAAGTTGCATGCGCATCATACGGCAATAAGGCAATATGTCCCTCTTCTTTCCCGAATTATTCGGGTTTGTGGGATCGTTCCACGGTCGCGGACTGACTGCCGGTGTGATGGCGCGTTGGTCCCGAGCGTGGGCGTTTGCTGGTCGTGTGGAGAGGCTTAGACTTCGTCCGGGCGGAGGGCGGGTGGGCGTGGCGGCTTGCGCACGATGCCAATGCTGGCGTCGTACGCGCGGCGGCGTGCGGGATCGGTGAGGACGTCCCGCGCCGCGATCAATTCGCGCATGCGCTCGGCCGCATCCGGCGCGGTGGAGCGGTCCGGGTGGTATTTGAAGGCAAGCCGCTTGAAAGCTGCCTCGATGACTTCGGGCTCGGCGTCGGGATCGACCTGAAGAATCTGATAGAGCGTGCGGCCGGCTGGTTTGCCGGGACCATTGGCCGCGGCGCCGCTCGGCAGGCGGGCGACATAGTCCGCCAATTGGTCGGCGCTGATGAGCTGATCCTTGAGGATCGACTCGTGCTCTTTCGGCACGGCGAAGCGGACGCCGCAGAAGCGGCATTCGAGCACGTGCTGGGTGCCGACGGGGACCGCGAGGACGACGTTGAAGGTGAGGCGGCGCTTAGCCTCGTAGACAGTGAGGATGCCTTTGGCGCCGCACTGCGGGCAGCGTCCCGCGACATATCCCAAGTGTGCGAAATCTTGTCGGCTCCCGAGGAATACCATCCTGCCTCCACCGCCTGCGTCTCCCGTACTGTAGCGCATCGGTGAGGTCGGCGGCGCTACGGGAAGGGAGTGGTGGTTCAGCTTGCGCGGCGTGTGTGTTGATCGAGGGTCGCGATCAGGGCGGTGAGGTCGAACGGCTTAGCGACGAACCCATCGACCGGGATGTCGCCGGCGATCGAGGCGAGATTGCGGCCGGCGCTCATGGCGAGAATCGGCACATGGGCCGTGCGCGGATCGCCTTTCAGGATGGCCGTCGCCTCCGCGCCGGAGCAAATCGGCATCATGAGGTCCATCAGGACCGCCGCTGGCGGATTCGCGCGGACAGCCTCCACCGCCTCGGCGCCGTTCGTCGCCTCAGCGACCTCATATCCCTCGGAGTCGAGGAGATCGCAGAGCAGCTCGCGAATCGCCGCGTCGTCATCGACGACGAGGATTCGGCGGCGCTGCGTGTGGCGCGCCCCCATCGGCGCTGACTGGCTATGAGGCGCGACGCCTACCGACTGTGACCGATCCATTCCCAGGGCCCCCCTAGGACAGATGCTTGCTCGGTCAGCCAGGAACGAAGAGCGGGATCTCCTCTTCGTCGTCCCGCACCACCGGTTCCGGCGCTCTCCCGAGCTCAGCAGCGACGGCGGCGCCCAGGTCATTGACCTGCTCGCGGAGAAATCCCATGGCCGTAAAGGCGATCGTGCCGTCCGGCCGAATGACGTAGACTGTGGGCGTAGCGAAGATGTCGAAATGCTTGGATATTGGATAATCCTCGCCTTCGACGAGCAGCGGGAAGGTGATACCGTAACGGCGGGCGAATGACCTGGTGATGTTGGCCGAATCTTGGGCGACGCCAAGAACGGTCAGACCCTGGTCGCCGTAGCGCTGGTGCAGCCGCTCCAGCATCGGCATCATCGCCTTGCTTGCGCCGCAGGAGCTCTTGTAAATACCGATCAGTACCGGGCCTCGACGGAGAGCGTCTGCGATGCGATGAGATTGACCTTCGGCGTCCGTGAATGCAGTCTCAAGCGGCGGCACCTGGGCGCCGACTTCGAGTGGAGCCACTCCAACCCTCCCGTGCACCGTTCTATATCTTTGGGATGCTACATGCGCGGGCCGGGCATGACAAGGTTGGGCCTTGGAGAGTGGCCGGATTTCGGTCGCCATTTGGCCACATTCGAACGCAACTGAACGGGCTGGGCCGAGAAAGTACGGGAGGGCGACATGGCGAGGCGCGGGCGATTAGGGCGGCGCTGGGTGATGGCGGCCGTGTTGCTCCTATTGATGCCGCTCGGCGCGGCTGGAGCGTGGCAACTCGGCCCAAGCAGTGGCTCGCCGGCAACGGGGCACGCGCAGGTCGTGACGCAGGGGATTTCCACGCTACCCGATGGCCAAGTCGTTTGGCGACTCGTCGAGCGCCAGGCGCCTCCACGCGGCTCGGCCCGGCCTGCGCGCCGTCAGCTGGGTTTCGTGCTGGCGAGCGATGAGCCGATCCTCCTCTCGAATCAGACGTCGGAAGGGCTCGAGGACGTGGCGAGGTTGGCGCCCGGCGAGGCGCTGCTCGTCCTGGAAGGGACGCGGCAGGCGCGCGCCAGCCTCACTGATAGCCCGACGCGGTACGTCTCGCTGGAGCTCGTTCCCGCGGACCAGGCGAACGATGTCGGCTCGGGGACGCTGCTCTTCGTCACCGATCCCTTCCCTGCTCCATCTGGTAAACGCGACCTCGATTTGGTCCGCAACATCCTCGAGATTGGGGAGCAAGCGACGCTGCCGGACACGGGCTCGCCGACGATCGTGCTAGCGACGGACGGCGCGATCGAGATCGTGCCGGGCGGTGGCCGGGCGCGGACACTGCAGGCGGGCGAGGGAACGCGTTTCGATCCGGGCGAGCTGGAGATTCAGGCGGTCGCGCCGAGCCCGAATACCAACTCGTCGGCCAAGCGGATGCCGCTGGCGCAAGGTGTGTCCGGCGCTGCCTATGTCGTCGCCGTGATTGGCCCGGAGATCCCACCGCCACCGACCCCGACGCCGTCCCCAACTCCGACGCCGGTCCCAACGGCCACACCGCAGCCGACCGCTACACCAGGACCACAGGGGGCTATCCAGCTGATGGTGCGGAACTGCCCCGAGGGGATGACGATTGAGAATCTGGTCGCGGACGCTTGCCAGATCGCTCAAGGTGAGTTTGGCGTGACGCTGACGGCGCCGGACGGGCGGCAGCTGACGCTGGCGGACGCGACGAGCGACGGGATGAGCTACCGGTGGGCCGGGCTGCCGCTGGGAACCTATGGATTGGTCGAGGCGCCGCTGCCGCCCGGCTATGAGTCGTACTTCATCCCCGGTTCGGCGGCTGTTGGCGGCTCACCCGAGTCCGGGTACACGGTCACGCTCGATGAGTCAGCTCCAGAGATCGGCCTGACGATCTACAACCTGCGACCGTTGATGCGCGGCTCAGTGACGGTCCTCGTCTATGCCTGCCCGGCGAGCGTCACCGAGGGGCAGGAGTCGCCAGCGAATTGCCCGCCAATGCAGGTCGGAGGCTACGACTTCCAGCTGACTGGACCGATACCCGCGCCATTGTCGGTGGCGGCCGCCGCGCCCGCTCCTGGCGGCTTCGTTTGGACCGATCTGCCGTTTGGGACCTACGGATTGCTGCAGACGGCGCTGCCTCCGGGGTTCGGCGCCTACACTATCCCCGGTCTCCCCTTCGACGATGTGTCTGGGACATTCCGTTTGGAGATCGGTCCGAACCAGCCGCACATCGCGGTCGCCGTCTACAACTTCGAGGTGATCCCGTAACGGAACGCCGGTATCGCTCCGATTCTCCGTTTTGTCGATTGGGCGAGTAAGAAGTGCGCCCGCTTGCCTATCTCTCTGAATCGTGACCCGCCCTAGGACAGGCGACCAAGGATTCAGGCAGTGATCGCGCGGGGCTATGCCCGGCGTGCGGGGGGCCAGATGGCCTCGCCGGTCGCGGTGGCTAGGCGTTGAGGATGAATTCCGGAATGCCGGATTCCGGATGGCGGCGGGCGTCCAGGTCCGGGCCATGGGCCGCAATTGAATCGGCGACGGCTCGGCAGACGCTGCGCAGGGCGGCATCGACTTCGCAGACCCAGCCGGCGGGCATGCGCGCCTGCGCGATTTCCTCGTTGAACTCGTCGCGGTCGAGCTCTGTCGCGGTCCCATCAGGATCGAGCCAGAGATCGAGCTCGAGGTCGAGATCGCGATAGTAGTTCTCCCGGAGCCGGGAGAGGGGATGCGAGAAGTTGACGTAATAGCCGCAAGTCTGATCGTCATCGGTCGTGAAGCGAAGGAGCGAGAACCAGCGGTCAGGGAAGAACCACTGCTCGGCGCCGGTGCGGGCCAGAATCTTGCGACCCCGGCAGGTGCGGACTTCCATCTCGCGCGGCCGATAGAAGCTGAAGCGGTGGTGGAGAATCGAGCGGACTCCGCTCGGAGTCGGGACGGTGATCCAGCCGCCGTCGATCTCGTACTCCCAGCAGGCGCCGCGTAGCTTCTCCTTGCGGTAGTAAATGCGCCCGGCGGGCGCGGTCACCAAGTGGCTCCGATCGGGGAGATCGGCCGCGGTCGTGATGATGGGAGTCGGTACGCCGTTCATCTATCTACCCTCCCGAGCGGTTCCTTTGCGGGGATGCCCGCGCGTCGCGGGTAGCGATGCGGAGTTCTCGTTAGTTTAGCTGCCACGACGAGCCGCGTCACGGGCAAGTCAGGCCATGCCGGATCGTCCGGTAACAAATCCGCGCTCAGCAGCTGCCCGCCGAGCGTCTTGGCTGCCCGCTCTCCCTCCGCAAGCTCCGTGCCGAGATCGGGTCCCTTCGGGAAGAGTGCCCGTCCGCCGACGCGCAAGAAGGGGAGCGCCAGCTCCAGCAGCGTCGGCACGGGGCCGACCGCGCGTGCGGTCGCGAGGTCGTAACGCTCCCGGTGCGCTGGGTCGCGGGCGAGGTCTTCGGCCCTGGCGTGTATAGCGCGGACATTGTCCAGGCCGAGGTCGGCGATCGCCGCATCGAGGAAGGCCACCTTTTTGCCGGTTGCCTCGACGAGGGTGGCGAAGAGGTCGGGCCGGGCGATGGCGAGGATAAGTCCAGGCACCCCGGCGCCAGAGCCGATGTCGATCAGGCGAAGGCGGCCGGTCTTATCGCGGCGCTCGCGGGCATAGGCGTCGATCGCCGGCAACAGCCGCAGCGACTCGGCGACGAGGCGCGCATCGACCTCCTCCGGCGTGGTCAATGCCGTCAGGTTATGGCGCTGGTTCCATTCGAGGAGGAGGTCGCGGTAGCGAATGAGATGCTCGCGGACGGAGGGCGGCAGCTCGCGCGGAACGGATGCCGCCTCCGCCGGGGACGCGTCACTGTCAGTGCGGACGCCCGCCCCGGGATAGACGCCGGTCCCTCCCCTACGAGGATGACCGGGTGGGGGAGGGTGCGGCATGCTCCAGACCTCCCTCCCGTTCCAAGCGGGTCAGGGAGAGCGACTGATCCCGCCGTGCCGTCTCGATCGCGGATCGCGCCGCGGCGGCGATGTCCTTATAGGAGAGGCCAGCCATCTCGCGGAGGCGAGCTTGAGAGGCCTGCTCGAAGATGCGGTCCGGCACGGCCAGCGTGCGCACCGGGACGCGGACGTCGTGCTCGGCAAGCAGCTCGAGGACGGCGCTCCCGAAGCCGCCGCGGATCGAGCTCTCTTCGACGGTCACGACGGCACCGCAGCTACGGGCCAGCTCCAGGATCAGCGTCTCGTCGAGCGGCTTGATGAAGCGGGCGTTGACGACGCTGGCGCGAATCCCCTCGGCCGCGAGGATCTCGGCGGCACGCTCGGCGGGAAGCACCATCGCTCCGACGGCGAGGATGGCGACATCCTGGCCCTCGCGCAGCAGCTCGGCGCGGCCGATCGGGAGTGAGTGGAGCGGCTCATCGGTCGGAACGCCGACGCCGGAGCCGCGCGGATAGCGGACGGCGATCGGACCTGGGTGCTCCACTGCCGTCTTCAGCATGTGCCGAAGCTCGTTCTCGTCTTTCGGCGCCATGATCGTCATGCCGGGCAGGCAGCGCAGGTAGGTCAGGTCGTAGATGCCGTGATGCGTGCGGCCGTCGTCGCCGGCAAACCCGGCACGGTCCAGCGCAAAGACGACCGGCAGCCGCTGCAAGCAGACGTCATGGATGATCTGGTCGTAGGCGCGCTGCAGGAAGGTCGAGTAGATCGCGCAAATCGGACGGATTCCCTGGGTCGCCAGGCCGGCGGCGAAGGTGACCGCGTGCTGCTCGGCGATTCCGACGTCGAAGACGCGGTCGGGGTGTACCTTGGCGACCTTGCCGAGGGAAGTGCCGCTCGGCATCGCGGCGGTGATCGCGACGAGGTTCGGATCCTCGTTCATCAGCTCGATCACCGTCTGCGCGAAAACGTCTTGGTAGCGAGGCGGCGGCGGAGGCGTCCCTTCCGGCCGGGGCGCGGTCATCGCCGAGACCGCGTGGCCACGCTCGGCATCGGTCTCGGCCGCGGCGAAGCCCTTGCCTTTCTGGGTGACGATGTGGAGGAAGACTGGGCCGTTGACTTTGCGCGCTTGCCGCAGCGCCTCGATCAGCGCCCGCAGATCGTGACCGGGGATCGGCCCGAGATAGGTGAAGCCGAGCTCCTCCCAGATCTGCGCGTGGTAGACGAACTCCTTGACCGAGTCCTTCCAGCGCACACCAAGCTCGAGCAGCAGATCGCCCTGCGGCAGCTTCTCGGTGACGCCGGCGATGACGTGCTTCGCCCAGCCGTAGCGCGGGTCGGTGCGGACACGGTCGAGGTAGCGAGAAATCGCGCCGACGTTGGGCGCGATCGACATCTCATTGTCGTTGAGAACGACGATCAGCGGGATGTTGAGCGATCCCGCGTTGTTCAACCCCTCGAAGGCCATACCGCCGGTCAGCGCGCCGTCCCCGACGATGGCGACGACCCGTCCCCGCTCGTCGGCTGGCTTTCGCTGCATCGCGACGGCCATTCCGAGCGCGGCAGAGATTGCCGTGGAAGCGTGGCCGGCGCCAAAGGCGTCGTGGGGCGATTCATCGCGCGAGAGGAAGCCGGAAAGTCCGCCTTCCTGCCGAAGGGTATGGAAGCGGTCCCGGCGACCGGTCAGGAGCTTGTGTGCATAGGCCTGGTGCCCGACGTCCCAGACGAGCGGATCGCGCGGGGAGTCGAATACATAGTGCAAGGCGATCGCCAGCTCGACGGTACCAAGGGACGCGCCGAGGTGCCCACCCGTGACGGTGACGACGCGAATGAGCTCCTCGCGAATCTCGCTGGCAAGCTGAGTCAAATCGGCGAGGGACCGGTCCTTGAGATCGGCCGGGCCCTCAATCTGATCGAGAATGCGGTTGGTCATCCAGTCTTGACTCCGTCTGGGCGCGGAGCGGTAAACGAGCGGCGCCCAGGGATGCGGCGCTGGGCTCGGTGTCCAGTGTTGGACGCCGGCGCCATTGCCGGCAGTTCCGCGCCATGAATGCGATGGCGCTTGGTGACATTAGCAATCTCCCGCGCGAGCGTCAAACCGCGCTGGATATAGCCGCGCTGACCCGGGCGTCGCATCCGCGCAAGCCGCGCGACGCCCGGCTCCGAAGCGAATTATCACCCGGCGACCGGACTCGCGGCCGGATCGGTCGTCGGCTGCGGAATGAGGAAGGCGTCCGGCGGCGCGAGAATCGCCAACAAGACGCTCGCTCCGGCGCCGTCGGTGTTCCGGCCTTGGCTTGCTGCCCCGGCCTGCTCGAAGAGCCAATCGCCGGGGTTGAGGATCACTTCTTGGCCGACGGGCGCCTCGGTGAACTCGAGCGAGCCAGCCTTGCCGGTTGTCGCTTGGCCGCTGGCTAGCGTGTAGCCGATTTGACCATTCTCGACATACCCGATCAATGGACCGGCGTTCTGCGACGGTATCGGGTCGCCGGCGCCGGGATCGTAGGTCAGGCGGAGCAGGGCGACCGCGAGCGGCGCGGGTGGCAACTCGGTGATCACGCCACCGGCCAGCGGCTCGAAAATGAACTCTGGGGTCGTCCCTTCCGGAGAGGCCAGTGCCGACGGCGTGCCTTCGGGCGAGGCAATTGGCGTCGCCTCCTCGGCGCTTGGCGTTGCTCCGGTGACGGTCTCGAGGGGAAGCAAACCGGCGACGAGGGCGACGGCGTACTCGCTCCCCTCATTCAGCACTCGGAACGGGACTCCCATGGGAACGACGACCCAGTCGCCAGCGCCAACGGTCACTTCGCCCGTTGCTGGCTGCGGGCCGACATCGAGGCGGGTGACCGTCGCGGGCCCTTCGATCTCGAAGCGGAGCTGCCCGGATTGCACGTAGGTCATCGAAGGACCTGGGTCCGGTTCGGGAGGGGTGCTGGCGCCGGGCGGGAAGGTGGCGAGGCTGAGATAGAAGGCGACAGGCGCGTCCGGCACACTTTCGAAGAGACCGATGGCGAGGGGAACCGTCATCTGGCCGGGCGCCGTCGGCTCGGGCGTCTCCGGGGCTGGCGTGCCGTCTTGGGCGCTGACGCTCTGCGCCACGATGCCGCCGACCATGAGCATCGCCAGTGCGACGATGAGGGACAGCTGCCGCATCGAGTTTCCTCCTTCTCTGCCTCCCGCACGCGGCGAGAGCGATGACTGTGCCGTTGCTGCGCCGGGCTCAGCGTGCCCGGCCGATCAACCGCACGACTGGTGCCACCTTAGACGGCGTTCCGGACCGTCGCCATGCCATGCCCGCTGTTTACAGCCGCCGCGCCTGACCGTATGCTCCTCGCCGCGTCATGACGTACCGGTGAAAAGGGGTTGTGAGCGAGACGATGACGAACCGTGACGACGAACTCTTCGCGCTAGTGAAGACGCTCTGTGAGCTTCCAGGCCCGACTGGTCACGAGGATGCGGTACAGGATTGGATCGCGGCGCGCTGGGCCGAGTTCTGTCCTGAGGTGCGCCGCACGCGAGTAGATAACGTCCTGGCGCGCGTCGGTGGCAGCGGCCGTCGTTTGTTGATTATGGCCCACGCCGACGAAATCTGCTTTGTTGTGAAAAGTATCCATGAGGAAGGCTTCCTCCACCTCTGGCCGTATTACGGCGACACGCGGGGCTATCCGCCGCGCTGGGTCATGCCGCTCAACCAGCCGGCGCTGGTGGTGACGGGGCAAGGCACGATCGAGGGGGTGTTCGCGACGGCCAGCGGCCATGTCTTCACGGCGCGGGACAAGCCAGAAGCGCGCTGGGAGTGGAACGACTGGTTCGTGGATATCGGGGCGCGGAGCCGGGAGGAGGTGGAGGCGCTCGGCGTGCATCCGGGTTGCCGCGTGATTTGGAACCCGCCTGTGCGCCGCCTGCGCGATGGGCGGATCGTCGGCAAAGCAATGGACGACCGCGCCGCGCTGGCGATCGCGACGCTCGTCGGTGAGGCGCTGTCCGCGCGCCACGACTTTGGCTACGAGGTCTGGCTCGCCTCGACCGTGCAGGAGGAAAACGGGCTACTGGGTGCCCAGAGCGTGATGGACGAGCTCGAAGTCGATCTCTGCATCAACGTCGACGTCGGCCTAGTCGGTGATATCCCGGGGCCGGACCGGCGCGATTTCCCCTGCCGCCTCGGCGCTGGCCCAATTGCCGTTTACCAGGACTCCTCGGTGCACTATTCGCGGAAGCTCACGGACGAGATCGTCCGCGTCGCGCGGGAGGCGGGCATCCCGGTGCAGACGGCGGTGTTCCAGAACTACGGCAGCGACGGCGCGGCGCTGGTGCGGCGTGGCGCGCCGGCGGCTCTGCTGACCTACCCGACGCGCTACACGCACTCCCCGGTCGAAATGGTCGATGAGAGCGATCTCCGCGGTTGCGTGGACCTCTTGGTCGAGTTCGCCACGCGGACCTCGTGATCCCGGCCGAGTACGGGACTCTCCTGGCGCGCCGCCCCAATGCTGATTGGTCGTGGCGGCGCGTCAACTGGCTACTGGCTGTCACTCAGAACGTTCAGCGAACTTCCAACGCGTGGCGTCGGCGGGGAACTGCGTCCAGGCGAAGGCGACGCGTGGCCGCAAGACGAACATCCCGTTCTCGGGGGAGTCGCCATCCGCGCTGGGCCGGAAGTCGTATTTCTCCGCCATCGCGTCGTCGATCGCTTTCGCCGTTTCCGGATCGATCGGCTGCTCGAAGCGCGCTGCGCCCTCGATGGTCACGACATCGGAGCCGCTCTCCAGATGGACGGCCGCGCGAGGATTGACTGCAAGATTGCGCGCCGTGCGCGTGGTTGTTCCCGTGCTGAAATAGAGCGCATCGCCGATCCAGACGCCCCAGACGGGCATCGCGTGCGGCTGACCTCGCTGATCGGCCGTCACGATCCAATAATTGCGAGCGCTTGTTAGCCGCTCGGCCGCGTGGCTCCAGGGCAACAGTCCGTCCGCATGCTCAGGCACTCCATACCCCTCAATATGAGGGCGAGAGGCCACGGGCGCCGCGCTGATCATTTCCGATGGATTCCTGGGCATAGTCCGATTCTCCTTCACACGCCGAGCGCCGCTCCCGAATTAGAGCGCCAGGCTATCCTACGGGAGTATTCATGACACGATGTGTCATATTTCCCGGTGATTTTGCGAGCGATGCCGCGGATGCAAGGAGACAGACAATGCGAGCCGATCGGTTACTGGCCATTCTCCTTCTATTGCAGGCCCACGGTCGGCTGACGGCTCGTGAGTTGGCGCGGCGGCTCGAAGTCTCCGAGCGGACAATTCATCGTGACCTCGAGGCGCTAAGCGCCGCGGGAGTGCCCGTCTATGCCCAACGGGGCGCCGGGGGCGGCTGGTTCTTGCCGGAGTCGTACCGGACGGAGGCGGCCGGCTTGCACGACGCCGAGGTGCGCGCGCTCTTCCTAGGAGCGCCGCCGCGACTCCTCGCGGACCTCGGATTGCTTGAATCGGCGCGGCTTGGCCTGACGAAGCTCCTGGCTGCCCTGCCGAAGCAGCAACGCGACCATGCCGAGCGCGTGTGGCAGCGCATGCACGTCGATGTCTCCGGGTGGCGTGGCGCGGAGTCGCCGGGTCAGCACCTCGCTACGCTGCAAGAGGCGGTCTGGCGCGATCAGTGTGTCCGCATCCTGTACAGGCGGGCGGACGGCACGGTGGTCGAGCGGACGGTCGCGCCGCTCGGCATGGTCGCTAAGGGGAGCATCTGGTACCTGGTCGGGATGACCGAGGGTGAGCCGCGGACTTACCGCATCTCTCGCGTCCAACAAGTGACGCTGACCGATCAGACATTCGACCGGCCTCCAGATTTCGATCTCGCCGCTTACTGGGAAGAGACGAAGCGGGATCTGGTCGCCAACCTGCCGCGCTTTCCACTGACATTGCGCGCTCGACCAGAGGCGTTGCCGCATTTGCAGTCGGGACTCTTCTGGTCGCGCATCGAGGATATCGGCCCGCCGGACGCCGCGGGCTGGCACCGAGTGGAAATGCGCAGCGAGCGACCGGAAGACGCGCTCGCGCTGGTCTTGAGCCGCGGCCGGGCCGTCGAGGTGATCGCTCCGGCGTCGTTACGGGTGGCAGTGCGGAGAGAGGTGGAGGCGATGCGACGGCGCGCGCGACGTGTTGGGTGTCCGCGGAGAGAACGAATGCCCGTTCGAGGTCGCCAGAGGATGCGACCGATGGCGGCTCCGGTCGGGTAGCTTCAAGAAGCGGGCGGCTCAGGCTCGTCGTCGTACATCGGCAGGTAGGTCTGGTCGCCGAGCGACGAATCCCCTTCCCGGATCGCGGTTTGCTCGATCTGTTGCCAGATTGAGCGCATGTGCGCTTGCATGGCCGCCGTCGCTTGGCGGTAGTCGCCCGCCTCGATCGCACGATGGATGCGGCGGTGCTGCGAGATGACGATCTCTCGCAGCTGGCGCTCTGTTGTCGACGCGTACTGGCGACGGTGTTGCCGGAGCAGACCGGAAATCGACTCGTAGAGCTGGGCCAGCATGTCGTTGCGGCTCGCCGCGACGATGGCCTTATGGAGGCGAAGGTCGGCCTCGATCAGCATCTCCGGGTTGCCATCGTCGCCAACGTCCGCGTACTCGGCGATGGCGGCCGCCATCGCCGCGAGGTCGTCATCCGATCGCCGTGTCGCGGCGAGTCGCGCCGCCGCGATCTCCATCATCGCGCGCACCTCATGCAATTGGAGCGCCGCGCCGAACTCGAGTTGAACGGCGCCGTCAACCAAGCGCATGAGGTCGTTCACCGAGAGGCGGGTGACGAACGCGCCGCGCCCCGGGCGCATCTCGACGATGCCCACGCGGAACGTCTCGGGCAATGGATCGCTCCTGTTCCCTCAATCGTTACCCGGCGCGAAAGGAGTAAGACACCCTTCTCCGGTCTCAGTCGCCGGAGCCTCAGCACAGCTGGGTTGTCATCTGATATCCGATGTCCGATGGCCTGTGTGCCGGCATGGTACCGGAGACAAATTCACCTGTCAACTATTTCCGTCGCGTTCGTACGTGTCGCTTTGTACCGTGGATACGTCTCGGTAGGGCGGCCAATGTGCTTGCCGCGTCGCTCGTTAGCGAGGCCAATGTGCTTGCCGCGTCGCTCGTTAGCGAGGCAGCGTCGCGAGGCGAGGATCTGGCGAGTCGGCGGGGCGTCGGCGGCCACCCGTACAATGCCGCCAGTGGATGCGGCAGGAGTCGGCGAGACGACGCTCTCGCCGCCGCTGATGCAGGAGACAGGCATGCCGATACCCGATGAGACCACGATTGGCGCCCTGGCGTCGGTGGCGCGGATCGAGATCCCTGAAGAGCGCCGAGCGGCGGTGGCGGCGCGACTTCAAGAGTTGCTGGATCTGGCGGCGGAGCTCGATGCGCTGCCGCTAGATGGGGTTCCGCCGGCGATGCGGTATGACCCGAGCTGGACGGCGGAGGAGGGGGAAGATGAGCGAGCTGCCGGCTGAGGCGTGTGACCTGACGGTGCGGCAGGCCGGCCAGCTCCTTCGCGCCGGCCAGTTGTCAGCCGTGGAGCTGCTGGAGTCGGTGCTACGGCGGCTGGAGGCGACGGAGCCGCGTCTGACGGCCTACGTTGCGGTGCTCGCGGATGAGGCGCGGGCGGCGGCAAAGGCTGCGGACGACGCGCTCCGCGCCGGCAATGACCTGGGGCCATTGCACGGGATCCCGGTCGGGGTCAAGGACATCTTCGATGTCGCGGGGGTGCCGACTCGATGCGGCTCGCGAGCGCGGGAGAACGCGGCGCCGGCGGAGCGGGACGCGACTTCGGTCGCACGTCTGCGGGCGGCGGGCGCGGTCATCGTCGGCAAGACCACGACGCAGGAGTTCGCGGCAGGCGTTGTCAGTCCTCCCGCTCGCAACCCTTGGGACCCGGAGCGGATTCCGGGCGGCTCCTCCGGCGGCTCGGCGTCTGCTGTCGCGGCTGGTTCCGCGCTGGCGGCGCTCGGCTCGGACACCGGCGGAAGCGTCCGTATCCCTGCGTCGCTTTGCGGCGTCGCTGGCTTGAAGCCGACGTTTGGCTCAGTGGACATACGAGGCGTCTTCCCGCTGGCGTGGTCGCTCGATACCGTCGGTCCGCTTGCACGCACGGTAGAGGACGCGGCGCTGTTTTACGACGCCATTGCCGATGCAGGCCGACCCTCCGCGACGACCGAGCTGGAGGAGGGCCTGCGAGGCTTGCGGATCGGCGTACCTCGCCCGCACTTCTTCGAGCGCATCCAGCCCGGCGTGGCAGCAGCCGTCGAGGAAGGCATTCGCTGCCTGCGAGAGCTTGGCGCGGAGATCATTGAGGCGCCGTGGCCGGAAGCCGGCGCGGCGCGGGCAGCGAGCTTCGTCATCAATCGCGTCGAGGCGGTTCCGATTCACCTCGAGGGGCTGCGAACCGCGCCGGATCTGTTCGGCGAAGAGCTGCGGTTGCGGCTGGAGGCGAACGCGCTCGCTCCCGTCGAGCCGTATCTCCGCGCGCTGCAGGCGCGGACCTACATCAAGGGAAGCGTGGCGAAGCTGTTCCGCGAGCTCCGGCTGGACGCGCTCGTCACGCCCGCGACGCCGGGCACGGCAGTCCCGGCGGACGATCTGAACGTGGAATACCCCGACGGGAGCCGCGAGCCGGTCGGGCTCGCCTATACCCGGTTGACGATGCCGTTCAATCTCACCGGGCAGCCGGCGCTGAGCGTCCCATGTGGTCTCGACGAGCGCGGGCTGCCAGTCGGCTTGCAGATCGCTGGACGACCGGGCGGCGAGGCGCGTGTCTGCCGGATCGGCGTCGCGTTCGAGCGGGCGATGATGCCGGTGCGACCGCCGCTCGTGACGGGCGCGTAACCGGGAGGGGAGTGGCTGCCGTGGATGAGGCATGGGAGCGGAGACTCGCGCGGGCGGCGCGGGCGCGAGCCAATCTGGTCGCCGCGCTGCGTGAGTGCTGCGAGCTTGCGGACGCGGTCGAGGCGTTCGAGGGAGAGGAGCTGCTAGAAGTGCTCAGCCACCTCGATGGCCTGCGGTTCGTAATGGCGGAGTCCGCGCAGATCTTGCAGGGTGTCGTGCGAGGACTGGAGGCGTACGAGAAATAAGACGCTGCCGGGCGCACCCGCGTCTTGCCGGCACCAGTGCAACCGAAATTGGGCGCTGCTAGCTCTCTTCGTCGATCAGCGTCGCGCCGGGCGTGAGAATCGAGAGGTGCGTGAAGTCGTGGCCGGGTTGGGCGCCGTGCCAGTGGCGCTCACCGGCCGGAATCAGGATCACATCGCCAGGACCGACTTCATACGTCTCTGTCTCCGTCGCGACGATCCCTTTCCCGTGGGTCACGACCAGAACTTGATCGACGAGGTGGTGATGGAGGCGATTGCGAGCGCCGTCACGGAACGTGATTGACGTAACGCGCAGCAGGGCGGCGTCGGCGTCCGTCACCAGATTCTGACGCAGGACGCTGCCGATGAAGATCTCCGAGCGATCAGGAACGGCGGCCGCGATATCCTGATGGATGATGCGCATCGGGAGTCCTCGCAATGGTCAAATCCAGGCGGCCATGGGGAGCCGCCAGCGGGATTTCCACCATGAATCTCGGAGCTTGCAACTCGCCCCGCGTCGTGCCGACGTTGCGGGATAGGAGCGATGCAGCCGTCACTGGCAATCGCCGGACGGCCGCCATCTCCGGCCTGACGCCGGAGGAGGACGCGATCGTCATTTCGGACGAAGACGACGACGTGGACGAAACGCTGCCGGCGGACTTGTGGTTCTGAGGCGCGTGTACTCTCACGGTCCGCCGGGACCCTGATACTGCCGGGCGAGCTCTTCGAGCCGCTCCAGAAATGCTTTCTCTTCTTCCGGCGTCATCGAGGCGAGCTCTTCGCGCAGCGCTTCGTTCGGCATCTCGCCATTCAGATAGCGGAACGCGATCGCCGGCAGCGGCTCTTCTTCGCTGTCACCCGAGGCGGGACCGGTAATCGGAGGATCAGACATAACACATCCCTTTCGCGTGGCCAGCTAGCGGCCAACTGGATGCGGGCGGGCGCCAACCATATCGTAGGGGCGGCCGGGCGAGATCGCAATCGTACGGATCAGGCGTTCTCCCAGCGGCTCCGCTGCACGAGGTAATTCCGCTCACGCAGCCGGGCGAAGAGCTGTCGGGCTTGTTGCTCGTCGGTGACGGCAAGGCAGAGTTCGACGACGCGCTGGCCGAGGTTGGGACGCGCGTCGTGGCGATTGACGTCGACGTCAATGATGTTGACGTTGGCGGCGGCGATCGGCTCCAGGAGCCGCATCAGCTCACCGGGCCGGTCCGGGATCGAGACGCGGATCACCAACATATGCGCAACGGTCCTCTCATACATGATCCGCCAGGTCAGCTCGGGATCGATGTTGCCGCCGCTGACGACGACGGCGACCTGGGTGTTAGGTTTCAGGCCGGGCACCTTGCCGGCGGCGAGCGCAGCGATACCGACCGCGCCGGCCCCTTCGGCCATCGTCTTGGCGTCGATCAGCAAGTCGGCGATGGCTTGAACGATCTCCTTCTCGCGGACCGTCACGATCTCGACGATGCCACGCTCGGCGAAGTGGCGGATCGCGGCGAACGTCTTTTCCCCCGGACAACGTACGTTGATGCCGTCGGCAACGGTGGCCGGACGAAAGGGGAGTTCGGTCGGGGCGCCTTTCTGCAGGGAGTAGAGGAGACACGGGGCGCCCTCGGCCTCGACGCCGATGACACGCGTCTGCGGCCGGCAGGCAGCGACCGCGACGGCGATGCCGGAGAGAAGTCCGCCGCCGCCGACCGGGACGACGATGACGTCGACATCGGGTAGGTCGGACAGGATCTCCAGGCCGACAGTTCCCTGACCGGCTATTGTCTGCCAATCGTCGAACGGCTCGACGAAGGTGCGCCCCCACTTCTCGGCTTTGACGTGGGCGACGTGGTTTGCCTCGCTGAAGTCTTCGCCATAGCGGACGACGCGCACACCCCAGCGGCGTGTGTTCCGGAGCTTGGTGGCGGGCGTCGGGCGCGGCACGAAGATGAGGGTATTGCGCGCGACACCGAGCTTCTGCGCGGCGAATCCGATCCCCTGCGCGTGGTTACCGGCGGAGGCGGCGATTAGGCCGCGCTGGAGCTTGTTCGGCGGGAGGCTGGCGATATTGTTGTACGCGCCGCGAATCTTGTAGGAGCCGATGCGCTGGAGATTTTCGAGCTTCAGCCAGACGCGGCAGCCGAGCCGTTCCCCAAGGGCCAGGCTCGGCACGAGTGGCGTTCGAAGGATCTCCGGGACACAAGCCAGCCGCGCCTGCGCCGCGCGTACATCCTCGATGTCGATGGGCAAGGCGCTCATGCCTCTTGCCTCAAGTGTCGCTGGGGCTCCGCGGACTAGGGCGAACGGGCCGCGTCCACGGAAGCTGGGAATGTCATGCGCGGCCACTCAGCGCCAACCCTGGCTATTTCCAAGTGGACGTGCCCACTGCCAGGTTCGGCATTTCGCTGAGCAGCCGCGCTCGGTCCTGGTATGAAAACCCGCGCCATCGCCCGGAAGCGTCGGCGCGGGTTGGTGCTAATCGTCGCCGGTCGCTCGGGCGGCCGGGGCATCCAGCGATTCGGGAGTGATCCGCTCGCTGAAGATGCGCTTGCCCTCTGTCGTCAGGCAGCGACCTGTCTTGAGATCGAACTGCCAGCCGTGCAGGGTGCAGGTCAAAATGCCGTCCTGGACCTGGCCGAAGCGCGTCAGATCGGCCTTCAGGTGCGGGCAGCGCCGCTGGACCCGGTAGCCATCGCAGATCCAGAACTCCTTCTCCGACTGCTGCTCGGCGTAGTACCCCTCCGCGTACTCAATCCGCTCGGCGGAGAGGCACTTGAAGAAGGAGTAAACGAACTCGTTGTACGCTCCCTTCCGCTCGGCCTCGAAGCGGCAGGAGAGGAAGAGGCGATTGACCCAGTCTTCCTCGTGGTCGACGATCAGCGCCTCGATCAGCGCCGGGTCGACATGGAAGACGAACTCACACGGATCGCCTTCCCAGGCGTACACCTGGCGCTCCCAGAAGTCGATCACGACCTGCGGGTTGCCGCAGTCGAGCAGGATGCGGCCGTTGATGCCGGCCGCGGTGCGGTCAGCAAGCTCGAGGACCGGCTCGAACCACTCCTTGAGCGAGCTGAGGATATCGACCTGACCGCGTGGCCAGGACGCCTTCTCCTTCTCGATCAGCGGGCGCGCCCGCTTCTGGTACTCCTCCAGGTAGGAGCGCTTGTCGGTGAAGATTGCCTGCACCTCAGCGTCCGGGAACGGATGCTCGATCGTCATCTTGCCCGGGCTGATGTGGGCGACCGAGCCGGGGATCATCAGCCGGCCATTGTCGGCCCCGTTGGCGCGCAGGTAGTCAATGAAGACGGTCTGGTCCGGGAAGATGTTCGCCGGATCGTCGCCGAAGTCATTGAACTGGAACAGATCGTCATCCAGGAAACAGGGCGGACCGGCCATCGGCACGAGGTAGGTCGCGTTGATCTGGCGGGCGTAGCGCAGCGCGCGCGCCATTTGCGTTTCCCGCTTCTTGCGGCCGAGCGCTTGCTTCATCGGCTCCGGGAACCGGTACACCATCGGGTACCAAATCGCGCCGGAGAACTGGGTGAAGTGGACGTCGTACGGACCAAACTCGATGGCGGCGTCCAGATCGACTGGGCGCGAGTCATTCTGATCGAAGATCCGCACCTCGCCGTCGTCCACCGCCAGCGCCGAGTCGCCGAGCGGACCATCAGCCGGGGCGATGGTGGCGACGGTCATCACGCGCAGGCCATCGAGGTCGATCGGCTCGTTGTTCTTCGTTTGGATGAACCGCGTGAAGCCCAACGAGCGCAGCTCCCGCTCGATCAGGTTGAGCGGGTGGTCGGGCAGGATGACCGGCGTGTCCTTCGGAATGTATTCCCGAAGGAAGTCTGGATCGTAGTGATCCTTGTGGACGTGCGAGAGATAGAGGTACGTCGGCTTGCTGATTCGCTCGAGGTCGATGTTTTCATTGCTCGGGAAGACAAACCACGAAGCGAAGTAGGCCGGATTGAACCACGGATCGCAAAGGATGCTCCCGTGGCGCGTCTCGATGAAGAGGCCGGCGTGGCCAACGAACGTGATGTCCAGTTTCGACCCTCCTGTGTGCTACAGGGTGGTACTATGCCGTTGCCGGGTGGGCCGGTACGGGAACGACCAAATCCCACCGCGCTGCGAGTTGCACTATACCGTAGAAGAGAGCCCTCCCGTCGGGCTCGGTGAAGCAGGGGAGGGAGGTTCGTGGATTGCTGCGATCGGTTTGCGCTCTGGCTGGCTGAGCTGACGCTCGACCGGGTGAAAGGGCTAGAAACCAGCGCGGCGCCAGCAGAAATGACCGTGCGTGCCTCCTGCCAGCGGCGGCGGTTCGACGTCACGATCCGCAAGCAGCAAGAGGGCTGCTACTGCTGGAACGCTCGTGAAGTCACGCCGAAATTCGCGCCGCCGCAGTTGCTGAACTTGCCGGGCGACGGAGTCCAACACGCCGATCCGGAAACAGCCTTTTGGGCAGCCTGGGGCGCGATCGACCAGGCGGTGCGTGGCGCGGCGTTACGCTCGCAGCACTCATAACCCAGACCGTCAATGGGAAATAGCCGGCGCCGGGTTCCCGAAGCGCGGTACCGGCGCCGGCAGATAACCGCCTTTGGCGCAAGCCGATTGGCGCGGGCAGCGCTTTGTCTCCAACAGCGTCGATTTCGCCGCGCGAACAAACCTCCTGTGGCTGAAGACGTGTATGTCAGTCAGTCTTGAGGGCATTAGCGCGTGTGAGATCGACGCTGCCCCGACATTGTTGGCGAGATCAGGTATTCGTGCCTCTTATTGATGTGCCGCCGATGAGGGGGACATCGGGCTGGAGGTCTCCAGTGCCCTGTCCATTCCTGCGCGTCTCACGTCTCGGGATTACTACTCAATTTGACACAAACCCTCACGTCCGTTCACTGCCGCGACTCGTGATAATGCCGTCAACCGCTGACGATCAGGCGAGTCGAGCGGCGCGCTGCACGAGTCACGCGAAGCGCGGCCGGTCGCGGAGAACACGGAGGGGAGGGATGTGAGCCGTTTTCCGCAGACGATCCTCGCGACGTGTTGTGTCCCCTGGACGGCCAAGGGCGAAGTCGACGAGCCGATCTTTCGCGCGAGTATCCGCGGACTCATTGATGCGGGGCTGCGAGATCTCTACGTCTTCGGCACGGCAGGCGAGGGGTACGCGGTCAATGAGCAGCAGTTCGACGAGGTTGTCGCTATCTTCACCGGGGAGTGCCGGGCCCGCGCGGTCGAGCCGATGGTGGGGATCATCAGCCTCTCCCTTTCGACCGTGATCGATCGCATAGAGCGTTGCCTCGCTCAGGGGATTACCCTCTTTCAGCTTTCGTTACCGAGCTGGGGGCCGTTGACCGAGCGCGAGCTGATGGTCTTCTTCGACGAAACGTGTGGCCGCTTCCCCGAAGCGCGCTTTCTTCACTACAACCTGCAACGGGCCGGTCGCCTCGTGACGCCGGATGAGTACGCTGTTCTTGCCGACCGTCACCCGAATCTGGTGGCGACGAAGAACGCCAGAGCCGACATCCGAACGCTGGCGGCGTTGCTCGACCGTGCCGGCTCCCTGCGACACTTTGTGACGGAGCCTGGCTGGGCATACGGCAGCTTGATGGGCGACTGCGGCTTCCTGGTCTCGATCTCTTCGATCAACCCAGCGTTGGCTCGGGCCTACTTCGAAGCCGGGCTCCGTCACGATGCCGCCGTGCTCGGCGAGTTGGCGCGGGAGCTCAACCTCATGACTGACGCCCTGCTTGGGTTCGGTGGACCGAATGTCCATATGGACGGGGCGTACGACAAGGTCTTTTGCAAGCTCCTCGACCCCCGGTTCCCGCTGCGCTTGCTGCCGCCGTACACCGGCTACGACGAGGCGGCGTTCGAGCGGTTTCGGGCGTTTCTGGCTGAGCGCTTCCCACGTTGGCTGCCCGATAGCAGCGTCGCGGAAGGCAAAATCGCTTGACCACGGTCGTTGGCTCCGGCTCTCTAAGCCAGGCATGGTAAACAGGCGTCCGACGATTCGGCGGGCGTACGCCGATCCTGACAGTCATCAATGACGATGGTGTCAAGCTGGTGCCGCTGAACAGCTTGGGTGCGTCCGCTCGGCAGGTGGCGACGAAAGCCGCGCATCGCCGACGATGAAACCCAACACGGCGGGGGTAGGGGAGTTATTCCCAATGGTGCGGCGACGCGCCGGGGGCAGCATTATTTTCGGGAAGCCCAGCGCGGCGGGCGAGCGAACGTAGACGAGTACGTGGAGCATGGCGGCACAACGGCAGCATCTGCTGATCGACGCGGACGACACCCTCTGGGAAAACAACATCTATTTCGAGCGGGCGATTGACGAGTTCATCGCCTTCTTGAATCACTCGCGCTTGAGCCCGGCCGAGGTGCGGGCAGTCCTGGACGAGATCGAGCGAGCGAATGTCCGCGTGCACGGGTACGGGGCGCGGAGCTTTGCGCGGAACCTGCGGGAGTGCTACGCGCGCCTCGCCGAACGACATATCCCTGAAGCCGAACTCGACAGGGTCATGGAGTTCGGGGAGCGCATCCTGCATCAGGACTTCGAGGTCCTGCCCGGTGTGCCGGAGACGCTGGAGCGGCTCGTGGAGCGGCACGATCTCGTCCTGGTGACCAAGGGGCATCCGGAGGAGCAGAGGTTGAAGATCGACCGCTCCGGACTGGCTGGCTATTTCCGGCACGCGGTGATCCTCGCCGAGAAGGACACGGGAGCGTATCAGCGGATCGTGAGCGAGCTCGAGTTCCATCCGGCCCGCACCTGGATGGTCGGCAACTCACCGCGGAGTGACATCAATCCGGCGCTGTCCGCTGGATTGAACGCGGTCTATGTGCCGCATCCCGCGACCTGGCGCCTGGAGCACGAGGAGCTTCGTTACGGGCCGGGTCGGTTGCTCGTCCTCGAGCGCTTCTCCCACCTCATCGAACACTTCTAACGGCCGCCAGAGCTTGCTGACGGGGATCCAGAACGCACGGGTCGGCTCGAGGTACTCATAGCGCTCTGCTTATGCGACATAACTTGGACCATGGCTGTGGAGTCCAGCCGCGTGGATTAGTTTCCTTCGATTCCTTTGCGAGACTTCCGTCCGCCTGAGCTGTGCTTCGCCATGCCTTGGCCCGATCCGAAGCCGCCGCTCGTGACGCGTCCTTCCTCATCAGTATCAAGATCGGGACCGTGCTCCGCCGCGTGCCGGCGCGCTGCCTCCTGCAGCTTCTCGCTGGCTTCCTCGGCGGAAATCTCACCGCGCTTGACCGCCTCGAGTAACTCTTCGTCCGGCAGATAGTCGGCCTTGATCTCATCGACGGCCTCATCGGCCAGCCGAATCTCGTCGTTATGCTGTTGGTCCATGTAAACGCCTCCTTGGTGCGGCGTGAGCGCGCCGCTGCTTGACGCTGCAGCAAGTTCGGTGCCGCGCCCGGGTACGCGGTCCAGGCCCTATTGAGTCTATTGCGGGCAACAACAGTTATCCGCAAATTGCGAAAGGCGGACTATGGCTGGAAACTCGCCCCCATGAGGGAGTTCTCGGGGCTTCTCCCGCCTGTCTGTATCGCCACGCGCTCAGGTGCCGCACAAATTCCACCTAGGTTGACCTCAAAGTCATTTGACACGCATTTGGAACGGCTTCCAGCGCCGCAGGAGCGAGTTTGGCACGCGCTCTCCCTGAGCATGATGGAAGGATCCAGCTCAGTTAGGAGGTTGCGTCATGGCTACGCTCAATCGCTCGACCGCGCGGAGACCTCCTGCCGGCCCGACGCCGATGCTCGGCATCTTTCTGCTGCTATGGCTCGCGTTCGCCGCGGCGCTCATCTTCGATCGAGGTGCGCTCGATTCGATATGGCAGTGGATCCGCGACTTGCCGCTCGCCGCTGAGGTGATCGTCTGGGTGGTGTTGCTGCCGCTCGTGGCAGGCCTCTGGATCTGGGAGTCGGATTGGTCGCTCGGGCTCCGCCTGTCGCTGATCATCATCGTTGCGATCGCGAATTTGATCGTGCTTGGTCCGAAGTCGCGGCGCGAGGACGTTGAAATCACCGGCGATGAGCCCGGCGTATTGCGCGGCGACCCGGTGGCTGAGTCCGGCCAAGTTCAGACGGCGCGGCAGGACGACGATCGCGAGATGCCTCCTCTCCGGCCAAGTCGCGAGGAGCAGTATTACTAGCGCGGCCAGACCTCTAACTCGCGCACGGTGGCGATAGTTATGTGAAGTTGGGCCGTCTCGCTGGTTTGCGCTTGAGAGGCGCCGGTCACGAGACGGCTGCTGCCAGACTGAAGGCGCGGTCGCGGAGCGTGTCGGCCAGGCGATGCGGATCGTCGACCGCGATGTGGACCGCGCAGACTGGCGGCGTCGGTCGGCGACTCGCCGACAACGTCACCGGCTGTACCAAGGTCAGGCTCAAGTCAGTGCGTCCGCCAACGGCGAGATACACGGCACGATCCGAAGCGTGCCACGACATCCGGCAAGAGGACGGTGAGCGCATCGGCAAAGGCATCGATTCCGTGCATTCCATCGCCGCGACGTGAGCGGTAGCGGCGGACAACGCGGGCGGCTTGACTGGCCGCGACGAGGATAAGAGCGCCTTACCCGGCCGACAGCCGAGCGTCCGTCGCAACCGTCCCTGCCTCCGGCAACGCGGCGTGCTGCAATCCCACCGTCCCGTGCCTCGCGGTACACTGGTGACCGCTTGTCAAAGGGTCGGGGTTCGTCGTCTGGTCTCCCCGTTGCCGAAGCGCGTTGGACGGCCGGGAGGCCCTGTTGGCGAGCGCCCGGCTCGGGTCGCGTGTTCTCCACCAGGGAGGTGGTCATGCCGTCGGTCGTCGCGGATGTCGTCGAGGCATTCGTCTTTCGCCGGCTCAACGGAAGAACGCAGTTCCTCTTGCTGCGCCGGCATGAGGACGCCGCGCTCGGCGGCACCTGGCAGAGCTTCGACGGGCACATCGAGCCGAACGAGACGGCGCTGGAAGCGGCTCGCCGGATCGTGGCCGAGCGCGCGGGTCTCGAGGTGACGCACGCTTTCACAGCCGACTACATCAATCAGTTCTATGATCAGAAGCGAGACGCGCTCGTCCTAGCGCCGGTCTTCGCCTTCCCCGCTCCAACTGGTCAGCGGGTCACCCTCGGCGAGGGGTATTCCGATTACGCCTGGTGCGAGCGGGACGAGGCGACGGCGCGCTTACCCTTCGCGGGGCAGCGTTGGGCGGTGCGTCACATCGATGACGTCATCGCGCCGGGCGGTCCAGATGCCGAGCCGTATCGTATTTCCTGAGCGATCTGACCAGCTCAGCCGAGTCCGGCGCAAGCCCTCGCGGGGTATACTTTCCAGGTGGCCGAACCGCCCGCGCGCGGCGGCTCTTGTTGTCCGGCATCGCCGTGAGCACGCCGCCGTTCGCTGCGCACCCGCCATCAATGCCCCGATTCCGAGGAAAGACGCATTGACGCGCAGCCGTTCGTGTTCCGCTCTGTCGAGCCGGATCTGATTGCAAGCGATTGGCAGGGGTCCATGCCTGACTTCAAGATCGTCTCTGACCTCAAGCCGACTGGAGATCAGCCGAAAGCGATCGAAGAGCTAGTCGCTGGGCTGAACGATGGTCTCCGGATGCAGACGCTGCTCGGCGTGACCGGTTCCGGCAAGACCTTCACGATGGCGAACATCATCGAGCGGGTCAACCGGCCGACGCTGGTCCTGGCGCACAACAAGACGCTCGCCGCGCAGCTCTACGCCGAGTTCAAGGAGTTCTTCCCGCACAACGCGGTCGAATACTTCGTCTCCTACTACGACTACTACCAGCCGGAGGCCTACGTCCCGCGCACCGACACCTACATCGAGAAGGACGCGGACATCAACGACGAGATCGACAAGCTGCGCCACGCCGCGACGCGCGCGCTGCTGACGCGGCGGGATGTCCTGATCGTCGCCTCGGTCTCCTGCATCTACGGCCTCGGCTCGCCGGAGGAGTACCAGCAGACGCTCGTCTCCCTCCGCAAGGGCATGTCGATCCGGCGGGACAAGGTAGTCCGCCACTTGATCGACATCCAGTACGACCGCAATGACATGACGCTCGTTCGCGGCACGTTCCGTGTGCGTGGCGATGTCCTGGAGATCTTCCCGGCCTACGAGGAGATCGCGGTTCGCATCGAGTTCTTTGGAGACGAGGTCGATCGGATCGTCGAGGTCGACCCGCTGACCGGTGAGCTGCTGGTCGAGCGGACGCAGATCGACATCTACCCGGCGAAGCACTTCGTGACGACCGCCGACAAGCTGCAGGCGGCGATCAAGGACATCCAGGCGGAGCTGGAGGAGCGGCTGCGGGAGCTGGAGTCGCAAGGGAAGGTGGTCGAGGCGGCGCGACTGAAGCAGCGCACCCTCTACGACCTGGAGATGATGCAGGAAGCGGGCTACTGCTCAGGGATTGAGAACTACTCAATGCATCTCTCCCGCCGCAAGCCGGGTGAGCAGCCCTCGACGCTGCTCGACTACTTCCCGGACGATTTCCTGATGTTCATTGACGAGTCGCACATCACAATCCCCCAGGTGCGGGGAATGTACGCGGGCGACCGTTCCCGCAAGGATGTCCTCATCGAGCACGGGTTCCGTCTTCCCTCGGCGCGGGAGAACCGGCCGCTGACGTTCGCCGAGTTCGAGAAGATGATCAATCAGGTCATCTTCGTCTCGGCGACGCCGGGGCCGTACGAGCAGGAACACAGCGAAAAGATCGTCGAGCAGGTCATCCGCCCGACCGGCCTCATCGATCCGGCGATCTCCGTCCGGCCCACGAAGGGGCAGATCGATGATCTGCTGCACGAGATCAACGTTCGCGTCGCCCGTGGTGAGCGCGCGCTGGTCACGACGCTGACCAAGCGGATGGCGGAGGATCTCGCCGATTACCTAAAGGAGATGGGAATTCGCACCCACTATCTCCACAGCGAGATCGACACGATCGAGCGGGTTGAGATCCTGCGCGATTTGCGCCTCGGCATCTATGATGTCGTGGTCGGCATCAATCTCCTGAGAGAAGGGCTGGATCTCCCGGAGGTTTCGCTCGTCGCGATTCTCGATGCCGACAAGGAGGGATACTTGCGCTCGGAAGGCTCGCTGATCCAGATGATCGGCCGGGCGGCGCGGCACGTTGACGGCCAGGTCATCATGTATGCCGACACGATGACGCGCTCGATGAAGGCCGCGATCGACGAGACCTACCGGCGCCGGGCGATCCAGATCGCGTATAACGAAGAGCACGGCATCCAGCCTCGCGGAATCGTCAAGGCGGTCAAGGATCTGACCGACCGCGTCCGCGCGGCGGCCGAGGAGAGTGCCGAGTATCGTGCGTCCGGTCCGAGCAAGGCGGGCGTGATCGCCGAGATGCCGCGGGATGAGCTGGCGCGCCTGATCAAGGATCTCGAGTCGCAAATGAAGGCGGCGGCGCGAGATCTGGAATTCGAAAAGGCGGCGCTGCTCCGCGACCAAATTATCGAGCTGCGCCGGATGATCGAGGTCGATCCGGTTTCCACGTCCTGAGTCACACACGAGGGGGACACGGAGGGAAGGGAATTGTTCGTTCTTGAAACGCGTTCGAAGAATCTGGTCCGGACAGGACTCGCATTCCTCATCGTGGCGCTGCTGAGCGTCTCGGCGGCGCCGCTGGCGGTGCTCGCGACGACTGAGCCGGCCGATCCGGCCGCGCAAGGCGAAATCGCGCCAGAATTGCCGCCGCCGGATATCCCAACGTCCAATCAGCAGGGATACACCTTCAATCTGGAGTCCGCGCTGCGCGTCGATCTCGACAGCCTGCCGAAGGAGGCGCGCACCTACCAGCTGCTGCGCCAGGCGCCGACGAAGGAGGAGGCCCAGCGCATCGCCGACCGGCTGAAGATCGGCGCGGAGGTCGAGGACCGGGGCAACGACACCTGGGAGGCGACCGGGATCGGCCAAGTCTTCGTCGCGCCGGATCTCGTCCAGTACTTCTCGCTGGAGGAAGTGCGCGAGGGCGACCTGCCGAGCGATGACGAGGCGATCGCCTTCGCCCGCGAGTGGCTGCGGCTGACCGGATTGCTGCCACCGGACTTGGGGAGCGCCGAGGTCGTTGGGCGGATCGAAGACTCGCAGCGAGTCGTCGTTCAGTTCCGGCCGGAAGAGCCGAAGGGGATCCTCGCGGCCTACCCGAGCATCACGGTGACGCTGGGTCCGACCGGGACGATCCTCGAGGCCTCGATTCGCTGGGCGGAGATCAAGCGCGGCGATCTCTATCTGCTGCGGTCGCCTCGGGAAGCCTGGAACGAGGTCCAGAGCGGCGAAGCGTATCTGGAGGTCGAGCTCCCCGAGGCCGTCGTAGAGCCCGGAGAAGAAGTCAAGGGCACGGCGTCCTATAGCGGCGTCTCGATCGCTTACACGACGGCGGGGCCGCCGGGAAGCTTGCAGTACCTCGTGCCTATCTTCGTCTTCCGTGGCCGGATGCGCCCGGAGGGGTCGGACCAGACCTATCCCATCCGCGCTTTCGTCCCCGCTATTGCCAGCAGCGGCGCGCCGGTCGGCTAGGAATCGGGGGAACGCGAAGCATGCCTGACCGGCGCATCCTGGTCCTGAACGGACCGAATCTCAACATGCTCGGCACGCGGGAGCCGAAGCTCTACGGCCGGACGACGCTGGCGGAGATTGAGGAGCGGCTGCGGGAGCTCGCCGCGACCGCCACGCCGCCGATCGAGATCGAAGCTTTTCAGTCCAACTATGAAGGCGCGCTGATCGATCGCATTCAGGAGTCGGGGCGTACGGCGTACGGGATCATCATCAACCCCGGCGCGTTCACGCACTACTCGATTGCCTTGCGAGACGCGCTTGCCGCGTGCGATCGCCCGATTGTCGAGGTGCATCTCACGAATATCCACGCGCGAGAGGAGTTTCGGCATCACTCCGTGATCGCGCCGATCGCGGTCGGCCAGATCGCGGGGCTTGGCGCGGAGGGCTACCTTCTGGCGCTCCGTTACCTGATGAGCCGGCTCGAAGCGGAGGAGCGGAGCGCCACGTGAGCGAGCGCCTGGAGCGATTGCGGACCTACCTCGCGGGACGGGACCTCGATGGCGTCCTGATCACCGACGCGGTTCACCGCCACTACTTCAGCGGCTATTCCGCCGAGGACCACGACCTGGCGGTCCCGCAAGGCGCGCTGCTGGTCAGCCAGGACGTTGCGATCCTGCTGACGAGTCCGAACAACACTGAATGGGCGGAAGCCGAGGCGCCGGAATTCGAAGTCGTCGGCTGGGGCAGGCCGTGGGTCGGCAGTATCGTCGAGCGGATCAAGTCGCTCGGGTGGCGCCGGGTCGGGTTCGAGGACCGCGCGATGTCGGTTGCGGCGCACGCCGCACTCTCTTCAGCCCTCAGCGACGATGTCACGCTCGTTCCGCTCGGCGATGCGCTGGCTTCCCCGCGGACGATCAAGACGGCTGACGACCTGGCCGCCATTGAGCGGGCGCTAGCCTTGACCGATATCGGGTTTGAGGCCGCGCAGCGCCACCTCCGCGTCGGTATCACCGAGCAGCAGCTTGCCTGGGAGGCTGAGCGCGCGATGCGCGAGGCTGGCGCGGACGGCGTTGCCTTCCCGGTGACGGTCGCTTCCGGGCCGCACGCGGCGCGGCCGCATCACCGGGTGACGGACCGGCCGATTACCGCCGGGGAACCGATTGTGATCGACCTCGGCGCTCGCATCAATGGCTTCAATGGCGATTTGACGCGTACTATCTGGCTAGGTGAGCCCGACGAGAGGCTACGGTCCGTTTACAATCTTGTGTTGGAGGCGCAGGAAGCCGCGCTCGCGGTCCTGCGGGATGGCCTCCCGGCGAGAGACGCTGACCGTGCCGCGCGCGCGGTGATCCAGGCGGCGGGCTTCGGCGATGCCTTCGTCCACGGCCTCGGGCACGGGCTCGGCATGCGTGTGCACGAGGCGCCGAGCTTGAGTCCGGCGTCGAACGAGATCCTGGCAGCGGGAATGGTCACGACGGTCGAGCCGGGAATCTACCTCCCTGGCTGGGGTGGCGTTCGGATCGAAGACGTGGCCGTCATCGAACCATCCGGCTGCCGAGTGTTGACCCGGGCGCCGAAGTTGCCACGAGGTGAGTGAGAGCGAGGAGTCAAGAACGGGCTTCGAGCCCCATTCGGCGCCCGACTCCTGATTCCCCGCCCGCGACTCCACCGCTAAGGAGAGAAACATGATTGAGACCGGAGATCTGCGAAAAGGTTTGACGCTCGACTACGACGGTCGGCTGGTCAAGGTCATTGACTACGCGCACAACAAGCAGGGACGCGGGACGGCGCAGGTGCGCCTGACACTGCGCGACCTGCGCACCGGGGCAATCACGCAGCATTCGGTGCAGGCCGGCACGCGCTTCACGCCGGTTCGGCTCGAGCGCCGGCACGTCCAGTATCTCTACCGCGAGGGCGATCGGTTCCACTTCATGGATACCGAGAACTTCGAGCAGATGGAGCTCGGCGAGAACCAGATCGGCGACGCCGCGAAGTACCTGAAGGAGAACGATGTCGTCGATCTCCTGATGTACGGCGATCAGCCGATCGATATCGAGCTGCCGACGGCGGTGACGCTGACCGTGACCGAGACCGATCCCGGCCTCAAGGGTGACACCGCGACCGGCGGCACCAAGCCGGCGACGCTCGAGACAGGGCTCGTCGTCAACGTGCCGCTCTTCGTGAACGTTGGCGATCAGATCAAGGTCGACACTCGAACCGGGGAGTACTTGGAGCGCGTCTAGGGCGGCTGGCTCATGATGCCTGGCCGGTCTGATCGCGCCTTCTCTTAGCGGTGAGCAAGAGTGGGATGAGCGACGAGTCGAAGTCGGAGGAGCCGACACTCCGCGATGTGATTGAAGCGACGCGGTCGCTCGTCGACCTGATGCGCGCCAATGGACTGACGAAGATCGACCTAACGGCCGGCTCGATCTCGATTCGGCTGCAGGCGCCGCGGTCCGCTGCCCCGGCTCGTACCGTCCCGGCAGAAGCGCCGCCAGCTCCCGACGCTGCCGAGAAGCCAGCCGAGCCGAGCGGTCACGTGATCCGGGCGCCGATGATCGGCACGTTCTACGCGGCGCCCGCTCCCGGCGAGCCACCCTTCGTTCGCGTTGGCACTCGCGTCGAGGCTGGTCAAACCATCGGGATCATCGAGGCGATGAAGATCATGAACGAGATCCCGGCGGACCGCAGCGGCGTTGTGGCGGAGATCCTCGTCGCCAACGGGCAGGCCGTGGAGTACGGCTCACCGCTGATGCGGCTCGAGCTCGATGAGAGTTGATCGAATGTGAGCGCCCGCGTCGTCCCAGTTGCGCTGCTGACCTCATATATCCGAGAGCTCTTCGACGGTGACCCGCTGCTGGCGGACGTCTGGGTCGAAGGCGAAGTCGCCGAGACCTTCGTCTCCCGCGCGGGCCACGTCTATTTCACGCTGCGCGACACGAATAGCCAGCTCAAGTGCGTGATGTTCAAGGGCTTCGCGCAGCGCCAGTGCCTCCTGCCGAAGGCCGGCGACCAGGTGGCGGCGCACGGCCGAGTTAGCGTCTACGAGCGGGACGGCGCCTACCAACTGTACGTGGACGCGGTGCAGCCAGCAGGGCTCGGCATCCTGGCGCTCCAGCGCGAATTGCTCCGGCAGCAGCTTGCCGCCGAGGGGCTGTTCGATCCGGCGCGGAAGCGGCCACTTCCGCCATTTCCGCGTTGGATCGGTGTGGTGACGTCTCCCGAGGGAGCCGTCTGGCACGACATCCAGATCGTCCTCCGGCGCCGCTATCCGCTCGCGCATCTCATCCTCTCCCCTAGCCCGGTGCAGGGCGATGCCGCGCCGGAGGGGATCGTCCGTGCGTTGCAGCGGCTGCAGGATGACGGTCGGGCGGAGGTGATCATCGTCGCGCGTGGTGGCGGCTCCGCTGAAGATCTCTCTTGCTTCGACGATGAGCGCGTCGTCCGCGCGGTCTTCGCCTGCCGAGTACCGGTCATCAGCGCCGTTGGGCACGAGACGGACTGGACGCTGATCGACGAAGTCGCTGATCTACGCGCGCCGACGCCCTCCGCGGCCGCGGAGATGTGCTCTCCGTCGATCGTTGACCTTGCCGAGCGCGTTGTAGCGCTGCAGATCCAAGCTCGAAATGCCGCGATGGCGCGGGTGGAGAGCGAGCGGGATCGCTTCGAGCGGCTGAACGCCTCGCTTCGCCACAATTCGCCTGGTCGCACGTTGCCGGCCGTGCGGACGCGAATCGCCCTGGCGCGCCAGCGGCTCGACGAGCAGCAGCGTCGGCTCCTAAGCGACGGCCGCGCCGCCGTGGCGTCGCAATGCTCGCGCCTGCACCAGGCGATCCGCGCCGATCTGAACCGGCGCCAGGAGCGCGTGCGTCTGCGCCGGGCGGTGCTTGCGGCTCTGGAGCCGGAGCGGGTGCTGGGCCGAGGCTACGCGATCTTGACGGGCGAAGGCGGGCAGCCGATTGTCCGCGTCATGGACGTCTCAGCGGGCCAGGCCATCGCGGCGAGGTTGGCCGACGGCGTTGTTGCCGCTCGCGTTACCGGCGCCGATCGCCAGCCGCTGCGGGCGGCGGAGGTGGCTCATGGCTGAGGGGCGGGAGGAAACGCTGGATTCGGCACTGGCGCGCTGGGAGGCGATTCTGCGCGATGGTACGTTCGAGCAATCGCTCGGCGCGCTCGAGGAGATCGTCCAGCGCCTCGAGGAAGGGCAACTTCCGTTGGAGGGAACGCTCCGCTGCTACGAGCTGGGCGTGCAGATGGCGCGCCGGTGCGAAACGATCCTCGATGAAGCAGAGCTGCGGATTACCCGCCTGGACGACAGCGAGCAGACCTGGGACGATACCCCTGAAGACGAGCCCTCGTTCTGAGCAGGGGGACCGACATACCGGCACGCCCCTGCAGCGCGACTGATAGGACACCAGTTCATGATTCACGCTCAGCCGCCAATCCGCCCGGACGATCCGCTACCCGTTGGCAAGCTGCCGACAGACCTTTTGGCTCGCCTTCTCGCGGCGAACGCCATCACCGATCCAGCGGTCGTCATCGGGCCGGGGATCGGGCGCGACGCGGCGGCGATCGAGCTTGGCAACTTCACGCTCGTCGTCAAGACCGACCCGATCACCTTTGCGACGGAGTCGGCGCCGAGCTACCTCGTCAATGTCAACGCCAACGATCTCGCCTGCCTCGGCGCGACGCCCCGCTGGCTGCTCGTCACGGCGCTGCTGGCGGAGGGGACGACGGCGGGCACGGCTGAGGCGCTCTTCATAGATCTGCAGCGCGCCTGCCAAGAGCGCGGAATCAGCCTGATCGGCGGTCATACGGAAATCACCGCCGGACTCGACCGGACCATCCTCGTCGGCTTCCTGATCGGCGTCGCGTCGCCGGGCCGACTCCTGCGTCCCGGAGGCGCGCGGCCAGGTGATCGCCTGCTGCTGACCAAGGCGCTGGCGATCGAGGGCACTGCCTTGCTCGCGCGGGAGTGCCGCGAGGAGCTTGTCTCCGCGCTCGGACCCGAGATGGTGTCGCGCGCGGCGAATTTCTTGGTCGAGCCGGGGATCTCAGTCGTCAGGGACGCGGCGGCATTGCTCGATGCCGGCGGAGTTACCGCGCTGCACGACCCGACCGAAGGAGGGTTCGCGACCGGAGTCCGCGAGCTGGCAATGGCGTCGGGGTGCGGCGCGGTCGTCAACGAGGCGCTGGTGCCTGTCTGGCCGGAGACGCGCGCGATTGCCGAGCATTACGGTCTAGACCCGCTGGGCATGCTCGCTTCTGGCAGCTTGCTGGCGGCGGTGTCTCCGGACGCCGTGCCCCGCATTGAAGCGGCCTGCCAAGCTCACGGAATCCCCTACGCCTGGGTGGGCAAGCTGACCCCGGCGGCGCGCGGCTTCACCTTGATCCGAGGGAACGAAGATCTGCCGCTGCCGGCCTTCGCCAGCGACGAGGTCACGCGCGCCCTCGCCGGCTCGCCGGAATCGGATTCGTAGCGAAAACTGAAGAGGTGCATGACGTGGCGGAAGCGATCGTCGTCGCGAGCGCGAACGGTGCCATTGGCCTGCCCGATGCGATCTCCGTGCTTCGAGCGGGCGGTAGCGCGGTTGACGCTGTCATCGCCGGGGCAAAGGTCGTCGAAGCCAACCCGGATGACCACACCGTCGGCTACTCTGGATTGCCCAACCTCCTCGGCGAGGTGGAACTCGACGCCAGCATCATGGACGGTCGTGGCCTGCGTGCGGGCGCGGTCGGCGCTCTCAAGGGGTATGGGGACGCTATCGAGCTGGCGCGCCGCGTTATGGAGGAACTCCCCCATGTGCTCATTGCCGGCGAGGGCGCGGCTCGCTTCGCTGCCGAGATGGGTCTGGAACCGATGGAGCTGCTGACGCCCGAGGCAGAGCGAATATGGCGCTCCCGGCTAGTAGGAGAAGATGCGTCGACCGTGGCCGCGTCGGCGTACTACCAGCGGATACGCGAGATAGTCGGCACGGTCACGAGCGACCCGCAACTCGCGACGGAGGAGCCTCCGCACGGCACGGTCAACTTCATCGCGCTTGACCGCGAAGGGCACCTTGCCTGCGGCGTCAGCACGTCAGGTTGGGCGTGGAAGTATCCCGGCCGGTTGGGCGACTCCCCGGTCATCGGCGCCGGCAACTACGCCGACGACCGGTGGGGCGCCGCCGCTTGCACCGGCCGGGGCGAAATGGCGATGCGCGCCTGCACCGCGCATAGCGTCGTCATGTTCCTTCGCTTCGGGATGTCGCTGGGCGAGGCCGTAACGACCGCCCTGACGGATCTACGCGCGCTGGACGATCCCTACGCGAGCGAGATGAACGTGATCGCGCTGGATCCGAGCGGCAATCACGTGGCGGCCTCGACCTCGCCGGGGCGCACCTACGTCTACATGACTGAGACGATGGACGCCCCGGTCGAGGTCGATCGCTTATACGTTCCGCTCGAGCCCTGAGCGGTCTTTTCCTAGTCGGCGGCCTGCGCGCCGGAGCCGCTGGCCTGCTGGATCGCCCGCCAGACCTT
>CALGSZ010000031.1 GCA_937901745.1 uncultured Chloroflexota bacterium | reverse complement strand
CGGTTCACCCCCACGCACGTGGGGACGACGCAGATGTCCATGAGGCGCATCAACTCGGCCTCGGTTCACCCCCACGCACGTGGGGACGACGCCGACGTGTCTACGAGCCACTACCGCGTCATCGGTTCACCCCCACGCACGTGGGGACGACTACGCACCTTCGAGGAAGGCGCCGAAATCGAGGGTTCACCCCCACGCACGTGGGGACGACTTCAAGGCGCCGGTGTAGGCCTTGTAGAGGCCCGGTTCACCCCCACGCACGTGGGGACGACGACGATGGCCGAGCTAGTGATGATCGCTTTGTCGGTTCACCCCCACGCACGTGGGGACGACGTCAGGTCCACGCGCGTCCCGGCCGCTGCCACCGGTTCACCCCCACGCACGTGGGGACGACCCGCGTCGTCGCTCCGACAGGCCCGGCACAGCCGGTTCACCCCCACGCACGTGGGGACGACTTGCGGTCGTATTCCCTGAATATATGGTACGTCGGTTCACCCCCACGCACGTGGGGACGACAATCCAGCGCTCGCTGAAGCTGTGGATGGTCTCGGTTCACCCCCACGCACGTGGGGACGACACTTGCGCTCAAGAGGCATTATCCCTGCAATTGTCAAAGATCGCGCCTTGCCCGATTGGGCAGCAGGCCGTTAAGTGTCTGATGGGAGCCGGTCGAGATCGGCGAGGACGAGCTCCAGAGAGATCGCCGACAAGCCCGCCGCTTCGAGTGCCTGTGTCGCAGCAGCCAGCGAAATCGGAGAACACGTCGCGTACAGGCGCTCGCCGACAGCAGCAACTATGGCTCGCTGCTGCGGGCTCGGGAACCGCACCGGAGCAACTCGCGGCAGGCTTTCCGCGACCACTGCCCATGACCGGGGGACCACGACCCCGGGCCCATCCCCGCAACGACAGCGCGAGGTTGCCATTTCTCGGAGCGACTCCACCGAATCAGCCCCCATTTCCCGCACGGCACCGACGATCTGTCGGAGGATCTCCGCCAAGCCTCGCGCGTCTCCCGCCGCTGTGTGTCGTCCGGTCAGCTTTACCCCAAATCCCTCGGCGAGCGCATCCAGCGAGACAAAACCTCCGGCCGCTCTCATCGTGCATAGCCAACGCCTCGGTTCGGCTACCAGCGTTTCTCGTGTGGCCTCGTGCCGGCCAAGGAAGGCGAGGTCAAACTCGAGATTGTGGGCAACCAGAACGCCCCCGGCGAGGGCCCGCCCTGCCCGCGCTACCAATGCCTGAAGTGCCTCGACGCCTTCGTCCGCAGACCACTCGCAGCATGCTTCGATAGTTTCGCACCGCGGGTCCAGCACACAGGCAGCGACCTCGCGCAGTTCATCCCTAGTCACGCTAAGGCCGGTGGTCTCCGTATCGATGACAACCCACCGTCTGCGGCCGATGGGCTCGTCCACCAGGTTGCCAGAGCACCATCCAACCTCGCGGCTGTCTACTTGACCCGCCAATCACTCCTCCGAGCTGCGCGGGGGAACCTGGATCAACGCCATCCCTTCGCAGTCGATCGCTTGTCGCTCTCGGTCCCCAACCAACCGGATCTCGAAGCCCTGCTCGTTGCTCGCGACGTTGACCATCAGGCATGCACCCGCGGAGCGATGCTTGGCAACCCGCTCCCAGAGACGTGCCCTCACGTCGGCAGACAGAGAGCCAACGAAGACGTTCACCTGGGGCTGAAGCATCCACCGTGACAAGTCGCCGCGCAAGCCCGCGGGCACCCGTTCCACCGCGATAACCGTGAGGCTCACGCGTGCACCTCGGTGGAACTGTGATTGGCCCCTCCTCTAACCGTGCCGCTCTCCGGATCCCACAGCGATCCAGGACGCGCCTGGTCGGCGCTGAACCCGCCATCGTCGTCACGGTCCGCCGGAAGATCGAGCACGATCGCGAGGTCGTCGACAATTCGGCTGAGCAGGCGAGTCTGGTGAAACTGGTCCCGCAGAGCGTGACGAGCCGCCCGCTCGACATCTCGCGCGCCGCTCTGCGCAGCAAGAAAGGCCGCCGGAATTGACGTTTCCGTCTTGTACAGATCCGCAACGTCGTAGACGAAGGACAACGCCTTTCCCGTGTGGATAAAGCCCAATCCGGGTGAATATCCGGCGCTGACGATCGCGGCATGGCAGATCCCGTAAAGACAGCTGTTGGCCGCGGACAGGGCTCGGTTGACAGGCGATGCCTTTGACCAGTCGCCGCGCTCGAATCTGCGTCCTCCCCAGGGAACGCCCGTCCGGCGACTCCAGGCACGATACGCGTCTCTCACGCGCGCCCCCTCCCTGCCCCGTATCTGCCGCAGCGACATGTCCTCGGGCAGCTCTTCCTCAAATCGCAGCTGATACAGGCGGCGCACCACAAGAAGCCTCTTCTCGGGGTCTGCCACCAGCTCAGCCTGCCGGAGCAGGCGACTCCCGCTCCGGGTGTCTCCGAGCCCGGCCGCGTAGAGGCGCACGCCCTCCTCACCACCCCAAACGACCGAACACCCGCACTCGGCCAGGTTGACCACAGCCTTGTGGGTAACGGTCGTACCGGGGCCGAGAATCAGCAACGACAGATTCGCCGCCGGTATCGGTGTCCGACTTGACTCGTTGACGAAGAGGACCGAGCGCCCGTCCTGCTCAAGCCGACCACGTTCCAGGTAGAGGAAACTCCCGGAGTCCCTCACCTTGGGCAACAGGTGAAGGTCGTCGATGCGCATCCTCGCCCGGCCCTTGCGGCGCGGTGGACTACGCGACGCTGAGGAGGCCGCAGCCGTATGCCTTCGCCGGGCCGATTCCCGCTATGAGGGTCTGCCGGAAGGCGTCGGCGTCGGTCACGGTCAGTAGCCCTTCGTAGAGGACTGGTCTCACATGGAGACCGGGACGTCCTTTGCCGCCCTTGCCCAGCGGTCGCTTGGGGGCGATCAGGAGCCCGTCGTCCACCGGCAGCTCGAAGCCACCGCGCTCGGCACGCCGTCGCAGCCAGTCGCGCTGCTGAGCTTCGTCGAGCAGTGCAACCCGCCGGCTGTTGCGGCCTCCGTTCGCAACCTTCTTCGACGGGTTCGCGAGCAGTCGGAACCGGAATCGGCGGCCTGACTCGATCGCGTCGAGGAAGCCGCTGATCTCCTTGGACTCGTGCTGCAGCAGATAGCCCTCGGACAGTTTGTCCCAGGCGGGCTGCACCGCCGACTGCACCAGGGCGACCGGGCGCCGCTCGCGATCGAACTCGAGCCGGAACAACACCCGAAAGGCAGCCCGGGCGTCCGAACCATCGTGCTGCGGGAAGGCCCGCATCACCGTCCGGTGCAACTGCTCGGCGTCGGCGATGTCGCGAAGGACGTCCAGGTCGCGCGGGTGCAGTCGCAATCGACTCAGGAACATTGCTCATCCCCCCTCGCTTCGTACACGGTCCTGACTCGGCGGACCATGAAGCTCCGATCGCCGAGCGGTTGGTCCGCGACTTCAATCGGGCCGTCGGGGTCCTCCAGCCTCAGCTCCACCTTCGATTCGCGATCACCGGCCCGCCGCTTGCGGATCCGCTTCAGTTCGCCGCTGCTGCCCGGTGGCTCCTCGTCGTCACTGCCGCGCCCCGGCCACCACGGCTCGGCCAGAGCCTCCCGCAGCGGCCCGGCGAAGATCGAGGTCTCGTCCACCAACGGCCAGGCCGGCGGGCAAGATCGTCTGCCCAGGGCCAGGAGCCAGCGCGGAGATTCGAGAGCCGCGCGCATTCGGCGCAGTAGCTCCCCATCGTCACCCCACGCCTCAAAACCCGCCACGAAAGCGGCATCCTCGAGGTAGTAGCGCTGGGTGACGATCCCCCGAGGCTTCTTCTTGTTGGCAACGGCGATCGGCCTCCTCCGCGTCCCGACGGTGTGGAAATCCCGCAGCACCGTCCCAGGTCGCTCAATCCGCACCCCGAAGCGAAGGCGAGCCATGTCGTCCACGGGCTCGTCGCGTCTCCGCCCCATCGCCGCGGCCACGAGGCCGACCACGGCCGACTTCGACGGCGCATAGTCGGTCGTCCTAACCTCGAATCGGCTCGCGGTCTCCCACGACTGCAGCGGCCCGCTGAGCCAGATGCGGAGCGTGCTGACACCCATCTGCTCAGGCCTCCGGGTTCCACGCAGTGATCGCTTCGAGGTTGTCGACCTGTTCGATTGTCGGCCCCCAATCGAGCCCGGGAAACTCGGAGAGAACTTTGCCGCGCAGGGGGGCCTCCTTGGAGCCGAACATCCCCTCGATCGTCCGCAACTGCTTGCGCATGCGCTCCACGGACTCCTTGACGATCCCGCCATCGGACCGGGAGCCATCGACCGGATCGGCGAAAGCGTTGGCCAGATTCCATGCCCCGGACTCACGCGCGGTGACCAGCAGGCAGTTCGGCGGGTTGTGGGCAGCGAACGAGTTCTGCTTGCCACTCGGAACTGCGAGCGCGAACGCTTCGGTAAATGCTGCGACGATCTTCTGAACTTCGTCCTCCGCGGCGGTCGACCCGAGGTTCTCTGCCAGCTGACCGAGATCCAACGCCGCGTAGCGGTAAAGGCAGCTCGCGTTGTACTCGATCACGCCCATCATGTCGGCGCCTTCGTTGTCGTCCGGCTTACGGTCATCGACCGCCGTGTAGAAGTCGTGTTCAGCGGCGAGGCGGTGGGTCCCGATCGCGTGCGCGACCTGGCAGGACGCCTCGACTTTCGCGGTGGGCAGCTCAGCGAGCATGCGACCAAAGAGAGCGACATCCGCCGTCCGGCCGGGACCATTCAGGATCTCCTTGATGCGATCCGCAGCCTCCTTGGGCAGGGAAATCTTCTTACGCTCTTTTTTCCCCCTTTTCGGGCTGCTGTCTTTCTCCGCACCGCTGTCGCCATCTCCAAGACCCCCGACGCTGGACGGAAGCTTGTCGATCTCCTCGCCGAACTCCCTTGCCACATCCGCCAGCACGTCCAAGTCCTCCTCGCGGAAGAAGATCAGCTGCTTCGTCTTGATCTCGGAGGACTCGTTCTGGTCGTCCCCGATCACAAGACCGACTCCAATCGGTTCCGCCTCCAAGACCACCGCGGCACGGTGCCGTGCCCGATCCTCATCCAGCGGCACGTCACCACTCGTCAACCGATCCACGATCGCTTGGTGAGCACGCTTGGTCCTGAGTCCGGTGGCCAAACCGAAGTCTCCGTTGACGAAGCGCATCCGGATCGCGCGCTTCCACGACTGGCTGCTCACCCTTGCCCGAAGCACGCCGCCAAACGTGCAGCTCTTGGGCACCCCCGCATCGTCGCGATTCAGGTTCGCGGGCGCGAAGCTCTGGATCGCGTGGTACTCGACGATCATCCCTGCACTCCTTCCGTCATCTCAATCCGACTGTCCTCTTCCGATCTGGCCTCCTGACCAGCCCAGAAATGAAAAGCCCAACGTTTTTGGACCCACTGCGCATCGGCCTCCCAGTAGCCCAGGTCACGAACCAATGCCTCGGCGTCGACCCCCAAGTCCTCGCTTGCGAGCAGGGAGAATGCCCGGCGCAGGTGTTGGTCAACTTCCGATCTTCGCGATCGGAGGAGGATCCGCATCAATCGTTCAGCTGCAGCCTCCTTGCCGGGCTCCCGTCGCAGCCGGCGCATGTCGCGGCCGAACGAGGGCCACTCCTTCCCTGACTCCCCGTCCGATCTCCGCACCTCTACTCGCGTGAACGCGACCAGGGTTACCACCGCGTAGGCGTCCTCGAGCAGCTGGCCGACCGGAGTCGTCTCACCATGTTGGTTAACAGGTGACTGGTCGGCCGGGAACCTGATCAACCTGAGAAGCTCGCTGCTCGCCTCGGCGTCAGCACCGAAAGGCACTCCAACGCCTCTGCGAAGTCGTGCCATCGTCGCCAGCGCCGGGGAATCGTGTTCAGACGCCCTTCCTTGGAGTCGTGGAAGCTCTCTCGCGACCTGACTCGCGATTTCATCCCTCAGTTCGTCGAGTTCTTCACCCATCGACATCAACCACCTCCCGCTCATCGCTTACACGCCTTCTGCTGATGCCACTTCGACCTTCGGAACCCTCGCGTTCAGAGTCCGACGCAGCGCCCCCCTTGCCTGCGCGAGCCGCATGAACGCGCGATCGTCGCCCCCGCTCTTCACGGACCACAGGAGGTCCATCACTTCCCACGCGGCGCCCCGAACCCCATCGACCCAGTGCGCCCACGGCTCACTGTTCACCCCCGGCGCATCGTCGGCCGATGCGACCTCGTCGACGAATGCCAGGAAAGGCTCGCGGAGTCGACCCCAGTACGGCTCCTGCCACCTGGCGATGCGCTCGTTCAGCGTCTTGACCGCCGCTGCGATCGCGGCCGCGCCGCCTTCCGCGGCTTCCAACGCGTGTGCGACCATGTCCAGACGGTCGGGCTCCTTGAGCAGGTCCTCGCTCACCGGCAGCAAGGCCTCTCGGCAGTCAGCGACCTCGCCGCCCTGGTTCTTCACCTGCAGGCCGACGCAGAGAAGCCTCGGCATGAAGTCCGGCTCGACCATGCCGAACAGGCCGACCGCCTCGCTGATCATGGTCGGGTGCTCGCGTTCGGCGGTGCCATAGAAGATGCCGTCCGCGTCCCTCCACAACCTCCGCCCAGGGCGGACCCGCAGCACTTTCGGCTCCTCTCCCTCCCGCTGCCGCACCGGGACGTAGGGGTCGGGCGGAACGTCGTCGGCGAGCTTCAGGTGCTGGTGGAGGCGGGCCTGCCGGACCGCGCCGTCTGAACTGGGGAGGAGCTGGATCGCGCGTGACCTCCAGGTCAGTCGGTCGATCGGACCGCGCGGCCGGGACCCCTCCTTGTTCGGCTTGTCGGCATCCAAGTCCCTCTCCCAGGCAGGCCCGTCCGCTTTCCCGGCCCGGCGATTCGCCTCGTCCACCGCCCGAGGCCGCCCCGAAGCGGACGGGCACGCTCCGACCAAGGTCTGCCACAGGTTGCGCCCGAGCGCGATCACCATCACGGGCTTGGTTCCGGGCGAGTCGGTCCTATAGAACGGATACGACGCCCCTCCGCACGGCTGGTAAAGCAGGGTCGTGAGCAGCATCCGAACCGCACGAGCCGGACTCACCGCGGGCGGCTCGTCGTCGTAGTGGTGATCGAACAAGGTCACGTTTCTCCCGGATGCCCAGTCGATGGCCAGAGCGGCGATCGATAGTGGCTTCTTACAGTGCGCAGGCTTAATGGGCTGCTGCATGAACGGCCGCTCGGGATGGAAGAGGTCGAAGCGCTCCCGCCACCTTTCCAGGTACTCGAGCACGCGGGACGCGTGGGATGCGGGATCCTGAAGCCAGGACAGCTTGGCGTTGTCGTCCACAGGCCCCTCTGCCGCGCTCATCACCACCGCCGCGAGAATTCGGGTCAACGCCATCCGTTCCGGTCCGAATGACACCGCTAGGTCGCGAAACTCGGTGGGCCGCTCAAACAGTTCCGAAAGTGATACTTCCACCAGCTCACCCTCGGTCTGAACCGGTATCCACGGCTCACTGACGAGATCGAACGTCATCGTCACCCCCCTGTCTCAACCAACCCGAGTTCCCGATCCAACCGAAACGGCAAGACGATCTCCGTGTCCTCGGCCTCACGTTCCACGGGAAGGGGCACGCCGCTCTCATCCAGCTCGACCAGAAAGTGGTGCCGGAGCCGGCCGTTCCTCATCCAGCGCGACGGCAGAAAAGGGTTCCTTGGCCTGCCATCGCCGCGACCCTCGGTCGCCCCGGCGTCGAGCATTGCTCGCGTGATGCCTCTGGAGGAGACCGGCACGGCGCGCTTCAGCAGTTCACTCACATCGTCAGCCGACGGGTTGCGGCGGCTGTCCGGCAGCTCGTCAGGAAACAGGGGGATCAGCGACAGCGACGGCCGCTCGGAGTAGCGCGTCGCGGCCGAGTTCATCGCCGTCGCCCGCGGGTCCTCGGGGACCTGGGCCAGGTCTCCGTGGCGTTCCCAAGGGAGAGTCACGCCATGAGGGGAGGCAAGGGCGTTGTGTTGCGCCCAGGCCGTCTGCTTGAACTCCTCCGCCACCGCTTTCTCGTCCAGACGCTCCACGCGCAGCCGCTCGTCGGTGCTCCGACCGGGATTCGAGCCCTCCTCGTAAACCGCCGCGATCAGCGGGTCGAGGTCGTCGGGTTCGCACAGGCTCTCTCGCCCGAGCAAAGCCAGGCGGGTACGGACAAGCGCCGCTTCCACGTAGACGGCCGCCGATCCCGCCGGTGGCTTTCGCAACGGATCCTCGCCCTGCGCGTCGATGACGACGAGCCGCGGGCGCCGGTGCCGAACGGGGCGGTTCGGCCGCACATGACGATGGACCCGCCCCGCGCGCTGGATCAGCAGATCGACGGGCGCGAGAAACGAGAACATGACGTCGAAGTCGATGTCGAGCGACTGCTCGATCACCTGCGTGGCGACGACGATCAGTCGCTCCGGCCTCGCACTTGCCGACTGCGAGCTGTCGGGTGGGCCGAGCATCGAGAGCAGCCGCTTCTCGATCGGGCCGCGCTCCAGTCGACGCATCCGTGAGTGCAGCAGCTCCAACTGCACCGGGCTCGGCTCGGACTCCACCCGGCGGCGCAGCTCCACGTAGATGTCCTGCGCCTCGGCGACCGTGCTGCAGACGATCGCCAGGCAACCCCCTTGCTCGACCTCGAGCAAGGCGCGCTCTGCGACCGCCCCCGCCTGATCTGCTAGCTCAGGAGCCTCCGCTTCCGTCGCGACGTGCTCCCAAGAAAGGGCGACCTCCCTGCCGGGCCGGTCGTCATCGACTGGTATCTGCGTCAGTCCGAGCCGCGGCGACGCGACGGTGATCCGGGGGTAAGCATCGGACGAGATCTCATCGACGGGCGCCGGCTCGCCGTCTTCACACCCCTTGAGGTAGGCGGCAACGAGCCTGCGGCGGCGGCTGGGCGGCAGCGTCGCCGAGAGCAGGACAACGGTGCAATCGAGCGCCGCAAGCCATTCGACAAGAGCCTCCAGCAGGTACCCCGTATAGGCGTCGTAGGCGTGGACCTCGTCCAGGACCACGACCTTGCCTTGCAGGCCGAGCATGCGCACCGGGTAGTGGCGCGCGACCAGCGTTGCCAACAGAGCCTGGTCCACCGTCCCCACGGCGTGCGGGCCGAGCAGGCCGCGGCGACTTTGGGCGAACCATGCCTGCGCCTCGGCGTCGCGCTCGTCCGCTTCGTCTCGGTCGCGCTGGTCCGCGGCCACTTCCCGCGGTGCCGGAAGGTCCTCGTGCGGGTCGATCCCGCTGTGAAGGAGTCGCGGCACCGCTTTCTGATCGGGCCAGATGGATTCGAGGAAGCCTTTGGCGCGGTCGTGCAGCTGGTTCGCGGTGGCCTGCGTCGGCATGCCCACGTAGATGCCGCGGCACCCGTCGATGAACCCCTGCAGCGCCGCGATAAACGCGGCCTCAGTCTTCCCGGAGCCCGGGCGATCCTCGATTAAGAGGAGGAACTTTTCGCCGGTCACGGCGGCAACAGCTTCAGCGGCGGCCCGCTGGGACGCGCGCAGCGCGAACTCGAAGATCTCCTCCGGATCCTTGGCATCGGGGCGCGGCCGCGGAGCCCAGGACGACGGATGCACCGCGTCGCGGGCAAGTTCCTCGCTCGTCCGGCGAGGTCCGTCGGTGACCGGAAAACGCTCCGGGTCGGACGCGATCCAGTCGGCGACGCTGATCAGCCCAGCCGTCGCCAGCACCGTAGGCGCATCGAGGCGTTTCGGCTGCGGAATCGCATCGACTCCGAGGCGCCGAGCCAGCGAGTCGGCCAGTTCATCCTGGACGCTTCTCCATTGCGTCGGGGCCCGCCGGCCCGCGCGGATCTGTCCGCGTGCCTTGGGGACCGAGTGGTGGCCAGAGAAGGTCGCCACGAGGCGTTCGGCTACGGGCAGAGACATCCCCATCTGTTCCGTCAGCCAGCGCAACAAGATCGCTCCACTGACGGTGTCGTGGCCGGGAAGCCGATCCTGACGTGCGGCGCGAAGGTGCTTGGGCAGAAGGCGCTGCGCCAAGCTCGGCACCAGTTCCTGGAAGCACCGGTTTGCCTTGCCGACATCGTGCGATGCGGCCAGGAAGGAGATCCACCGTCGCGTGTCGGTTTCGTCCAACCCGAAGCCTGCCGCGAACCACGCCCGCTGTCGGTCCGTCAGGGCGACGTCCCAGAGCCGCCGCGCAACCGCGGCGACGTCTTCCAAGTGCCTCAGTAGGGGCAAGTAAGCGCCGCCGGCTCCCGTCTTCGCCCAGAACCACCCCCAAGGCGGCGCCAACGCGTCATCGCCGTTCACCCCGTCCCCTTGTTCCGCCCGATCGCCGCGCGACCACCCGGGCACCGCACTGGTCTCCATTAGTGCGTCCGCCCCCGGATCCGGCCGATCGCGCCCGCTACCGCTGAGCGTAGCCCGTGCAGTAGGCGCTCGGTCTCTGCCTCCTGGACTACGCGCCGGTAGGTCGCGTGTCGCTGTCGGTAACCGTGACGCGGAGCAGTCGACGCTCCGTCGGTCGCCCAGCCCGCCATCCCACATCATCCTCCCTCCGCTAGCGTCGTCACTCCCCCGCCACCGCGGGGATGTCTTCCGAACGATTCAGCGACCTCCAGCAAACACGGGTTCACCCGCCTTCGCAGCGACAAGGTGTTAGCTGGAGGTTATTCCCGCTAGCACCAAAGTTGTTCCCGGCCCAGACACGGAGTTTTCCCAATCGCCGCATTCGCCCGGTGCCTGGGGTCGGCCGACGCGGTTTAACCCGCGTGCCTACCGACCGCTGCGCAGGCGGGCCTTGGCGCGGATGCGCTGGGTGGCTCGCTCGCCGCCCGTGCGAACGGTGATCGGGAGGCGGACGGTGCCTTGGCGCCGAGAGGCTTGGCGGAGGGCCTTGAGGGCCGCGCGGGGAAGCTTGATGCAAGGTGGCGCCGGGGGCGGCTGAGGCGCGGACTCGGGCGGAGGAGGCGGCGTGCCCGGCCCGAACCGCGGCCGGACGATCGTCCGCCCACAGCCTCAACGAGTGCCGAATCCCCGGTCGACGGTGGGGGACCGCCCCCGCCCGCCCGGCCCGGCGCCGCCACCGCTAAAGCCCCCGCCCGCCGGCGCCGATCAAGCCGCTGCACCCCTGCCACATAGGAGAGAGACGCATGGCTTATGAAATGAGGGTTCGCGGGACCGAGCACGAGGTGAAGGTCCGGAACCCGTGGGCGGTGGCGCTGCTGCCGCTGATCACGCTCGGCATCTACCACCTGGTCTGGTGGTACAAGA
>CALGSZ010000030.1 GCA_937901745.1 uncultured Chloroflexota bacterium | reverse complement strand
CGCCGCGTTGAGCCAGACGACGACGGGCAGGTCCTGGATCAGGGCCTCGGCCTCCACGCGCGTCGTGGTGCGTGGGTCCGCGAGCCGGGCGAGGGCCGCGCGGATCTCGTCGAGCCGGCTGATGTGCCGCTCCGCGGAGATCGCGATCAGGTGCATGACCTGACCCTCGACGCTGCGGCCGTAGTCGAACACGCGCACGCGCTCGGGCACCGCCGCGGCGAGAGCCGCGATGTACTTCTCCATCCGGCCGTACGTGGTGTGCCAGCTCCCGATCGGGTAGCCGAGCACGTCCTCGGGCCGCGGCACACCGGGCCGGTACTGGCCGCTCGCGTAGAAGTCGAACGTGCTGTCGGGGCATAGACCGAACGCGAGCCGCGCGTCGATCTCGGAACGGCAGCCGCCCGGCGGCGGGATCACCGGCAGGTCCTGCGCGGCCGTGGGCACGGCAAGGATGAGGGCGGCCAGGGACGCGAGTGTCGAGCCAAGGGGAACGGCAGCGAGTCGCGAGATCATGGGACTCTCGTGGAGAAAGAGACGGCGGATGCGGCATGGCGCCTGGCAGCCGACCCGCGCGATGGCGCGGGTCGCGGAGCGCCAGGAACGCCGCGAGCATGTGGAACGCTGGTGTCCGGGGGCGGAATATCTGGTCGGGCCGGAAGCGCTGCAAGGCCGCGGGCGGTGGCGGGCATCGGGACGCATCGGCGCGCCGACACGTTCGCACCGGCTCTTGCGCCGCACCCCTGTGCGCGTCCACGCGGCCCTGGCGGCGCCCGCCGCAACGTCGTATTGATGCCGCTTCGACGGGTGCGCTGCGCACCCGGAGCATGCTGTTCTGGAGGTACGGAATGTCAGCTCGACTGGGACTCGTCCTTGGTGCCTTGGCCGCCGCGCTCGCGCTGCCCGCGCCGGCCGCCGCGCAGATCGGGATCGGCGCGCACTACGCGCAGTTCGGGGAAGCGTTCGGCGGTGCCGCCGGCGCAGGCGCGCGCGTGACCCTGGGCCTGCCGCCCATTCCCGTCACCGCGGCCGTCAACGGCGAGTACTTCTTCCCGCGGTGCGGGTCCGGCGACTGCGCTCTCCGCGGCGCGACGTTCGACCTCAACGTCTCGCTGCCGTTCATCGCGCTGCGTCCGTGGGCAGGCGTCGGCTGGTCGGTCCGGCGGCTCGAAGTCGGCGAGGTCCGGAGGACGGAGCGCGGCCTGAACTTCGGCGTCGGCGCCGAGCTGGGGATGGGCGGGATGCGTCCCTTCGTGGACCTGCGCTACGAGCTCGCGAATGCGCCGGAGGACCAGCTCCTCGCCCGTTTCGGTTTGATGTTCCGGTGACCCGGACCGCGCGTGTGCCGGCGGCCGCGCCGCAGCCCGGCCGCCGACCCGCGTTCCGCTCGAATCCCGTGGTTCTGACCAGAGGCTCGAAATGGCGAACGATTCGGGGATCAGCTCCGGCGTGAAGACCGCACAACCGTCCACCGATTTCCAGCCCTACGTGCCGGCGCGGGAGAGCCCGGCCGAGGCCACGTTCAAGGCCATGCTGGCGGGCATCCTGTTCGGGATCCTGTTCGGCGCGGCGAACGCGTACCTCGGGCTCCGGGCCGGCCTCACGATCTCGACCTCGATCCCCATCGCCGTGATGACCGTCGCGCTGTTCCGCGCGTTCAGCGCCGCGGGCGTCCGGTCGACGATCCTCGAGGCCAACATGTCGCAGACGGTGGGCTCGGCGTCGAGCTCCGTCGCGAGCGGCGTGATCTTCACGCTGCCCGCGCTGTTCCTCTGGGGCTTCGAGCCGACCGTCCTCCAGATGACGATGCTCGCCCTCGCCGGCGGCGTGCTCGGCGTGCTGTGCATGATCCCGCTCAGGCCGTACCTGATCGTGCGCGAGCACGCGACGCTTCCCTACCCCGAGGGCACGGCGTGCGCGGAGGTGCTCAAGGCGGCGGAGACCGGCGGCGCGAGGGCGCGCAACGTGTTCCTCGGTCTCGGCGTCGGCGCGGCGCTCAAGGCGCTCACCGGCTGGCTGCGCGTGGTCCCCGCGGACATCAGCGTCTCGATCCCGTTCGTCCGCAAGGCGCAGGTCGGTGCGGACGTCAGCGCCGCGCTGTTCGGCGTGGGCTACATCCTCGGCCCCCGCATCGGCGCGATCATGGTGGGCGGCGGCCTGCTCTCGTGGCTCGTGATCATCCCGGTCATCGCCTACTGGGGCGACAGCCTCACCGCGCCGCTCTACCCGGAGACGGCGCTCACGATCAACGAGATGAGCGCGTCGCAGATCTGGAGCCGCTACGTCCGTTACATCGGCGCGGGTGCGGTCGCGACGGGCGGGCTGATCACGCTGATCCGCAGCATCCCCACGATGATCGAGAGCTTCAGGCTCGGCGCGCGGCAGATCCGTGGCCGCGTGGGCGAAGTCGGCGCGGGAAATGATGACGCGACGCCGCGCACGGAACGGGACCTCTCGCTCCGCAGCGTCGCGATCGGGGCCGGCATCGTCGTGCTCGCGCTAGCGCTGATCCCCGCCGCGTTCTCCTCGCTCCCGGGCATCGCCGGCCGCACTGTGGCCGCCGTGCTGGTCGCGATCTTCGCGTTCTTCTTCGTGACCGTGTCCTCGCGCATCGTCGGGATGGTCGGCGTCACGTCCAACCCGACCAGCGGCATGACGATCGCGACGCTGATCGCGACGTCGTCCATCTTCCTGCTGCTGGGCTGGACCGACGATGCGGGCAAGATCGCCGCGCTCACGATCGGCACCGTCGTGGCGATCGCCGCGTCCATCGCGGGCGACACGTCGCAGGACCTGAAGACCGGCTTCCTGCTCGGCGCAACGCCACGCCGCCAGCAGATCGGCGAGCTGGCGGGCGTGCTCACGTCCGCGCTGTTCGTCGTGCTGACCGTGGTGCTGCTCGCGCGGGCGTACGGCTTCGGCACGGACGAGCTGCCCGCCCCGCAGGCGACGCTCATGCGCCTGGTGATCGACGGCATCCTCCAGCAGTCGCTGCCCTGGGGGTTCGTGGCGATCGGCGTCGGCATCGCGCTGGTGGCCGAGCTGCTGCGCATCCCCAGCCTGCCGTTCGCGGTGGGCGTGTATCTGCCAGTAGCGACCATGGTGCCCGTGTTCCTGGGCGGGCTGCTGCGCGGCGCGATGGAGCGCAGCGCCGGTTCTGAGGAGGAGCGGCTGGCGCGGCGTGACCGTGGCGTGCTGTTCGGGTCCGGGCTGGTGGGCGGTGAGGGGTTGCTGGGCGTGGTGATCGCCGGCGCGGCCGGCTGGGCGGTATCGCGCGGGCAGGCGCCGTGGAGCATTGGCTTCGGTTGGGCGGGCGCGTTTGCCGAGTGGGTGGCGGTGGTGGTGTTTGCGGGGTTGGTAGTGGGGTTTGGGAGGGTGGTGAGGGGGTAATGTTGACGTGAGGGAGGCGGGGGAGCGTTCGGGTAACGCTCCGAGGCACAGTCCTGGCCTCGTTCGTCTTCGAATCGTAGGAGGCGGCGACAGGCGCTGGCAGCCGCCAGCACCGGTTGGGAACCTCGGTCGCCTACGGATGTGGTCATAGCAAGCCGCGGCACGTTCCTGCCGCTCGCTGGTGGATCCCTGGTAGGCTCCCCCAAGGACCTACAGTCTGAAATCAGCCAATCCCCTCGCACCCGTTTGCCATGACGGCCGCTACGACCTATACTGTTATGAGTCTCTTATGAGTTTCTCCTGCCCACAGATCCTCGCTAGCACGAGGATTTCCGATAATACTACGCCAGACGCTTAGCTCACCGGGATGCGGACCAATATCGCGGCCGATTCTGCGGCAGGGTCCAGACATACGGTCAGAATGATCACAAGCGAGTGGATCATTCGTTATGCACTTGGAGCCTCCTCTCAGCTATCAATGTTTTGAGTTTCGCTGCATACTCACGAGCGGCAATTCCAATCCTCTGCTCGTCGTAGCTAGAGAGCCAGATGGCCGGCCAACGCAGGTGGTCCTGAAGGTCCGGCAGCCCGCTGTGCCCGAGGGCCATTTCGGACCGACCTCCCTGGCATGCGAGCTGATATGCGCCGCTCTTGCCCGTGCAGCCGGCCTAGCGGTCCCCGACTACGGGATCGCCACAGTAACGAGGGAGTTTGCCGAGAGCGTTCCTGACAATACCGTACGCGACGTCCTCCTCAACAACTTGGGACCCAATTTTGCCACCCGCTACCTCCCAGGCCGAAGTCCCTGGTTGCCGTCGTATTCCCCAACCGGCGAGCTCCTCCGCCAGCTGGAGAGCGTTATGGCATTTGACTGCGCTCTGATCAATGGCGATCGGACTTGCTCCAAGCCGAACCTCCTATGGAATGGCGATGACGTGGTTTTGATCGACCACTCTCTAGCCCTGCCCGTTCACAAGTGGTCGGACGCACAGATTGCGGACTCACCCCTTATGCCGGAGCACTACGTCCGACGCCACGCCACCTTCACCGCACTTGCCAATCAAGGCCGGCTATACGAGGAGCTTTTCGACGCTTGGAGGGCCCTCCCCTGGACAGATATCGTCTTACTCCGCTCCTGGATTCCGCCGGAGTGGGAGCGTTCTCCCGGTGACGTAGATAGGATATTCACATTTCTACAGGGGCGTGACAGTCGGTTCCGTGATATTCGCGACGACCTCAGGAGGATCCTACGGTGATCGCGTACACGTTCGTCATACTCCGCTACGTCCACGACGTAGGAGCGGGGGAATTTGCGAACGTTGGGATCGTTGCTTGGTCTGCTCAAGCAGGACTGCAGTTTCGCGTCAGCGACCGCTACAGTCGGTTGTCGAAGTTCTTCGCGGACTTCGACGGACTGGCTTACCGCCGCGTAGTCAGGCACGTGGAGGACCGCCTTCGCGCTCTGCAATTGGAGTTAGCCCAATCCGATCTCTTCCGTGGCGCACCCGCCTCTCTCGAGGAGATCGTTCATGGAGTCGTTCCGCCTGATGATGGAGCCTTTCAATGGTCACGCGTAATGGGCGGCGTAACTCACGACCTTCCCGGGCGCGTGGATGAACTCTTCGCCGAACTCGTGCTCCGACACGAAGTTAAGCTCGCTAGGGAGCGCCGCGATGAGCAATCGATGAGGCGTGCCATGGACCGAGTACTTACCGAAGCGGGATTGCTCGCGCGGCTGCGACGTGGCGTAGAGGTTAGAGGAAAGGAATACGAGTATTCCTTCTATGCCGGCTGGTCCAATGGTACCCTTCAGGTGCTCGAACCAATATCGCTTGACCTCGTTAATCCAGCTGACATGGTCGACAAAGCCAACATGTGGAGTGGCCGTCTTCTTAACCTTGCCCGCGCGGCGGAGTTTCAATGCACTGCCGTCATAGCACCGCCAACAGAGGGCCCATCGCTAAGAAAGCTTGATCGCGCACTAGCAATCCTCCAATCTGCGCCGGCTGTCCGCGCCGTGGTACCGGAGAATCGGATCGACCAGGTGATAGAGGCAATTCGCCGGGACATTAGCGCTTGATCAGCGTGGACCCGCGATGCGCGACCTGGCCCCTATGCTAGGCAGTAGAGTCCGCAGTTTAGCAGTTTTTCGCGCATACTGGAGGACAAGCCGCCGACCTGGGATCGATAACTCGGAGCATTAGCGAGACCTAGCGCATTTTTTCCCGCTCGTTCCTGAGCAGCGAGTCAGGAACCGGAGCACTGCCGTATGCCGCCATCAAGGCCCGCAACGTGCCTTGATGTGACGTCGACAGAGCGGTCGCACATTCTCAGGAAGCCTTGTCGGCTCCCGCTCGCCCGGCAATGCAGGTCGCACGTGTGATGCGGGCTCTTACCGAGTTGCCTACTAGCACCAAGCGCGTCCTTGAGAGGCCTAGGAGGATAGGCATGCATAATCGCAACACTTACGGTACCCTCATCACCGATGATGGGGGTGAGCAATGGATAGCGGAGCAAGCCGTTGGCTTCGGTACTGCTGTTCAGGGGAAGAGATCACGTCGGCCGTCGTTTTCCAAAACGTTAGGACGGTAGAAACGCTTTACGGCCGAATACTGGGAGTCGAGCCCGCTTCTATAGATAAGCTGAAGGCCGCGCTGCGCGAGGCAAAGCGCCAAGCCCGCTTGCTGGAGAAGAAAAGGCGCCGCCTCTAGGCGGCAGATGCCGGGTTCTAAACGTAGAGCGCCTTCTCGCTTCGCTGGTAATGCTCGAACAGGCTCAGCTGAAACCGGCCTTCGCAGTCCTGCGGCACCCTCAGGACCAGCTTGCCGACTCGCGTCTTGAACGTTTGCGGCTTGAAGCCCTTGCGCCAGCCCCGGCGGGTCGGGGTCCGCTCGAACCGCCCTGCGCCAATGAACCGGTCGAACTCGGCCTGAATCGCCTCCTGCACCGGGCGGTGGACCATTGCCCGCAAGAGGTCCTCCGCGCCCTCACCGCCGGCTTGCTCGCCGAGCTGGGCAATGCCACTGTTCCTGTGAAAGGTCATCGTCGATCTCCTGGTCTCTTGCGGGCCTGAACCCACTCTGCCGAGTGGACAACCGGAGGATCTACGGTGGCCTGTCGCTGATCGCTCCTCGCCCACCGCCGCCCCACAAGCCGAGACGGCGAAACTACAGAGAATCCCGTACCCCCCGAGGAGAGGGCCGAGGACGGAGGCGTCACCATCCGGCACGTCGCGGAGCGGAAAACCGACTGGCTCGCGCCCAGCGACGCGCCGTTCATGATTAGCTAGCGGGTCGACGACCTGGGCGGCCTCATCGCGAATCTCAGGGCGGCCGGGGTCGAGATCCTCAAGAGGCTGGAATCCCACGAGAACGGCCAGTTCCCATGGATCGTCGACCCCGAGGGCAACAAGGTCGGGCTGCGGGAGCCGGAGCCCTGGCACGAGAAGAACAAATCCGCCTGAGAGCCCGTCCCCGAAGGAGACGCCGAGCCCCCGGGTGTCAACTGACCCGAGGCCCGCGTCAAGCTTCCCGACTTTGATCGTGAGCCGCAGGGGGGCGCCGAAGGTCCCGGCGCCCTACTTGGTGCGCGCATAGATTTCCTCGTACGCACGTACCGCGCTAAGCACGTTGTACGCAAGTCTTGCCACGTCCAGTTCTATTGAGGGCATCATGGAATACGGACTTACCCG
>CALGSZ010000029.1 GCA_937901745.1 uncultured Chloroflexota bacterium | reverse complement strand
GCCTCGATGAACCCGCCGCCTCGAAGGCGACGGGACCTGCGCCTTGGTCAGTCCCCGCTGGAGTTGGTGGGCCTCGATGAACCCGCCGCCTCGAAGGCGACGGGACGGCGCCGGTAGAACAGCATCCCGTCCGGCGCGCAGCCTCGATGAACCCGCCGCCTCGAAGGCGACGGGACGGGCAGAGCAGCTGTCCGCCGTCACCCTGCGGGATGCCTCGATGAACCCGCCGCCTCGAAGGCGACGGGACCTTGAACCCCGCCGCGACCGGCCCGCCGCCGATCGGCCTCGATGAACCCGCCGCCTCGAAGGCGACGGGACCCCGCGTGGTGGGGGTCGTAGCGGATCGGCGGGATATCGCCTCGATGAACCCGCCGCCTCGAAGGCGACGGGACCGGTCGTGATCGACTTCCGGGACGGCGAGAAGAAGCCTCGATGAACCCGCCGCCTCGAAGGCGACGGGACTTGGTTCGACAACCGCCGGGAGGAGATGGCCGGTGCGCCTCGATGAACCCGCCGCCTCGAAGGCGACGGGACCGGCGAATCGTGCGGGAGAAACTGCAGGCAATCGGGCCTCGATGAACCCGCCGCCTCGAAGGCGACGGGACAGCGGTACTAGAAAGACCGCGATTTGCAGGCGTTTCTGTGCAGATTGCGCAGGCTCCGCCTCTCGGGGCCGTGTGACAGTCGGTTGTCAAGCTGCGCCGGCCGGAAATGGTTGAACTTCCGGCGGATTTCGCCCCGCGCAGGGTAACGCCACTTTCCGTTCCACCAAAGCCTGCGCATCAGATGATCAGGGTCGGTTCATCTCCGATCAGGGGTCGCGGCGTGCCGATGTGGCTGACTGACTGCATCGCCTTTTCTCGCGGACCCAAGTCGCAAAACATCACCGTGTCCACATCCTCCTGTATGAGCGACCTGAGTTCGCTCTTGAGGCGCACGAACATCGCGGGTCTGCCGTCGACCATGAAAACGCTGTACTGAACCCTCTCGCCGAACTCCTGGAGTGCAGCGGCGACTCGTTCGCGCCTAGCGTCATCGCTGATGTCATACGCGACGAGCATGCGTCGTGTCGGCTCGCTCATCTGGCCGTGATTCCCTTATAGGTATCACGTTCGCCCGCCACGGTTGCCAGGAACAATCGAGCTTGGACTTCCATAGCGCGCCGCCATGTGACTCGATAGCCGAACTGCGGATGCCGGAACTCGTTCGTCGCTCGTCGTTCATACGCAGCTATCAGGGTCTTTCGGCCTCGATCGGTAAGGCGAACCGTATCCAGGGTGGTGGTGAAGTGATGGGCTTTGAGCTCGCGGTTGTTGATGGCCCAAAGAAGGGCTGATTCCGCAACGAGCGGACGGAACTCTTCCATCAGGTCGAGGGCGAGCGCAGGCTTGTTCCGAGTTGCGCTGTGCAACACACCTCCGGCCGGATCCAGGCCGCAGGCCACGATCGCCCTGATGACGTCGGTGAGCAGCAGCGAGTACACGAGATTCAATGCCGCGTTGATCGGATCCCGGGCAGGACGCGCCCTTCGCGTGCGGAGCGTTGCCCATTCCGGTCTCAGGGCTCCCCCTAGCTGCTTGAAGTAGGCCTTGGAGGCGTTGCCCTCGATCCCGAACAGTTCGTCTCTCGTGCGCGCCGACTGTGCTCGCCGCATGAGGCGCGCAAGCTCCTCTCGAGCGCCAAGTCCATACCTTCGCAGGATGTAGCGCTGATTCGCGATCTTGGCGCGTACGATCTCCCGCGCGACGGCAAGCTTCTGGGCGTCGGTCAGGCGGTGTTGAAGGTTGCGCATGTCACCGTTCGGTCCGTCTGCGGGTGTAGCCCATCCGACCACCCGCCCCGACCAAGCACACCAGACGATGGGGAAGCCGCGGTGAAGGATCTCGCGGACGAGTGCTGAGGAGACGTCGGCGTTCCCGTGGATCACAAGCCCGGCCACTTGGCCCAGCGGGACTCGCGAAGCAACCTCGTCGCCTTGCCTCATCTCGATCCGGCCCTGCCGTAAGGACGCTCGGGTGCCTGGCGTCGCGAGATGAAGAACCCTTCCCAAGGGGTCGCCCACCCCGATCCTCCGTGCTTGGCGCCGCTCGCGGTGTTCGTCCGGCAGGCATACGGTGACGTGACTGCAGCGAGTGCAGCGCGGATCGTCCTCAAGCGGAGCGGGCGGCCGGCGACGCGACAGAGTCGCGCGGGTTCGTCGTAGCTCGTTGATGGCTTGCTGGCGAAGTTCGGAGGTGATGGGGACGTCCACGCGATCCCGCGTCGAGCTGAACCAGACGGCACCGCCTGTCACCCGATGCCCGGCCTCTTCGAGTGCGATCGCTTGCAGCGCTAGTTGAATGCGCTGTGGCTCAGTGACGTCTGAGCGTTTGCGGACAGGATTCGCCTTATGCTCGACTAGCGTGAGGTCGCCTTCTTCGGAGACCTCCACCGAGTCGCATTGGCCCGTGTATCCGTGGACGGTCGATGAGACCTCGACCGCGCGCAGCCTGTGGGAGCGCGAAGTCGTCGGGTCGTCGACAGACTGGTGATCAACAACGCCAACCGCGACTTGGGCCGTGTCCGTGGTCTCGCCGTGCAGTTCCAGCCAGGCACGCCTGGGGCAGAATGCGTGGTGGGCTACCAATCCGATGGTGAGGTCAGGCTCGCTCACGCAGGTCCGCCCTCACGCCGCGCTCAAAGACGAAGGCAACGCTGCTCTTCGACCCAGTCCGGCGACACCGAAAGAGAACGACCTCGTTGATGCCCAGGGAGCGCAGTTCCCCTCTGGCACGGGCGGTGGCGGTAGTTGGCTCCGGCTCGCGGATTGCCGGCAGCGAGGCCAGCTTCAAGAGCGCGGAGACGCGGGGCAGGGTGACCGGCTCGAGGAGCGGAAGGGTCACGCCGTCGCCGCCTGGCCAGACGGCGGGGGTGCTCGACCGTTTCCAGAGGCGATGAGCGACCGGTAGGAGACCCAGGCCGATGGCAGCGAGCCATTGGTGAACCAGGTCAACCTGTGTGCCCGGGGGCGCCCAGCCGGTCTTGTCATGCTGATCGCCGGTTTCGCCGGCCCAGAGCCGCTCGAGCGTTGAGGCGTCGACCTCTGCGGCCGCACGGCGCGCCGGGCGCAGTACCCCTCGGACGAAGTCGGAGGTGTGGTTGCCAAGCACACCATCGAGGGCTGTTGCGCCCCACTGGGGCTTTACTTGGTCGCCGCCCCACGCCGCGGTGGCGCCGATGCCGGCGAGGATCCTGCCTACGGTGCGACGAGACTCTGCCTCAGCATTCAGCAGGAGATCGTCGCGGCGTCGCAGAACGTCCGCTGCTTCCTCGTCATCTCGGGAGGCCCGCGCCCAGATCAGGGAGCGTCTGGCGTTTCCGCTCTTGCCTGGCACGAGGTCAGCCTCGACGGCGGCCTCAGCTTCCACGGCCGATTGGCGGATGACCTCGGCTGCGCCCGCGGCATCGAGGTCGAAGCCGACCTGTGGCTCGAACGTAAGGGAATCGCCATGAGAGACCGTGACTCGGATACCGGCGTCGTACAGGACCGATGCCAGCCCGTACGCAGCGAGATGCGAGACGAGAAGCTCGCCGCTGTAAGGCAACGTGACCTCCGTCCTCATCCTCCCTCCCTCGATACCTGCATGTCTGCGCAGCGAAGCAGCGCCTCGAGGTACGCGAGCCGGTGGACGCCGAGGCGCCGGAGGAGGCGCTCGCGCATCTCCTCGTACTCGCCTGCGGGCCCGAAGAGCCGCTCCGCAGCGGTTCGGACGTTGGGCGGACACGCGTCCCAGTTGCCGAGGAGCGCCCCAGCATCACGATCGAACAAGGGTTGGCCATGACCATGGTGGGCGGCGGTGAGCGTTGTCACGACGGGGTCGAAGCCACTGGCGTCAGCGGCGAACGCGGCGCTGAGTTGCTCGTGCCGCCAGCCGTCTCCGCGGTCTGGTGAGTGGCCAGGCTTGGGCTTCGCCAGCGGCTCGTCGCCTTCGTCAGCGCCCATTCGCGCCTGGAAGAGCGGGTGTGCCTTTCCGGCATCGTGATGGCGGGCTGCCAGCAGGAGCTGGTCCCGCTCGACGCCGAGGTCGCGCGGATCGAGCGCCTCGTAGATCGCCTCGAGTCGCTCCTCCACGCTGCGCTGATGGTCAGCGATCGTGACGAGGTTCTCTGGTGCCGTTGTCGGAAGCCTTCCCGCACCCATCTCCCGGATCACCAGCAGTCCGTGGGCGTCCAAGTCGGAGTCGGGCTCCGGCTCTAGCCAGACGACATCGACATCTCGCAGAGGGCGCCGCAGGACTTGGCTCGCCTCCTTGTGGCCAAGCTCGGCGAGAGTGCTGCGCAACGCCTCGCGGGAACTCCGCGTCGCGAGCCTCGCGTCCTCTGTCAGGCTCGCGGCAATCCCCTTCCCGGGGAGAACGAGGACGAATGTCCGTGCGCCGTCCTCGTCTGGCTCCCCGGAGACGTCGTCGATCGGATCTCGTGGGGTGGGCTTGCTGCTGCCTGGAGGATGAATCACGCCCGCAGTCATCACCTTCAGACCAGCGGGGATCACAACGACATCACCATCGCGAAGGTCGTTGTTCACGGCGCTCTCACCGTTCCCCGGCAACCAGAACGCATTCAGCTCGCCCTTCTCCGTGCGCAGAATCGCGACCGGGCCATCGCCGGCCGCTTTCAGCAGCTCCTTCAACGCCTTTCCGAGGCGGAAAGGCGCGAGTTCTCGTGCGGTCGGAGGCGACGCCTTCAGTGCCGCCAGGGAAGCGTCACCGAGGTGAAGGTGCTCGCGAGCGCAGACGAACACCTGGCGGTCGGGATCATCCCGGGGTTCCTCGACGTAAAGATCGACGTCGATGTCGGCGCTTTGGTTCGAGCCTGTGATCGCCAGGATCTCGAGATCAGTTTGGGCGAGGGTGGGTACGGCAGCCGGCTCGGGCCGTGGCATCTCGGACTCCATCACTCGCCGCGGCGAGATCGAGCCCCCGAGGGAATCGAGCCAGGAGGAGCCCGCGAAAAGCTCACGCGCCGAGTAAGGGGCGAACTTCCCGGGTTGCTTGGACTCGGGATCGAGTTCCGAGGGTGCAGGTTCTACGACGACGAACGTCGAGTCCGCCTGGGACCCGCTGCGGTTGAGCCGGCCGGCGCGCTGGGCCAGGGCGGACGGGGGCGCGAGCTCAGTAACCATCGCGGGCAGGTCGAGATCAGCGCCCACCTCCAGCGACTGCGTGGAGACGAGGTAATCGACCTCCGGGTTGCCGCGCGCATCCAGCAGCCCCTCATACCGGAACCTGATGCGCTCTATGTCGGCGGGCCGCATCTGGCCGCATACCACGACCACCGCGCCGCCCGTCGCTTGGAGCTTCTCGGCGACCGCGAGCGCCCTTCCGACCGTGTTGGCGAACACCCCCACTGTTCCCTGCTGCTGCATTCCCTGCCGCAGGGCCAGCGCCTCCTCGGCCAAGGCGCTCGTGACTTTTCCGTCGCTCCAGGCCTCGACCGGGATCCGCTTGACGCGCTTGACCGCATCGACGCGCCGCGCCAGCGACGGGTCGGCGTAGTCCTCGGGACCGAGGGTCCTCCCGCCGCCGATCGTCGCGCTCATCGCGGTCACCTGCAGCCCCATCTCGTCGGGCTGCCAGGACGCGATCCGCCGCGCGGTGTCCACGAGCCTGCGGTGGAGGTGCGCTTCGTCGATGATCACCGCGACGTCGTTGGTGAGCAGGCCCGTCTCGAGCGCGCGTGCACGTCTCGAGCCGCGGTACCCGCGCAGCAGGAGCCTCGATCCCCACATCTGCGGCGTGGCGCAGATGATCTGGCATCGGGCCGGATCTATCCGCCAGGAAAGATCGAGCGCGATGCCACCGCGCAGCTTGGCCACGCCCAAGGGGGTTTCCGATTCGAGTCGCTCCTCGGCGCTCGTCACGAGGCCGCGCAACGCGTGCGCAGTCTCGCCCACTATGCCGTCGATGTCCTTGTCGGAAAGGGCCGCGGCAAGCTTGGTCGCGCGCTCATACTGATCGTCGACCAACACTCGTCGCGGGGCGACGAGGACGAGCCTGCGGGGCGGGCGCGCGATGGTTGGCTCTTGGCCAGACGCGAGTTGGCGGGCCCGCTCGGCGACGAGGAAGGCATGGATGTCGACGACCGACGACTTCCCGGCCCCGGTGGGTGCGGTGATCTCCTCCGGCCAGCGGCCGGTGCGCGCTATCTCCTCCATGAGGCCTATCTGCCACGGATAAGGGGAGTCCCCCTCGTTCACGGCCTCGAAGAAGGCGACGAAGCGCTGAGTCAGATCGGTGGTCACGAGTCGCCTCCCAACGGTCTCAGTAGGCCACCTCCAAGGTGCCTAGCGCGACCCAGGGCCAGGAACCCGGTGCCGCTTGAATCGAGTTCGCCAAGGCTTACGAACGCGTGCACGGCGACCAAGAGCGTCCCTGGGCTCACCTTGTGCGCGAAGTGGCTCGCCAGGCGCCGCACCCGGCGGGCGCGGACGACGACGCCGTACTCCTCGCGCAGGCGCTGAGCGAGCTCCTGGCGGAAGGACCAGCCGGTGCCCCACTGAATCCCCTGCTCCTCGAGGACTCCACGGAGGGCGTAGCCGACGGAGCAGGCCAGCGAGTCGTCCAGTGTCCAGCCGCCGCTGCGCGGGCCGCCGGTGGCCTCCAGGCACACCGGCACCTCTGACGTGAGGATGCCATTACCAGCGGGCCAGTAGGGCTGCGCAGAGACATGCCGCAGACGCGTGGCCATGAAGCGATGCGGGATCCCACCCGTGTCGCGGAAGCCAACCCGGAGGCGTTGCTCGAGCGCATCGAGCAGCTGCAGCCGATCCGCGTCTGGGACGTGGCGTGGCACCGCGAGCGCAACCCGAAGTTGATCCGCTCCGGGGGGGCGAGTGAACTGGATCGCGAGATGCCCCGGCCCGCGCAACGGGCCGTCGCCATCGCGGCCCGTGACGAACTGCGGCACGTTCTCGCCAATTGCTCGGACTAGCGCCCGATGCACGCCCACAGCCGCCTGAACGCGATTCTCCGGCGCTCCCAGCGCGGCAGGAGGCTCGCCCTCGATCTCCAGCTCGATGACCTCGTCGTAGGGCCAGGACTCGTATGCATCCGCGGTGAATCGCACCAGCCGCGTGGACTCGTGGTTGTCTCCTGTGACGATGTGGTCTTGGGCCTGTTTGCCTAGTGAGCCGGTCCCATGCGGCCCAGGCTTGGTGGCCTCGGCGTAAGCGCGCTCGAGCGCGGCGAACCGACCCGATGTGGGAATGCGCATGACCAGGCCCGGTCCTCGGCCGCCCGCCGCGAGGCGTAGGAGGGTGGGCTCGTGGTCGTCCAGCTCCACGGAATCCACACTCACGATCACGTTGCACTCGGCGCGGCCGATGTGCGTGACCTCAGGCGCGAGGCGACGAAGCGAGCGGAGCACATCTTCGGGCGGCTCGGGCCACAGGATCTCGATCGGTCCTCCGAGCGCGACCCGCGGCTCGAAGCTGGTGTCCGCGGGATCTACCGGCGAAGCCTGCCACCGGTATCTACGCGCTGAGTAGGAGTTGGCGCGCAAGGGCGGCGGCACGATTCCGATCGGCTCGGTCTCCTCGAGCCAGCGCACCGCCTCCCGGTCGGGCTCGTCGGCGACCAGTACCCGCTCCTCGCGGTTGGCGTATGGGCCTCCGGCTGCCGCAGCCACGAACGCCTCGTAGATCCGAGAGGGGGAGGGGAGGTCCTCCGGTGCGCCAAGTTGCGAGCCCGAGTAGATCCCCCCCGGGAAGACCAGGGTGATCCGCAGTGCCCGCGGCATGGCTACGCGTCGTCGGCGTCGGCGCCTTCGTCTACCGCACCCCGATCCAGAGCCGGATCGCCGACCAGCTCGATTACCTGGCCGTCCCACGCCAGCCGCTCGGGGAGCCCGTCGATGGCCTCTTCGAGGAACCGTTCGCAGGACTCGATCGAAAGGTCGAGCTCCACGACCTCGTCATCCAGGAACGTCTGGCCGCTGGGCGTCGAGACGTCGCAGTAGGCGCGGATTTCGGGGTCCGCGTCCGCGTATGCCGCGCCGAGGAGCATCATCGCGAGCAGCGCCGTCCTGGCGGCGACGTCATCCTCGGCGCTGCCACCGAAGCGCAGGCGCCGCAGGCCGGCCAAGGAGTAGGTGCGCGCACGACGCACCTCAGGCACCGAAACGCCGAACGGGGTATCAGTGGCTGGGGGAATGCCACCGAGCACGAGCGAGGCCGCCGGGATCATCTCGGCCTTCTTGCTCTTGCGCGCCTTCGCGATCTCCCCCTCGATCTTCTTGATCGTCTTTTCGCTCAGCTGGTCGCGCTGCGCCTCCAGCAGTCGCTCGTAGTCGTCCGGGCTGAGGCGTATCTGTTGCCCAAGGGGGTCGAGGCGGGCGCCTGAGCGCTTGGACACGGAGGTCGGCGTTGCGGCATCGGCATCGGCGGTGACGCCGAAAAGTTCGGAGACGAACAGCCCTCGCAGTCTGAGCTGGCCTGCTTTCCGCGAGGAATCCCACCCGCCGAACGCGATGGTCGCGGGCGAGGCGGTGAACACCGGGCTCAGGTCAGCAAGCGTTGCATCCCTGAGTTCCCGGTACCAGGACTGGGCGACCACCGATTCCCCGTTGTGAGTTGCGGCGCGGATGTGTGCGTCGAAGGCGCGATGTGGGAGCTCTAGATCGAGGAGAGTCCGGCGCGAGTAGGAGACCGAGATCACTGGGATCCGTCGTGCGGCGCCACCCTCACGGCGTGACGTGATCAGCCCTTCCTCGGCCCGGTTGGACTGCGACTGTTTCGAGTCGACTAGGACGGTGGTCGCGAAGGTCCCGTCCACCCAACGTGTTTCATGAACGAACTGCGAGCCCCGGGACCCTGCGTAACGGGCTGGGGCGATGACTGCGCCCTCGGCCACGGCATAGGTGGCCGGGTGGTTCAGGGTGGCGGCGCCACCGCGGTGCAGATGCGACCGGAGATCGGCGAGCTCCATCTCATCACTCCTCTACTCTAATAGGAGATCACTCTCAGAAATGCCACTATATCTGAGCTGCCGGTCCGCGTCAACGCGATCGCGGTTCATCAGGGCTCTAACAGGAGCGACCTTGCGTCGGCAGTTCATGAATCCAAATTCCGGCGACGCCCAGCCGTCTTTGGCTGGGCGTCGCCATCACCTCGCTGCTCTCAGTCGCCGCATCGGGCCGCAACCTGACAACGGTTGGCGGCGGAGGCCGCGGGCGCTCACCCCGAACTCGCCCCGGTCGTCTCGCCGGGACAGGCCCGGTGCGCCAAGAGCGGAGCTATCCGAGTCGGCGATGTATCTCTGGGTCGGGTAGGCCTGATCTAGGCGATCGGCCAGAAGACGCATTGCGCGGCGCGGCGGGATCGGTTGGGTCGCGCATTGTCCTCACCTTGCAGGCATCGACGCCCAAGGACCTGCTTCGCGATTGTCGTTACCTCCCCCCGTTGGAGGCTTCCGTCGGCTGCCGACTCGAGTCGGCGGCGCTCTCGGAACTGGGGGGACTACGGCTCGATCAACCCCCGCCGGATCGCGTAGCGCACGAGCTCCACGCGGTCG
>CALGSZ010000028.1 GCA_937901745.1 uncultured Chloroflexota bacterium | reverse complement strand
CGGAGATCAGGGGTTCGAATCCCCTATGCGCTACCTGTCCAAGAGACCCACGCAATCGCGTGGGTCTTTCTCTTTTCCGAATTTCCGCGACTTGGCGAGGATTCCCGGAACGGGGGCTGGCGTCGATCGGCCCAGGCGGCCGATGGGTTAGCGGCGTCGTCTTGTCGCTGATGTGGCGAGCGTTCGTGCCTCACGGCTAGCAAGATCGAGCTGCGCCCGGCGTCGTAGGGGGCGTTGAAATCTGTCGAGGGTAGAGCGCGCTCCACCAGACCCTTATTGCTCATCGCACCGGTAATGACTCCGCATCTTGCGATGCTAAGCTATCGCTGGCTCCGAGTGAAAGATCAGGTAATAACGAGTTGGACGCTGGTCGGAACTCGCCTTTCGGCTCGTTCTTGACTGCAGGAGGGCGCGGTCCTCGCTAGGGAGCGGCAAAGCGATGAATCCGCAACGCTTTGACAACCTAACACGACTGGTCGGCGGCCAACTGTCGCGGCGCCGGATGGTGCAGGCAGTCGGCGCGGCGCTGCTCGGGTGGAGCCGGGATGCAAGGCTGGTTTCGGCGCAGGGAGGCTGCCCGGCGGGCCAGACCGATTGCTTTGGCCGGTGCGTCGATCTCTCCTCTGATCCCTTCCACTGCGGCGACTGCGGCAGGGCGTGCGCGGGGGTGCCATCGCCGGGTTATTCGAGCGTCGGCCAGTGTGTCGACGGGCAGTGTCAGCCGGTGTGCTTGCCCGACGCGGACGTCTGCGGCAACGAATGTACCGACTTTTCGATCGATCCCCGGAATTGCGGGGATTGCGGCATCCAATGTCCAGGGGATTACCTCTGTTGCGGAGGGCGATGCGTCAGCGAATTCACGGCTGAGCGCTTCTGTGACTTCTGCGGGTATCAGGGAGGGTGGCCACAAGGGTGCGCACCGGACGAGACGTGCGATCGCGGCGTCTGCATCCCGAGCGCGGAGATGTCGAATCGGGCTGGGGAGGGACGCCGGCTGCTGCGAGCGACTGCCCAGTGCGAAGTGGGCGAGGTCGCGGTCGAGATCGAGAATCAAACTGGCCGGCGTGTGTATGTCGGGTTTGCACGCGCTCAGCGTGGGGCCGCGGCGACGGTGATGGATTACGCCATCGAGAGTGGAGCGACGGATCAGCTGTGGCTGGCGACCGATGCCTCCGAGGTGGACCCGGAGAGCGGCGCATTGGTTGTGACGAGTTCCGGGTTGCTCGCTCCCGCGTGTGGGGAAACCGTGACCATCGATATCGGCGTTCGTCCGGTGACCGAAGAAGGCCGCCGGATCGAATGGCCAGGTCTAGCCGCGCGAACGATCTCTCGGCTTGAGTCGCGTCGCGACTTCGATGCGCTCTATGCCCTGCTCCACCCCGATGCGAAGCGGCTGGTGTCGGCAGAACAGGTCCGTTGTTGGTACTCCGAGTTCTTGCGGGGGCAGGAAACGTTCGAAGCGACTATCCTCGACGTCCAATTCGTGCAGTGGACTTGGAGCGTCACGGGCAAGACGTACGACGCGGCGGAAATCACGTACCGACAGACCTACCGGCCGATAGACGGACAAGGGCCAGGCACGGTGGTTGATGCGGTGCAGCACCTCGTCCTGAACCAGGGACAGTGGCGCTGGTTCCTCGGCTTCGAGCGGGAGTGGCTCACGAGTCTGCCCGCGACGTGTCCGCCTGAGTGATCGCTAGCTCGTGTCCCGGCTGAGCATGAGTTGGCGCACTGGCCTGATCTGCGCTTGGTCTCCAAGGGTACTGTTGACGACGGCTCCAGGGTGCGGAACATACGATTACCAAGGAGGCAGGCGACGTCTCCCTTCGTTTGAGGCGGCTAAGTGAAGATTTCGCCCTCATGCGCGTTGCTTGACATATGAGCGCTGAGGGCTATAGTGGCGCGTATTCATTCAAGCCAATGTGTCCCCCTCTCGGCAGCAGGTCGCTGTTGGGCGCCGGCTGCGTTGGCGAGAAGGGGGATTTGGCATGTCTCGCCAGTCTGGAATTCGCGCGCTCGCCGTCATTGCGCTCCTGGCGGGCGCCGTCGCGGCCTTGACGTTGGCTCGGCCGGGCGCCGCTAATCCGAACGATGATAGGCCGGGGCAGGGCTTCGTCGGCGCCTGGCGCCTCTCGACGGAGACGCCCTTTGGCGCTTCCCAAAGCCTCATTACCTTGACCGCGGACGGGACGGTCCAGTTCTCCGACCGGCCGGTCTTTCCGGGAGACGCTGGGTTCCCGGTCACGTTCTTCAGCGCGGGTCACGGCTCCTGGGAACAGACGGGGGACGACACCGCCGCGGCAACCTGGGTCTTTTTCATGACCGACGGGGAGGGCAACTTCCTGGGAGTCGTGACCGATAGCGCGGAGATGATTCTCGAAGCCGACGGAGCGTCATGGAGCGGGCCGTTCTCCTCGTCGACGGCCGATCCCGCCGGCAACCTCCTGTTCGTGGGAGGCGGGACTGTGCGAGCCTCGCGCATCGCGGTGGAACCCCTAGCGACGCCGATGACAGGCACGCCGACCGCCTAGCGACGCGCGGGCGTAAAGCAGACATTCGACTGTCAGACCCTTCGCTCAGTCAACCCACAGGAGGATAGAGATGGATTCGGCCCGACGAGCGGCGTTCCTGACCGGCGTGCTCTTCATCATCACCTTCGTGACCTCGATCCCGGCGTTGCTGCTCTTCGATCCTGTGATCAACGATGCCGACTATGTCATCGGCGCGGGCGACGACAACCGTATCTTTCTCGGCGCGTTCTTGGAGATCGTCCTGATCGTCGCCAATATCGGGACGGCGCTTGTGCCGTTCGCCATCCTCCGGCGATGGAACGAACGGCTCGCGCTGAGCTACGTCGCGGCGCGCATCATGGAGTGCGTCTTCATCGCCGTCGGCGTCCTCGCGGTGTTGTCGGTCGTCACGCTGCGGCAGAGCTATGAGGGAACCGGCGGGAATTCGGCGGCTCTGCTCACTACGGCGCGATCGCTCGTCGCTGTCAAGGACTGGACGTTCCTGCTGGGACCGGGCTTTGTGGTCGGGATCGGGAATGGGCTGATCCTCGGCTACCTGATGTACCGGTCGGGGCTTATGCCGCGCCAATTGGCGCTCTTTGGAATCGTTGGCGGGCCGCTGGTCTGCGTGGCGGGCATCTTGGTGCTGTTCGATGTCTTCGAGCTTGGCGGGGCGGGGCAGTTCATACTGACGGTGCCGGAGATCATCTGGGAGCTCTCGATCGGGCTGTGGCTGACGTTCAAGGGGTTCAGGTCCTCCCCCGTTGTCGCATCCTACAACCAGCAGCTCGCGGCCGAGGCTGTCTAGCGCGCGGAGCTACGCTCGCCGGGATGGGTTACGTTGGCGCCAGTGCGCCTGCAAGGGGCGATAATCAAGGAGGATGATTCCCTCTTCCTGGACCGTCTCGTGGGCCTCGTCGGAGGTCAGGAACTCGAGATCCGCCGCGCGCTTCGCCCACCAGGGATCGATGGCCCGCGCCTCGGGAGTGGGCAGGGCGGGGTGGACGGCCCATTCGCTCAACCCGGGCGGCAGCTCGCGCAGGATCCGGATGAAGTGAGCCGTCTTGCCAGCGGTGGGCAGGCGGGTGCTGTCCACCACCTCGTGATCGACCGTGGGCAAGCCCTGTCGCATCAGGTGTTCGCCGCGAGCCGGGTCGAAGACGCGCAGCGCCAGACCATATTCCCGCGCCAGGCTCACAGTCAGGTCGAAGATGTCGGATCGGCCGCCGTCGCGAAGGCAGTGCCAATCGAGGTGGGTCGGTTGCAAGCCGGCGGCGAGGACGGATTCGATCTGGGCGCGGATCTCAAGCGTGACTTCGTCCAGCACGAAGTGGGTTAGGAAGGGCTGGCCGGGATCGTTGCGGTGAAAGTAGCCGGAGTCGTCGAGCAGGGATGGCACGCGGTCGCGGGGCGAGAGTGGTCCCCAGCGGTAGTCGGTGAACTCGGACACGACCGTAAGGTGCACGCCGAAGGAGATCTCCGGGTGTTCCTTCAGGAGCCTTAGGGCGTGACGCGCCCACGGGCAGGGCATCATCACGGTCGTGGACCGCGCTATACCCTCCGTAGTCGCGCGGAAGGTTCCCGCCGTGACCGCGTGATAGGCACCGAAATCGTCGGCGTTGATGATGAGCAAGCGGGCGTCCGGAGAGAACCCGAGCAGCTCGTTGGCACTCGGTGTCGGCATGCGTCGCTCCTGGCTGAGGCTTGCGGCCGGGCTCGATCGTCAGTGCCGGGGAGCGTGGGTGTCAAGAGAGATATTGGCCACCGGGCGGCGAAGGGACTCTTGGAGAGGGGACGATGGGCAAAGAAAAAGTCCCGACGAACCTCAGCGCCGACCCACCTGACCCGTCTCACCCAATCCGGCACGTCGCCCCGCAACGCGCGCCGGCTTAGGTGCGACACCTCGACCGCTCCGACCTCGCGCGACGCCCCGCAGCACCGCTCGAGCGATTGGTCTCGGTAGTCCGTGGCCCGGAGCTCTTGGCCCCTCGGGACTGTACGTCCACTCTATACGTACATTGCCTCCTTGTCAAGGGGTGACGCGTGGGAATTTTCGGCGAGTCCGATTCTAGCCCTCTTGGAGCGGTTTGGGAAGTATCCGTGGACCGCGCTGCCAGGGTCTCAGACGAATGGCTCCCCGGCTCGAAAATCGGATTCGAAGACGGAGATGAGGCGGCCGACGTTGACCGGGTCCGTCAGGATGATGCCGAGCTCGCGGTTGAGGTCGAGAGAGGTCGCGGTGAAATTCTGCGAACCGACGAAGGCTTTTTCGCCATCGACGATGATGAGCTTCGCGTGGATGTACAAGCCGGGAACGGTGCGGACCTCGACGCCGTCATCCATCAGGCCGAAGAGGATCTCCCGATCGTTTTCGTCGTCATCGGGCGGCAGGATAATCCGCACGTCAACGCCGCGATCCTCGGCCGCGGAGAGCAACGAAACGATGCGGGAGTCCCGGACGACCTCGGCGTAAATGTCCAGTGACTCCGTGGCAGAGGCGAGGAGCGCTTCGATCTCCTCTCGGCTGCTGCCCGGGCTGACGACGAGCGGGCCATCTGGTGGGTCCTCGGCTCGGTTCCAGTCTGCGTCGAAGATCGCCAGCGCCTGCTTGACTTCCTCTTCCCTGGTCGTGATGGCGGCGAATTCCCGGTTGCGTGTGAAAGAGGACCGGGTCAGATTGAGGTTCATGATGATCGCGACGCGCTCATCAATGATGAATGTCTTGATGTGGGTGAAGCGGTAGCGCGGATCTGACCAGCGGACGGCAATGCCAGCGCGCTCCAGCTCAGCGTAGATCTCGGGTTGATTGCCTGGCCCGCCAAACGGCGCATCCTCGAGGAGGACGCGGACATCCACGCCGCGGTTGTGCGCCTGCTTCAGCGCGTCGATGATCTCACGGTCGCTCAGGAGATAGACGGCAAGCCGGATCGAGCTGGTGGCGGCGTTCAGCTCGTCGAGAATCGGCTCGCGGCCGTCGTCCGGCTCGACGAAGACGCCAACAGTGCCCGAGCCGGGCGAGGCTGGCGGCAGAGTCTGATCCGAGGTCTCTCGGAACTCCTCGACCGCGTAGATGATGAGGAGGACGACGAAGAGCAGCAGGGCGCCGCGCAGGGTGAGCGGTCGCGCCGAGCGGCGGGTGCGCCGTGATGTGGTTCGGCGGCGGGCTGCCATGCTGTGCCTCGGTCAGAAAGAGTGATGCCGGCGCGGGCCGTGTGCCCGGCGCCGGCGTCACATCTCGGAGAGAGCGTCAGGCGGCCTTGGTCGCCGCGACGAGTTCGGTCAGCTTTTCCCGCGCGTCGCCGAAGAGCATGACGGTCTTCGGATCGTGGAAGAGTTCGTTCTCGATGCCGGCGAAGCCGGAGCGCATGCTGCGCTTGAGAACGATGATGTTCTTCGCTTGGTCGACGTTCAGGATCGGCATACCGTAGATTGGGCTGCTCGGATCGTTGCGCGCGGCCGGGTTGACGACGTCGTTCGCGCCGACGACGAGCGCCACGTCAGTATTGACGAAGTCGTCGTTGATGCGATCCATCTCGTAGAGGTCCTCGTAGGGAACGTTCGCCTCGGCGAGCAGAACGTTCATGTGGCCGGGCATCCGGCCGGCGACCGGGTGGATCGCGTACCGGACGTCGACGCCACGCTCCTTGAGGACATCAGCCAACTCTCGCACCGCATGCTGCGCCTGCGCGACCGCGAGGCCGTAGCCAGGAACGATCACGACGCGCTGCGCGTAGGCGAGGGTGACGGCCGCGTCGTCGACGGTCGTCTCGCGGATCGGCTTCGCCTCGCCCGTGGCCCCGGCTCCGGCCGCCGCGGGCGCCGCGCCAAAGGCACCGAACAAGACGTTGGTGACCGAGCGGTTCATCGCGCGGGCCATCAGTAGCGTCAGGAACGAGCCGGACGCGCCGACGAGGGCGCCGGCGATCACCAGGGCCTGGTTCGAAAGGACCAAACCGGTGAGCGCGGCGGCGAGACCGGTGAGGGAGTTCAGGATGGCGATGACGACGGGCATGTCAGCGCCGCCGATCGGCAAGACGACCAGCGCGCCTAACGCGAGCGCCGCGGCGAACAAGATCCACAATGCGATCCGCGCGCTCGTGCCCTCTTGCAGCGCGACGACGACAACGCCGAGGGCGATGATGCCGATGAACAGGATCGCGTTGTAGAGCTTCTGATTCGGGAAGGTGATGGGGCGACCGGAGATCCGCTCTTCCAACTTGAGGAAGGCGATGATCGAGCCGGTGAACGAGATCGAGCCGATCATCGTGCCGAGCGCGATCGAGGCGATCTCGCCACGCCCGATGCCGACCTTATGCATGAACTCGCCGACGGAGACGAGCGCTGCCGTGGCGCCGCCCATGCCGTTGAAGGCGGCCACCATCTGCGGCATCGCGGTCATCTGCACGCGCCGGGCCGCGACAGTGGAAAGCGCGCCGCCGATGACGATGCCGATGATGATCAGCAGGAGATTCGTCAAGCTGTACTCAGAGACGACACGCCCGGCCTCCTCCTTAGTCACCTCGAGCTCGCGGCTGATGAAGGTCGCGACGATGGCGACCGTCATGCCGAGCGCGGCGAGCTGATTGCCGCGCCGAGCGCGCGCCGGTACGGAGAGGAATTTCAGACCGAAGATGAAGAGGATGGCCGCAGCAAGATAACTCAGGTCAACGATAGCATCGCGCCAGTTTTCGATCATTGCTTCTGACCCGCTCCCGCCGCCGGCCGGCGCGCCCGGAACATCTCGAGCATCCGGTCCGTCACGACAAACCCACCGAAGACGTTGGCCGCGCCAAGAATGACGGCCAAGAACCCGATGACCCGCAGCCACCAGGCATCGGCCTGGCCCAGGATGATCATGGCGCCGAGCAGGACGATGCCGTGGATCGCATTAGTGCCGGACATGAGCGGTGTGTGGAGCGTCGAGGGCACCCGCCCGATGAGCTCCACGCCAAGAAAGATGGCGAGGAGGAAGACGTATATGCCCATCAAGACGTCTTGATCCATTCAGCCTTTCCTTTCCACGCGGCGCTGCCTAGCCACTCAGGCTCACACTGGCGCCAGCCTTCGGTCGGCGGCGCATTCCGTCCGACGTCACGCTTGGTGCACGCTCGTTACGATCCGGCGGTCGCTGCCGGAGCCGGTGTTGGGTTGAGTCGCTGCTGCGTGCCCTGATGCAGGACCTGCCCGTCTCGCGTGATGATCGTGTTGGCGATGATATCGTCGTCCATATTGATCGTGAAGGCGCCAGACTTGTCGATCAACAGGCCGAGCAGGTTCTGAAGGTTCCGCGCGTACATCTGGCTAGCGTGGACCGGCAGCATGCTCGGCAGGTTGAGCAGGCCGATGATCGTCACGCCATTGCGCTCGACGATCTGGCCAGGAACGGTCAGTTCGCAGTTGCCGCCCGTCTCCGCCGCGAGATCGACGATGACCGAACCGGGCGCCATTCGCTCGACCGTCGAAGCCGGGATTAAGCGAGGAGCGGGGCGCCCCGGCACAGCCGCGGTCGTGATGACGACGTCGCTCTTGGCGGCGCGCTCGGCGAGGCCGGCTTGCTGCTTGCGCAGGATGTCCTCGGTTGCCTCGCGCGCGTAGCCGCCCTGGCCGGAGAGGTCCACACCGATGTCGATCTCGATGAACTTGCCGCCGAGGCTTTCGACTTGCTCTTTGACGACGGCGCGCGCGTCATACGCCTCGACGACGGCGCCGAGCCGCCGCGCGGTACCGATCGCCATCAAGCCGGCGACGCCCGCGCCGATGACGAGCACGCGAGCGGGTGGGATGCTGCCCGCGGCGGTCGTCAGGAGTGGGAAGAACTTGGGAAGGTGGCTGGCTGCCAGCAGGACCGCCTTGTAGCCGGCGACCGTCGCCATGGACGAGAGGGCGTCCATGTACTGCGCCCGCGTCGTGCGGGGGATGGCGTCCATGCTGAAGGCGGTGATGCGCTGCTGAACCAGTTGCCGGACGAGATCGAGGTTCACCATCGGCTGGAGGAAGGCGATCAGCGTCGTCCCCGGCCGCATCTGGCTGACCTCTTCAGGCGTTGGCTTCTGGACCTTGAGGACGATGTCCGCTTGCTGGTAGAGGCTCGCGGCATCGCGGACGATCGTCGCGCCCGCCTGGGTGTAGGCCTCGTCGGAGATGAACGCTCCGGCTCCCGCGCCTGATTCGACGAGGACGGTGAGACCCATGCCCGTGAATCGCTTGACGACGTCCGGGACGAGTGCCACGCGCCGCTCGTTCTCCGCCGTCTCCTTCGGCACCGCCAATGTCGGCCGGCTCGTCGCCGAATTGGTCTGTTCCATGCTGCTCGCCGCGCCTCCCTTGCTGTGAACACCACGCCGTCAAGTGACCGATTTCGCCGACTTTGAGGGTGGATGCGCGCGCTCGACAGGTTTGCGCGCAGAGGCTCCACGCGTCTCTGCGCCTGACTTGGCCGAACGCAGGCGCAGCCTCATGTCGGCCGCCCGGCAGTTTGTGAATTTTACAACGAATGCAGATTGCGCGACAGCGAACCTTTTTGCGTCCGCGCCTTCGGTCGTGCTCGTAGTCGCCGGGATGCGGCTAGCGGTGTCAATGCGTGACCGTCGGCCGGGAAGCACGCGGGAGTCCGACGCCTGAATACAGAAAAGGGGATTCTGGTGTATACTTTACAGCGAGCGGCCGCACTCGGCCGCTTTCATTGTGCCGATGATTTTCATGCCAGGCGACGACGCGTGAAGCGTGTCCACGCGGGAGTCTCGATAGATGACAGTTGGTGTGTTGGATCGAGCGACGGCGGAAACCGCGTCGCGAGTGGCGGAGGAGGTCGCGCGGCGACGCACCTTCGCGATCATCTCGCACCCGGACGCTGGTAAGACGACGCTGACGGAGAAGATGCTGCTCTATGGCGGCGCGGTCACCCTCGCTGGCTCGGTGACGGCGCGCAAGGCGCAGCGCAAGACGACCTCGGACTGGATGGCGCTCGAGCGGGAGCGCGGCATCTCCGTGTCCTCGACGGTCTTGACGTTTCCGTATCGGGGATGCCAACTCAATCTCCTCGATACGCCGGGTCACGAGGACTTCTCCGAGGACACGTTCCGCACGCTGACCGCGGTGGACAGCGCCGTCATGGTGCTCGACGCGGCGCGCGGCATCGAGCCGCAGACGCGCAAGCTCTTCGCCGTCTGCCGGCGGCAGCGCACGCCGATCTTCACGTTCATCAACAAGCTCGATCGTCCCGCGCGGCACCCGTTCGAGCTACTCGATGAGATCGAGCAAGTGCTCGGCCTCAAGACGTGCCCGATCAACTGGCCGATCGGCGATGGCGTTGATTTCCGCGGTCTCTACGACCTGCGCGGCCGGGCGGTGCATCTCTTCGAGCGGACGGAGCACGGCGCGAAGATGGCGCCGGTCGTCGTGGTCCAGCTCGACGATCCGGCTCTTGATGATCTGGTTGGAGCAACCGCGGCCGAGCGGCTGCGCGAGGAGATCGCGCTGATCGAGGCGATGGCGACGCCGTTCGATCTCGATGCGGTGCTTGCCGGCGATCTGACGCCGGTGGCGTTCGGCAGCGCGCTGACGAACTTCGGCGTCCAGCTCTTCCTCGATGCCTTCGTCGAGTACGCGCCGTCGCCGCGGCCGCGCCGGACGTCGCTCAGCGAGCTTCAGCCGGATGACGAGCGCTTCAGCGGCTTCGTCTTCAAGATCCAGGCGAACATGGATCCCCGGCACCGCGACCGCGTCGCGTTCCTGCGCATCTGCTCTGGCGTCTTCCGGCGCGATATGGAAGCGTGGCATCCGCGCCTGCGCCGCAAGGTGCGTTTGGCGCCGCCGCTCCGGCTCTTCGGGCAGGAGCGGGAGGTGATCGAGGAGGCCTACGCGGGCGATGTCGTCGGGTTGATCAATCCGGGTCTCTTCGCGATCGGCGATACGGTCAGCGAGGGGGACATGGGGGTGTTCGATCCGTTGCCGCGATTCCAGCCGGAGCATTTCGCGGCGATTCACGCCACGCAGACCGACCGCTACAAGCAGTTCCTAAAGGGGCTCACGCAGATCGAGGAAGAGGGCGGTATTCAGCTCTTCTATCCCGTCGATAGCGGGCGGCGAGAGCCGGTGCTGGCGGCGGTCGGCACGCTCCAGTTCGATGTCGTGCGGTTCCGGCTCGAGTCCGAATACGGCGTCCAGACGCGCCTGGAGCCACTCAGCTACAGCGCGGTCCGCTGGGTGACGGGCGAGCCGGCGGCGATCGCGCAGGCCGCCAACGGCCGGGGCAGGATGCGGGCGGAAGACCGCGATGGCCGCCCGGTCATCCTCTTCACGACCGAGTGGGACCTGCGCTACGCGATGGAGAACTCGCCGGGCGTGACCTTCGCGGAGGTCGCCACCGGCTGATCGCCGCCCGGCCGGCTCACTCTTGCGGCGGTCCGGCGATGCCGACCGCGAGCCGATCGGGATCGAGGTGGGCAGCCGCCGCGGCCTGAACTTCCTCCCGCGTTAGTCCCTCGATGATGGCCGGATAGCGCTCCAGGTAATCGGCGCCCAAGCGGAAGTACTCGATGTGCAAGAGCGTGCTCGCCATCCCGCTGTTCGTCTCGAGGGCGATCGGGAGAGAGCCGGTCAGGTAGCTCTTGCCGTCCGCGAGCTCTTCCGCCGTCACGCCTTCCTCCCGGAGCCGGCCGATCTCCTCGATGATGCTGTTGAGCGCGCGTTCCGCGTTGGCGGGATCGACGCCAGCCCGCGCGACCCAGACGCTGCCGGCGCGGTCGGGATCGATCGCGCTGAAGGCGTAATAGGCGAGTCCTTGCTGGTCGCGGACGTTCGCGCCAAGCCGCCCCATCAGGCCGAGCCGGCCAAGGATGAGATTCGCCATCTCCAGCGCGTAGTACTGAGGATGGCCGCGCTCGATGGTCACAGTGCCGATCGCCAGGTCCGTTTGGCTCTTGGCAGGAATCGCTGCCGTCGAGCGGAGCACGCCTGACGGCGCGGTCGGTGGCGCGGGCGGATCGGCGGGCGCCGCCGGCGTGGACCAGTCGCCGAATCGCGCGGCGACCAGCTCGGCGGCGGCTTCGGCGCTCTCCAGGCCGCCGACGATCGCGACAGTCGAGACACGCGGACCGTAATGGTCGCGGTGGAACGCGATGAGGTCGTTCCGGCCGATCGCGGTGAGCGAGGCTTCGTCGCCGATCACGCGGTGCCGATATGGGTGCCCTTCGGGATAGAGCAGCTCGCGCAGCAGGCGGTCGGCGACGGCGCGCGTGTCGTTGTCCTGCTCGCGGACGGCGGTGATGAACTCGGATCGGACCTTCTCTATCTCCTCCGCCGGGAAGGTCGGCTCGCGCAGCACCTCCGCCAGCAGATCGAGCAGCGTCGGCAGGTCCTCGCGGAGGCAGCGGATCGCAACGTCGGTCCAGTTTCGGCTGGCGTCGATGGAGAATGTCGCGCCGAGCCTGTCCGTCTCCTCATTGAACTGATCGAAGGTGTGACGGGCGGTGCCGCGCGGCAGCACGCGCGCGGTGAACGCGGCCAGGCCGGGCTGATTCCCCGGATCGCGCGTGGCGCCACACTCGATGCGCCAGCGGAGCGAGACCGCTTCATCGTCCCGGTGGGCCTGAGCGAGGACGACGAGTCCGTTGGGAAGCTCGGTCCGCGTGAAGGCGCCCTGTGGAGAGACGAAGCTCTTCCCCGCTTGCGGCCCGGTCAGTCCCCAGAAGCGGGGCACGGCTGCCTGCATCTCGTCCTCTTCTTCATCCATTGCCGCGCCGGAGCCCGATCCCTCCGGGAGAACCCAACCGACTGTGCGATTGGTCGGGATGAGATAGGTGGCGGCGACGCGGCGCACATCCTCGGGCGTGACGCGCTCGATCTCCTCCGGCAAGGTCAGCGCACGCTGGTAGGAATCGACGATCTCCATCTGACCGAGCCAGAAGGCCTGGTTCGTGACGCCCTCGGCGGAGTAGATGTACTGCGCCTTCACCTGCTTGATGGCGCGCGCGAACTCTTCGTCGTTGACCGGCTCGCTTGCCAGGCGGGCTAACTCCTCGTCCACCACGTTCTCGATGCGCTCGGGCTCGATGCCGGGTAGGGCCGTGACCGAGATTTGCAGGAGGAACGGGTCGACGAAGAACTCGAATTCCGAGCGAGCCGAGCGGGCGAGACCGGCGGCCACAAGCGCGCGGTAGAGGCGCGAGGAGCGTCCCATCGCGCCGCCGCTGGCCAGCCCCATCCCCTTCCCGCCACTGAGGATCGCGTCGGCGATGAGGAGCGGGACGGTGTCCGGGTGCTTGGCGGCGGGTGTGTGGAACGCCATCCGGAGGTAGGCCGTCGGCGCCGGGCGGCGCAGCGTGACGCGACGCTCGCCGAGCTGCGGGGGCTCGACGGCGCGGACCGGTGGCAGACCCGGACCTGGCTCAATCGAGCCGAACGCGCGCTCGATGCGCTTCAGGAGGTCGGCCGGGTCGAAGTCGCCGGCGGCGGTGATGACCGCGTTATTCGGGCAGTACGCCCGCCGGTAGTGCTCGTAGAGGTCGTCCCGGCTGATCGAGCGCAGGTCGGATTCGTAGCCGATGACCGGATGCGCGTACGGGTGCGCCTGGAACGCGGCGCCAACGACCTCTTCGTAGAGCAGATATGTGGGCTGATTCTCCGCGCCCTGCCGCTCGGAGAGGATGACCGTCCGCTCTGACTCGGTCTCTTCTGGATCGAAGAGGGAGTTCGTCATCCGGTCGGACTCGATACGGAGCGAGAGATCGAGGCGGTCGGCGGGGAGCGTCTCGAAGTAGGCGGTCCAGTCGTTGGAAGTAAGAGCGTTCAGCACGCCGCCGTTCTTCGAAACCTCCCGGAAGATCGCGCCTTTGGCGAGGCTCGGCGTTCCCTTGAACTGCATGTGCTCGACCCAGTGGGAGACGCCGGTCAGCCCTGGCACCTCGTTGCGGCTGCCGACCCGATACCAGACCCAGAAGGAGGCGATGGGGGCGTCGTGAGATGGCTGAAGGAGCACCTTCAGTCCGTTCGACAACGTCTCTTCGATGATCCGCTCAGTCACGCCTCGAATCATCCTTTCCGTCTCGCGCCCGATCGTTCGCGCCGGCTAGCGTACGTGATCGGGCAGGGAACTGCCATGGGAAAGCGACAGTGGCCGTGGCCGCGAGTTGTCAGCCCGAGACGAGCCGGTCGAGCGCTTCCCGCTCCGCGGCTTCGAGCCGGGCAGCGGCCTCCGCCAAGCGCGCTGCCGTCTCCTCCCGCCAGCGGATATCGGCCGCGAGCCGGTCGCGCTCTCCTGCCAGCCAGTCGCGGGTGCTGGCGGGGGACGGTGCGCCGGTCGCGCCACGACGCTCGATGAAGCGGCGGGGGGCGAGGTAGCGGCTGATTGCCTCGAACTCGACCTTGAGCTCGCGGCCGAGCACGACGAGCGCCGCCGCGTCGATGATCTCCGGCGTGATCGCGCTGACCTCGACCCCCTGGTCCATGATCCGCGTGATCGTCAGCGCGGCAATCGAGCGGGCAGCGCCGGGATCGAGCTGCTCTTCGATCATCAGGAAATCGGCGAGGTCGCTGCTGGTCGTGTGAGCGCGGCCGGCACGGTTGGCGAGGGACGCGCGGTTGATCTCCATGCCGCTGCCGAGCAGCTCATCGAGCTCGCGGATGAAGCCGCTCGCGTCTTCGAGCACGGCACTCGTCTCGTCCGCGAGCACGTCGGTCCAGCCGGCAGTCGGGCCGTAGCCGACGGCGGCGGCCGTCGCGCGGAGGGTGGCGACTCGCTGCTCGACTCGCCGTCCCCGCGCCAGGAGCGCTTGCAGGCCCGCCGGTGCCCGCAGCTGGGGGAGATCCGGGCTGGTGACGGTCCAGCGCTCGGCCAGGCGGAGCGTGCTCGGCTCGCTCCGCAGCCACTGCAGCAGATCGTCGACGAATCGGCAGGAGGCGGCGACCGCGTGCGCGGCAGCCTCGGCGCTGGCGCTGAGGTAATCGGTCGCGGCGACAGCGTCGAAGGTGTTCGGCACCGGGCCGGCGAAGCCGAGGAGCTCCGCCACCTGCTCGCGGTCGATCGTCATGCCGGTGGAGGCGAGCGCGCCGGCGCCGAGCGGCGATTGGTCAACGTCGGCGAAGGTGGCGCGGAGGCGCGCGGCGGCGCGGGCGAGAGGGGCAATGAGGCCGCCGAGATAGTGGCCCAGCGTCGTCGGCTGGGCGGCCTGCCCACCGGCGAACGCGGGCATCAGCGTCACGACGTGGGCTTCGGCAAGGGCAATGGTCGTCTCGCGCAGCCGGTCGAGGTCGGTCATCACGCCGAGCAGGCGGTCGCGCAGGTCGAGGCGGAGAACCGTGGCGATGGTGTCGGCGATGCCTCGTCCGACGCGGGCGGTCCCGGCGACGCCGGCGGGCGTGAGCGCATCGAGCCGGTCATCGAACGCGGCGGCCAGCTCGGCGAGGGAGCCGTCGGGAGGGGTGCCGCCACGCACGCCATCGAGCGCCGCGAAGAGTGTCGCTTGCGTGCGCTCGTCAATGAGCCCCACTTCTTGCAGCATGACGAGGTGGGCAGCGACGACGCGCGTCAGGTGCTGCCACGCGCGCTGGCGCAGCCCTGTTTCAGAGCGATCGGTCGTCACACTCTCAACTCCCGAAGCAGACATGAGGTCCAGCGGGTGGCCACATGGACCGGGATCGGCCTGTCAGCCCGGCGCGATCTGGCGTGGGGCGACTCCGATGGGCGTCGAAATGACGCGCGAGTCAGGCGCGGCGAGGCGCCGGGACGTGTCAACTGCTAACCCGGTAGTTCGGCGCCTCGCGGGTAATGATGACGTCGTGCGGGTGGCTCTCTCGCAGGCCGGCCGCGGTGATCCGCACGAACTGCGCGTCTCGCTTCAGCGTCGCGATGTCCGGTGCGCCGACGTACCCCATTGCCGAGCGGAGTCCGCCGACGAGCTGGTAGATCAGGTTCGAGAGCGGACCCTTGTAGGCGACGCGTCCCTCGATCCCCTCGGGGACGAGCTTCTGGATGTTGCCGACGCCTTCCTGGAAGTAGCGGTCCTTCGAGTACGACCGGGCCTTCATTGCGCCGATCGAGCCCATGCCGCGGTATTCCTTGAACCGCTCCCCTTGATAGAGGACGACTTCGCCCGGGCTCTCGTCCACGCCGGCCAGCAGGCTGCCGAGCATGACCGCGTCCGCGCCAGCGGCGATCGCCTTGGCGATGTCGCCGGAGTATTGAATGCCGCCGTCGCCGATGACTGGAATGCCGTGCCGGCTGGCGGCCTTCGCGCACTCGTAGATCGCGGTGATCTGCGGGACGCCGGTCCCCGCGACGACGCGTGTCGTGCAGATCGAGCCGGGGCCGACGCCGACCTTGACAGCATCCGCGCCAGCGTCGATCAGCGCCTCGGCCGCCTCGCCGGTCGCGATGTTCCCGGCCATGACGGGCACATTCAGTCGCCGTTTGATCGCGCGCACCATGTCAATGACGGCCTGCGAGTGGCCGTGGGCGGTGTCGACCACCAGTAGGTCAACGCCTTCCTCGACCAGCGCGGTCGCGCGCTCCAACGCATCCGCGCCGACGCCGACAGCCGCCGCTACGCGCAACCGTCCCTGCGCGTCCTTCGTCGCGTGCGGGTATTGGATCTTCTTCTGGATGTCCTTGACGGTAATCAGGCCTTTGAGATAGCCGTGCTCGTCCACGACGGGCAGCTTCTCGACCCGGTGCCGGTGCAAGATGGCTTGGGCTTCGTCGAGGGTCGTGCCGACCGGCGCCGTGACCAGGTTCTCCTTGGTCATCACGTTGGCGATCGGCTGCTCGGTGTCGTCAATGAAGCGGAGATCGCGGTTGGTCAGGATGCCGACGAGCTTGCCGCCGTTCTCCGTGATCGGCACGCCGGAGATGTGGTAGCGCTCCATGACCGCCAGGGCGTCGCGAATGGGCGCGTCCGGCGGCAGGGTGACCGGCTCAACGATCATCCCTGACTCCGAGCGCTTGACCTTGTCCACTTCGTCAACCTGCTCTTGGATCGAGAGGTTCCGGTGGATGACGCCAAGCCCACCCTCGCGGGCGAGCGCGATCGCCATGCGCGCCTCGGTCACGGTGTCCATCGCGGCCGATAGGATGGGAATGTTGAGGGTGATATCGGCGGCGATGCGGGTGCGCGTGCTGACCTCTGTGGGGAGAACGCTCGAGGCGGCCGGCACGAGGAGCACGTCATCGAAAGTCAGACCGAGGCCGAGAAACTTGTCGGGTCGCATCGCGCCATCGAGCTCGGCCTTCGGCTGAAGGGCGGGAGCCTCGAGCCCGTCGGTTACGCCGTTGGCGGCGAGTTGGTCCAACTGCTTATCCGTCGTACTCATCAACAGCACCTCCCGGCGGTGGCCGGAGCGTGAAATCCACGGCATCGGGCGGGCGGCAGGATTACCCGGCCGCCGCTGGCTCAACGATCTGGGGCGTCCCGAGCCGCAGGCGCGCGATCAGCTCTTCGGCGACGCCGCGGTATGCCTGAGCGCCCCGCGATCCGGCGTCGTACTCAGCAATGGCTTGGCCGTAGCTCGGCGCCTCGGCCAAGCGGATCGAACGGGGAATGATGGTCCGGAAGATCCGGTGCGGGAAATAGCGGCGCACCTCCTCGACGACATGGGCCGAGAGGCGCGTCCGGGCGTCGTACATCGTCATCAGCACGCCGATGACATCGAGTGGCGGATTGAGCTGCCGCTTGACGAGGTCGATCGTGTTGATGAGCTGGCCGAGCCCTTCGAGCGCGAGATATTCGCACTGGATGGGGACGATGACATAGCGCGCCGCTGTCAGGGCGTTGACTGTCAGCAGCCCCAAGGAGGGCGGGCAATCAATGACGACGAGGTCGTAGCGCCCGTTCGCCTCTTGCAGCGCCGTGGCCAGGCGTCGCTCTCGCTCCGGCAAATCCACGAGCTCGACTTCCGCGCCGGCCAGGATTGGAGTCGAGGGCAGGAGATCGAGATTCGGCCGGACGTTTGGCAAGACTGCCTGCGCGAGCGGCGCTTCTCCAATCAGTACGTCGTAGACGGTCCGCGCCAGCGCGCGCTTGTCCACGCCGAGCGAGGACGTGGCGTTCGCTTGCGGATCGATATCGACCAGCAGCACCCGGTAGCCATGGCGCGCGAGGAGCACCGCGAGATTGATCGCGGTCGTCGTTTTCCCGACGCCGCCCTTCTGATTCGCGAGAGCGATCGTCGTTACGCCGGCCGTGGGTGCTTGTGGGGTTGGAGTCAAGGAGGCGCTCGCCGCTCGTCGTACCCGGACGCTCTCGGCGCCGGATCACCTTCCGCCATCCTACCGAACCGGAGGGTATTGCGCCCCGGTTGACGCGTTATCCTAGCATGGCCCGGGTGTCCGAACAAGCGAGCGAGCGAGGCTGAATTGCCTCGCCCGCTCCATATCTTGCGCTAGCGCCCTGAGCTCTACGCTAGTTCTTGACGGTGCCGGTTACGGCTTGCTCGCCGGATCGAGCGGATCCGTGCCTCCAAAGATCTCGTCCTTGTCCGACACCCCGTCGCCGTCGGTGTCGGGGTTGAGCGGGCTGGTGCCGTAATTCGTCTCGTTGTGATCGGAGATCCCGTCGCCGTCGGTGTCAGGATTCGTCGGGTCCGTGCCGTGCTGCATGACCTCGTTGTAATCCGGGAGCATATCGCCGTCGGTGTCCATGCTGGTCGGGCTCGAGCCGTACACATTGACCTCGTCACCGTCCGAAAGCCCGTCCATGTCCGTATCGGTGCTCAGGGGATCCGAGCCGTACTGCACTTCCTGGCCGTCCAGGAGGCCGTCGCCGTCGGTATCGGGATTGAGGGGATTCGTCCCCATGACGGTCTCGTCGTGGTCGTTGAGACCGTCGCCGTCGGTATCGGGATTCGTTGGATCCGTACCGTGCTGCGTCACTTCGT
>CALGSZ010000027.1 GCA_937901745.1 uncultured Chloroflexota bacterium | reverse complement strand
TGCCAGAACACGTCCGCATACTCGGTCGTGGCGCTGAAATGGTCGCTCAACACGCAGCTGAATCGCGACACAAAATGCGACGCGAGGTTCAGCGCCAGCCGCTTCATCTCCGCAGTCGGGGAATCATCAACCCATGCCAACCTCATCGAAACTCACTCCCAGGCCGACTCGTCCAGAAGCCCCAGCATGTCAAGGAACTGCTTTGCTTCGGCGGCGTTCTTCGCGTTCCCGCAGACGATCAGGCGGGCCTTCGCGCGGTCCTGGGCCGTCACCGGCGGGGCAGCTGGCAGCGGGGCGCGGATCGCGTCACCGTGGTACCCGTAACGCAGCGTCTTGGCGTTGGCGCTCTTGGACTTTCGCGTCTTCGTCGTCGTCGTAGCCACCCCGCAAGCATAGCACGTTCTAGAACACGATTCTAGGCGTGCTATGGAGTAAGAACTGGATACATGGCTTACCGGGAATGCAAAACTCACTTCGTACGAGGTAGCATGTATCCATGCTTCGAGTGGCCGCCTACCTGCGGATATCCGAGGATCGGGCCGGGGACCAGCTCGGCGTGGACCGCCAGCGGGAGGACATCGAGCGGTTCTGGCAGGGCCGTGACGCGCGGATCGTGGAGTGGTTCATCGACAACGACGTGTCGGCCACCAGTAGACGCCCCCGGCCCGCGTTCGAGGAGATGATGCAGCGGGTGTCGGCGGGGGAGTTCGACGTGGTCACCGCCCGCCACATGGACCGGCTTCTGCGCAAGCTGAGCGACTTCGTGGCCGTCTACGAGACCTGCAAGGCCACCCAGTGCGCCATCGTCACCACCGCCGACGGGGTGGACACCCGCACAGACGGGGGCAAGCTCGTGGCGACAATCTTTGCTGCGGTCGCCGAGCAGGAGGTCGAGCGGAAAGCGTTCCGCACCCGGTCAGCGTTCAAGCAGCGGGCCTCCATGGGCCACTGGACAGGCGGTCAACGCCCATTCGGATACGAAAAAGACGGGGTCACCATCATCGACGAAGAGGCCCGCTGGGTGCGCCACGCCTACGAATCCATCATCCGTGGCGACAGCCTCTACTACATTGCCGCCACACTCAACGACAAAGGGGTCAAAACCGCCAACGGCAACGAATGGAAGACGAGGGTTCTGCGGGCCATGCTGCTGAACCCTAGATACGCGGGTCTCCGCACCTATCACGGAGAAATCGTGGCGGAGGCGGAATGGCCGCCGATCATCGACCGGGACACCTACGAGGCCGCCAGGGCGATTCTCACCGACCCGGCCAGGCGCACCCAGAGCGGCACGAAAGCCCAATACCTCCTCAGCGGCATCCTGAAATGCCACCGGTGCAACGAGCCTATGTACAGCCACTGGAAGTGGTACCCGGACGGCCAGGACAAGGTGCACTGCTACCGGTGCTTGAAATGCTTCCATAGCCGCAAAAGCGAGCCCGTGGATCAGGCCGTCACCCGGCTCGTGCTGGCGTTCCTGGCGTCCGACAAAGCGCGTGACATTCTCGCCCGGAATCGGGGCGTCGATATCGCACACCTGCGCCAGCGGGAGACCATCCTCATCGAACGGCTCGACCAGCTCGCTGTCGATTACGCCAGCGGCATGCTGAACGGGCGACAGTTGAAGATCGCCACCGAACGGCTCGAAAAGGAGCTGAAAGAAGTACAGGCCGAATTAGTCGCCCACACCCGCGAAGGGGCGTTTAGCGACCTAATCCGGCCTGACCCGAAAAAGGTGTGGGACAAGCTGCCCCTAGACCGCCGCAGGCTGGTCATCTCCGAACTCGCGGAATGGCGGCTTGTCCAGATCCCCCGGCACAACCGAGTTTTTAAGCCTGAACGGCACCTTATTGTCAACTGGCTCATCGGCGAGGAGTAGAGCCAAGCGCCGCTTTTTCGCCTCTGACGGCTCAGGAGCCTCGGCGAGCATTTTCGCCACCCACTCCTCCACACTCATATCCGCGCCTGCCGGAAAAGTGTGATAAATGGGTGATGGTCGGCTGGGTGCTCATTGAGCCATTCCCGCCGCTCCTCGTACGAGCCGACCCTGACCTCCTGGCCGCACCGGTCGCAGGACGCCATATAGTCGTACACCCGCTGGAAGCGCCGGGGACGGTTCGTGGCCGAAATCAGGCTCCCGACCCCGTCCGAGTCGGCATTCGTTTGGGTCCGATTCACCTTCACTCGATAGTTCTTGGTCGATGTCCAGTGCCACCATCCGCATCGACACCGATACGGGTACAGGCGCACCTTCGTCGCTTTCCCCTTCTGCCACATCCGCTTCAGCTCGCGGCGGGCCTGCTTCTCTGAACGGTAGCGGTTCTTTTCAGGTGTTGGGCATTCCTCCATTTCTCGTACCCCCTCCAACGGAAAACGCCCCCAGGGGCGTTACTGCACCAATTCCGGCGTGGCGGTCGCGTACCAGCACCTTGGCACCCCTGGGGGCGAAGTCAAAAAGTTAGCGTCGTTAAATTTCCCTTAGGGGGGATGGCGATTCGATGCCAGGCAAATCGCCTCCCCAGCAGCCAAACTTCAACGACCCTGGAAGTGGACGGCCCGCCATCAAACCTCACTTGTCGCCGCACTCTGGCCGGCTCAGCGACCAGCTCAGGCATCTTCGTCGTCCTCGTAATGGCAGTCGCACTGGACCTTCCCTGGCCTCACAACCTCCAGGCGGCAGTCAGGCTTGCAGAGCACCCACACGTTGCCGAAACCATCGTCAATCTCATCCATAATCTCAGCGGAGTCGTGAACGGCAGTATTCTGTTGCCGCCCCAAGTTTGCAGTGCGTGCAGGAATCGCCTCCCCCGCCAGTCCATCGGGATCATGGGCGACCCTTGCCCCGCATTGAGCGGGCGGGGGATCGGAACCCGCTCGCGGGGTTTGACACGCACCTTGTGGAGCCGCAGGGAATCGAACCCTGATCTGGGATGGTGCACTTCGGCTTTCGTCATCCCATCGACACCTGTCCAGCCCCTAGTGGGAGGGACGGGTTGCACCTGGCCGTCCGTGCCGAGAGACCTACACCTTGTCAGGTACCTCCCGCCCTCCCTGTGAGAGCACCCAGGAAGGAATCGAACTGGAACTCGGTCGCTGTGACCTCGTTCCGCTATCCATGTTGCCCACGGCTCGCGGTCTTGTCAAGTCCATTTCTAGAACTATCTTCAATGAACCAGTCGTAGTCCACGTCGGCAACCCTGCTGCGCAGGACCCCGGACGTAGAAACGTCTGGGGTCACCTCGTAGTTCCAGTACCGTGCGTAGCGCATCAACTCCTGCATGGCGGCCCCGAACGTCGGGTGGACGGCCTCAACCTGTTGGCCGGTCACCCGGTTGCGTAGCCGGAGGGTGTAGCCCATCATCTCGCTCCCTTCTCGCAGCCCACTCCTCAGCCAACTCCTGCAAACGAAAAGTGCCCCACCCCGCCAGGCCGATCAACACGACCAGGGCGACGAGGAGGGGCCACGCGATAGATACGCTGAGCGTGAACATGGCTGCCGGTCAGTGCTTCCCCCTGGCATGCGGTCCCTGACCAGGCCAATAGCCCAGCACCTGTTTGTGCAGGTTGGCGCAGAATCCCTTCAGCATGCGCTGGTTCTGGATGTAGCGCCCAACCTGGAGCACACACCGATTGAAATCCCCCGGCACACCCCACTGAATCTTCAGGGAGCCAGCGCCGTACCCCCAGTACTGCTTGAGGCGGGCTTCACCAGGGGAGACGGGATCTTTATCGACAGCCATCCATCATCACCTACCTATCATCACCGCTCCCTCCGATCACGCCCCTCTCCGCGCGGGACCGGAGCTTGTCGAGGTTCTCCTTGGCGATCACATCCAACGGGTAACCGAGCTGGCGGGCCACCGCAGCGACATACCACAGCACATCCCCGAGCTCGCGGGACAGCTTCACGCGGTGCTCCATGCTGATCGAGCCGTGGTCCCGGTAGATCTTCTTCGCCAGGTTGGCAAGCTCCCCGGCCTCACCGGTCAGGCCGAGGACCGTGTAGTTAAGTGCGCCGAGGTTGTCGATGTTGCCAGCGCCAGGGAACACGGCGGTCTTGGCAGCCTCGTCCTGGTACTCGTTGAGATTCAAGCAGCTCTCCTTCGTCGCAAACCGATCCGATCCCGACGCTTCAACGGGGTCAGGGGTAGTCCGCAGCACTCCCAACCCAGGTCCGTGCGTCGCATGCGGAACCAGGGCTGATGCTGTCCGCACCGATCACAATAGAACATAGTTCTAGTGTTACATTCGCCATATGATCAGGCAAGCCAGTTTCGGGACGTGATCGTGGGCACCATCCCCACCTTGCGGGTGCCGTCTCCACGTGCCGAGTTGCACTTCAGGTGAGCCGGATGCAGGTACTGCTGCTGCCACAGGCGGGGGTCCTCTTTGTCCAGCTGCGAGATCGGGATCTCGTGGTCCACCGACGCGGACGCGGGATGCGGCCACCGCAGCGACATGTCGATGGCAGCGGTACCGAACGGCAGCTCACCGTCCGGCCACTTGAAATCCGGGCACTCGCCCGCACAAATCCAGCAGATATTCGAGCTCGACAGGCACTTCGCCCTGGCCCTTTTCCAGAGCGTGCCCGAGCGCCCCAAACTCTTCTTTCTTTCCCCTCGGAACTTCGGCATCGCTCAAACAACCACTTCAGAACGCGGCCACTACAGATCCCCGATGGATGCCGCAATACCCAGCAAGACGAGTAAAACGCACAAAATAGCCGTCGGAATGGCCGCCCTTACGACCAGGACCCATTCAAAAAGATCACTTGGAGTCATCCGCTCCCCTCTCACCGGTCGCGGCGACCTGTCTCACCCGCTGAGTCCGCGCAGAAACAGCGCGTCGTGCAGCGACTCCCACGCCACGCGGGCCCGGTCCCCGAACTCGTCGTCAATCTCCCAGGCCGCATCCCTCGGATCGCCGGTGACCTCGTGGAACATCCACGGATACTCGCCAAGGACATGCAGGATCACCATGTCCAGTGCCACCCTGGTCATCGTCACCAGCCGAACCTGGGGAATGGGTCGCGACATGGTCATCGTCACCAGCCGAACCGGGGGAGTGGGCTGCGACGGCGCGGCGTGACCTGGCGGCGGCGCCCCTCGAACCGGGCCCGAAGATCGGCGAACTGCCGCTGAAGCATGGCGATCACGTCAGGGGGGAGGGGCTGCTGCCAGTATCGGGGCTGCGCCGCTTCAGTTCCTTCTCCAGCTCCATCCCCAGCGTCCGCAGCTGGTCCACGAACCTCGTCCAGGCCATCGCCTTGTCCCAGGTCGCGAACTCCTTCCGCCACCTGGCGACCGATGTGTTCTGCGCGATCCAATTCCCGTCCTCCCGGAAAACGCGCCACTCAGACACTTCGCAACTCCCCGTTGATCAGGGGTTCGGACTTGTAGGACTTCATCCACCCGCCACACGACTGGCACTGGAACCGCCGATACCGGCGCGACGTGGTGTAGAACCAGCCCCTACTGTGGATACGGTCGGACCCGCACCGTGAACAACGCGGCTTGTCGAGCGAATCTTCCTCGTACAGGGGAAGATTCATGTCCTCAATCCAGGGTAGCAGGCGGTCGAACAACTGCTCGGTGATCACAACGTCGTTGCGGCAGTACTCGACCATCCGCCGCTGAGCCTCCAGCTGCTCCTCCTCGGAGCGGGGACGCAGAATCGCGTTCATCATCGGCCACCAGCCGTCCGGCTTTGTCTTCGGGTCCAAGTTGAACACACGCGTCACGTAATCGAGGCTGCGCGAAGGGAAGTCGAAGTACTTGCGCACCGTCCGAAACAGGTCGATGTCCCGGTGCGGCGATGGCTTCGGCAGGCCATGCTGGGCGATGGTCGCGTAAACCTTCTTGTTGTCGAACCGCTTGCCGTTGTAGGTGATCAGGTAGTCAGCGGCGTCGTAGATCTCGTAGAGCCGGTTCACCATCGCGTCATAGTCGCCCCACGCGGTGTGGTGCTCCACCTCGCCGCCGTAGGGCTTGGCCGCGAACATCAGGATGCCGCCTGGGTGGATGATCTGGGAGGTGGTGTGATCCTCATTGTACAGCCGGTAGCTGTAGACCTCCATCGGTCGCGTCTCGATGTCCAGCGTCCAAATCTCGGCAGACAATGCTCACACCTCGTAGAAACCAAGCTGGTCGGCCACATCGCGCCATGCCGAATACGGCAGGAGCTCTTTGCATTTCGAAACAACGACGTGCGAGCCGGGGCAGGTCCACTGAGGCAGGCCGTGCCACTGCATGTTGCAGTTCGGGCACAGGTGTCCGCAGACACGTTTGGCGTTCCGCTGCTCCAGCTGCCAGTCAACCAGCTCGTCAATCCAGTCGCCCATAAACTCTCCTCAAACAGGCAAGCCCCGTTGAGGCACCTACGGGAGAGGGCGGCGCAGGTGCAGAACCTCAACGGGGCGGGGTGAATGCGATAAACGCGGAGCCCAAGATTTATGCATCCACCCTACTAATAGTTTAGCACAGCTATCTATCCCATCGGGCCGAATTCGAAAATTACTTTCGGCCCATCTTCCTGCGAATCCGCTTGAGCCGCCTGCGCTCCCGCTCCGTGTAGCCACCCCAGATGCCGTACTGCTCATCATGTGCCATGGCATACTCCAAGCACTCCACCGAAACAGGGCAGTTCTTGCAGATCATCTTCGCCTCGCGTGGAGAACCACCCTGCTCGGGGAACCAGAAGTCTCCACCAACCTGGGCGCAGAGAGCGTCTTTGCGCCACTCGTCGTATGTGGACTTCAAAGCGCGGGTTATCACGCGAGACAACAATGGGTCCACAGATGGTCTCGGTGACGACTTTGGCATTGTCATCCGGCAGAACACCTTTCTTTACCAGAGCGTCAAGCACCGCCTTCATCATTGGGGCCAGGCCGTCGGTGTCCCGGTTCCGCGCGTCCGGCGCGAACCAGATCAACTGCACGGTCACCGGCCCCTCTATGGGTCCCACACCGGCGGCCTTGACAGCCTCGCCGACAACAATCTCGGTGTCCCGCTTAGCCGCTCGCACAGTCGTCCAATGCGCCCTCCGTTGAGCGTTCTGGGTGAGAAGCGGTTGTCGCAGCGGGAGGGTGAGGACCACGCTCATACCGGACGCCACAACCTGTCGCCCTCCCAGTAGAACTCAATCCCTTGCGGGGCAAGGTTTTTGAACGTGAACAAGATGCCGCCGTCATCCAGTCTGTCGATGCAGACGATGTCGTCCTCGGAATCGACGGCAACCGAGATCTCCCCGTTGCCGGGGTCGTAGAAGACGGCACTGCTCATCAGGCCGCCTCCCTGTGATACCGCTGCTTTCGCAACATCTCCTCCAACAGGCTCAGATATCACCACGCCGTGCTAATTCACCAGGTATGGAACGCTTTGCGAGCCGCCACAGCGACTTGAGCACCTGCTCCGCCCGCTCATCGACCGGGTCGGGGAACAGTGCGCCAGCGACCCACACCCCGGACACCTGCTCATCGACAGCCCACTTCAGGCACTCGGGGCGCACCGGGCAGCTGTCGCATATCCTGCGCACCTCCGCAACATCGTTGGGAGAAAGGCGTTCTAGAACGAACCTATCATCATTTGCGCAGGCCGCATAGGCCACCCACTCGAACCGACGGGTCCAACGCTTCATCGCGCGCTCACCGAATCCTTCAGTGCCGCTTGGTCATACCGCTCCTGGAGAACAACCTGGCCAGTCCTGCCGGTGCGGTTCTTCGGGATAGAGACGTAAACATCCCCCAGGTACTGGTCACGCTGAAGCAGCAGGATCACATCCGCCGACTGCTCCAGCTCCCCGGACTCGCGCAGGTCGCTCATGCGCGGGGCCCTGGTCTTGCCGTCCTTGCCCTGTTTCTCCGGCTCCCGGTTCAACTGGGCCGCCAGAATCACGACGATGTTCAACTCCATCGCGAGCAACTTGGCTGACCGGGCGATGTGCGACACCTGTTCCTGGCGGGACACCCGGGTGTCGGATGCGCGGAGCAGCTGGGCGTAGTCGATGAACACCAGCCCAAGGTCGCTGGTCTGCTTGAGCAGCCGGGCCTTGCGGGCCACCTCCTCAATCGAGATCGTTGGCCGGTCGCACACAAACAGTGGCATGTTGATGTGGTCGGCCACGTACTGTGCAATCTTCACGTCGTCCTCATTGAACAGGGTGCGGGTCGTCATCCGCTCGTAGCTCACCTGCGCCTGGGACGACAGCAGCCGTGACGCGATCTCCACCCTGGGCATCTCCACCGACACGATCAGCGAGGCGATGCCCATCTCGGCGGCGTGGACGGCGATGTTCGCCCCCATCACGCTCTTACCCTCACCAGTCCGGGCCCCAACAACAACCAAGCGGCCCGGATGCAGGCCGCCCGCAATGCGCCGGTTCAGTGACCACCACGGAGTGGGGATCGGCTTCGCCTGCTCGCTATCGCGCCACTCCTGCCATTGCTCGATCATCTCCGAGAACGGCAGGACATCCGGCTCGCTCAGGCAACGGAAGTCGTCCAGGTCGTACCCGGCTGCGATGTGGTCCGCCGCATCCTTGCCGATCCTCGGCTCCCACATCGACACCGACAGCGCAATGCCGGACAGGTGCTCCAGCAGCATCGCGCCACGCCTCCGGCCAGGCTCGTCACGGTCAACCACGATCCGCACAGCCCGGCCCCGCAGCGGCTCCCAGTTGAACCGCTCCGGCTTAGCGTTGGCCCCGCACGGGGTGGTGACCGCCTGCCCACCGGCGGCCTCGATGGCGAGCACGTCCTTCTCGCCCTCCACCACGTAGACCGGACCGTTGCCGGACAGCCGGTCGGAGTGGAACAGAGAGGAGTCGTCGGTGTTGCCGCTCTGGCGGAACTCCTTGTTCGGTGTGCGGTGGACCTTCCTCCCGCCCGGATACTCGTAGGTGTAGCCCCTGGCGTCATCGAACAGGTCGGCCATCGTGAACCCGAACGCCTCGACAACGGCGGCGGTGTCGCAGCCCGCCAGGCAGTAGATGAGCACCTGGCCGTCGATGGCCTTCACCGACAGCGACGGCCTGCCGTCGTCGTGTGCGGGGCAGCGCACCATGGCCTGCCCGCTACCCCGTTCGACCACGGGGGACCCGTTGGCCCGGGCGGCATCAATCACCCGCTCGTATGCCTTCACTCCGGTAGTGGTCCTCCGTTTAGCACATGGTTGGCCACCTGGGCGATCCAGGCGCGACGCTGCTCGCGATGCCAACTCGCCAGGTCCTCCACGCCATCCGGCACAGGGGGATGGGTGTAGATGAACCCGTACCGTTCAGACACCGCCTCTGCGTCGGCGCGCCGGTAGCAGCCGCGAAGCCACGCACGCTCAGCCACGCGCTGATCGGTGAACAAGTCGGTGTCAATCCACCGCCGGTCACGCAGCCAGCTCTTCAGGTGAGGCACGAACTGGATGTTGTCCGGGTCGATGTTCTGGGCGTAGGACTTGGCCCGCTCCAGGATCATCTCCAGGTCGAGGTCCGGGTTTTCCTCGACAAGGTCGATCAGGGCGTTGAGCCCGCCCCCGAAATCCTGGTGCACCGGGTACGCCTTGTACAACTCCTCGTAGTAGGGGAGAAGCCGCTGGCGGACCCGCTTGCGATCAAACCCGTCAGAAGGGGATCTCGTCGTCATCGTCGTAGTCCACCTCGTCCACGACGGCCTGCCGCTGCGGCTTGGTCGGTCGCTTCTTGGCTGCTGGCTTGCGCCCGGGCTGGGCCGGTCGTGGCGCCGGTGCCGCCGACAGCACACGCATCCGAACCGAGGTGCGGACATTGCCCTCCTTGTCCTCCCAGTCCTCGGTGTAGACCTCGCCGGTCACATGCAACTCGCCGCGACCGGGCATCGCGTCGGTCAGGTACTCGGCCAGGCCGCCGAAAACCGTTGCGTCAACCCGGATTTGGCGGACAGTCTCCCAGCCCTTGTCGGTGCGCACATTCTGGTTGAACACCAGCGGCAACCGCGCCCAGGCCTGCCCGGCCTCGGAGAACTTCAGATCCACACCGTCGGACAGGAGGAAAGCCTTACCGGAGAGGATGGGGAGGCTCATGAATTGCGATCCTTTCAACCGATCCGTCGTCTCGTAACTTGA
>CALGSZ010000026.1 GCA_937901745.1 uncultured Chloroflexota bacterium | reverse complement strand
CGAAGATCGGGTTCGATGACGCTCACTGGCGGCGCGACATCGCTCTGCGGGAGATAGAATCGACGATTTCGGAAGAGAAGGGACTACCACTCGATGATAATGGAGATGGAAAAGGATGGCTGGGGAAAACTTCCGGATCAATCTGATTATTCGAGAAAGAGTCCCAGGGAAATTGGGTCGTGAGATGGGAGTCGATCTTGGAAATCTAATACTGCTGTTTCTCTCTAATCTGAGGTCTTCCCTGTTCTCCAACGGCGCAAGCGCTGTAGGGATTCGCTAACTGCAAGTTGTTCGTCTCGAGATATGCCTATTGCTCTGGAGATGACTCTATCAACCTCATGCGTTATCTGCTGAATACGACCGATCGAGTTTAGATTGTGAATCCCACCTATTAGGTGGCTGACATCAGCCAATGAGAGACGAGGTATGACGAGTTGTGCTGCCTCCGAAGGTTCCAGCTTTAGGACTCCTCCGCCATAACTTCGACCGACTAGTTCGGCACTAAGCTGGGTGACTGTGGACACGGAGGCGAGAGCCAGGAGAAGAATCGTCGCGGGCTCCTCTGCTTCCCGGAGATTAACTCTGAGAATGGTGTTCGTACATTCGATCTTCGCTTGATTGACCACTAATCGAGGCGCGTAACCCATCAAAGAGGGTAGGAATGCATCCGGTGGACTCGTGTTGGGTACGACATACCAAGGCCTGCGGCTCCTGCACTTATAGCGATGAGGGATTCCGATTTTCTCTCCTTCGGCGAAGTATGCCGCCAACTCTGGAGGAACATCCTCACCGCCCGTCGTTACAAGCAACATTTGTGCGTCACTTTCAAGGAGTCGTTCCACGTCGCATTCCCGCAACACTAGTCCGGGTAGTTGGCTAGCCCGGGTTAGTATCGGCTTGACACATGTCTGCGGAATGCCAAGGTGGCGCAATTGACTGGGCCTCAAGATGAAATACCTATTGGCCCCGGTGACTGTTCCAATTCCAATAGAGGCGACTTTGCCGAGCGTGACCGCATGTGATTTCTGGACTAAGTGCTCCAAGTATTCAATAGCATCTGTCTCAATCACTCCTTTGATCCAGCGATCGTCTTGCCATTGCTGAGGCAATGGACGGCAAACGCGTTCAAGCTTTTCCTCTGTGAGTTCGGAGATACTCTTCCTGGAAATGATCCCCATTCGTACGGCACACTGCTCTGCTCCATGTCCCTCCGCTAATACCAAGACGGTTGTCTCTTGGGCAGCGGGAAAGAGGCGATCTTCGACCAAGAGGATGGACAGTCTACGGAAACGTTGGACGAGTGCTCGGCGTAGTTGGCGTGCATAGTCGGCGGTCAAGAGAGCACCTGGAAGCACGAGTGCAATTCGTCCGTCAGGGGCCACGAAGCGTAGTAAGTGCGCGACGAAGTATGCCCAATAGCTTGCCCGAGCCGATAAGTCTATTCCGACGTATTCTGCGGCTTTGTGCCCCACCCGAATCGTTGATGATTTCAGGTAGTGGTGCCGCACGTATGGTGGATTGGCCAAGACTACAGAGAACGGAGCAGCCGGGAATGAGGCTTCGTCGATTGTCAAGAAATCGGCGTGTACAAACTGATCAGCGGATGCCCCTCGGGAGATCAGGCCCTGCGCATGTGATTGGGCTTGCGGATCGGAGTCGACACCCCACAAGTTACTAGCCGGATTCGGTGCTCCATGCCTCAGAAGGACTTCATAAGCGGCTTCGAGGAATGCGCAGCCACCGTAGCACGGATCGAATACTCGATCATCATCTGAGCGGATAGCCCAGGTCGCCAGCGCGAGGGCGACGTCGTCTGGCGTGTAGTAGACACCGTTGACCCTTCTCCAATTAGACTTCCACCCGTCTGTTCTTGCTGGATACATAGATCGGATTCACAAGCTTCAGGGTACGAGCAGGAGCGAATGCTTGAGCTGATCGTACAACACGATACCGCGCAGACGTTGTGATCGCAGACCGCTGAACATCATGGTAATTGGGCTGAGGTGGCCCGTTCAGAATCTTCCGAAGCCACTGCGTTGGATCGAGGGGTCTCGGCTTGCCCCTGGGAACGAGGTGCACCGAATGACGTCAGAATCAGGCCAAACCTTACCGCATTGACGACCAGCCAAGGAAGGAAAGTGACGACTCGGATACAGACTACCCCCAAGTGCTCGGCGCTCATCTCAGAGCTCCCAATAGCCGACGATCCGCTTTTCGCTAGCGATATCTGCCCATGGCGCGTGACCACCAATGAGCAGTGCTCGAGACAGCCCGTGATTGAACCCGCGACATGCGATCTCGGGTGCATGGATGCAACCC
>CALGSZ010000025.1 GCA_937901745.1 uncultured Chloroflexota bacterium | reverse complement strand
TTTCGTCGAACACGCTCAGCCAGCCCACGGTTCACCCCCACGCACGTGGGGACAACTCGCCCTTGAGGCCCGCCACCGAGCCCGTCGCCGGTTCACCCCCACGCACGTGGGGACAACTACCGGCTCACCAGTGAGCGCGGCAGGTTGCTGCGGTTCACCCCCACGCACGTGGGGACAACACTTCCAATTTCCGCATCATTACGGGATGCGGATCAAGACAAGCCCGTCGAAGTCTACGAGTTCACGACTCGTCTCGCCGTGGCTGCGCACTGCAAAGCCCTGCTCGGTATCGGTGCTGTAGATCAGGATACCGCCCTCCCGCCCCTTGAGGCTGAGGCACACCTTCTCCCACAGACGATCCCGTACCATCGCCGAGACTCGCCCCACGAACACCCCCGTTCGCGGCTCCAAGAGCCAGCGTGTCAGCTCCCCCCGCAAGCTCGCCGGCACGCGCTCCAACACGAGCACCATCATCGCTCACTCATCCTGCTCCAATCCGTAGTTCACCCCACCACTCACCTCCCCTTCCTCTGGGTCCCACAACCCGCCAGGCAACGCTCGATCGACATCCGGATCCCCTCCCGAGACAGCTTCGGTCATGCTTCGAACACCAAGTGCGCGATCGATGTCGTCGACGATCCGCTCCAACAGGCGCCCAGCCGTGAACGCATCGCGACATTGACGCCGAACGCGCCCCTCCAGGCCCTCCGCGCCCTCGGCTGCCGCCCGGAATGCCACCGGAATCGTCAGTTCCACCTTGTAGAGATCCGCAATGTCATACACGAACGACAACATCTTTCCCGTGTGGATGAACCCGAGCGCCGGGGAGTAGCCAGCGGCGACAATGGCCGCATGACACACCCCGTAAAGGGCAGCATTGGCGCTGCTCAGCGCGCGATTCACCACATCGGTTTCGCCCCAGCGCTGGCGCTTATAGGAGCGCCCAGTCCAAGGCACGCCCGTTTCTCGACTCGCCCGGGCATACGCCTCACGCACCCGTACCCCTTCCAGTCCTCGAATCTGGCGGAGGGTCAACCCTGGCGGCGGTGGCTCTGCGAATCGCATGCGATACATCCGCATCACCACCTCGAGCCGGCGCTTCGGATCCGCCCACTGCCAGGCCTGCCACAGCACATGGCGCGCCGAGCGCGTCTCGCCCATCCCCTGGGCGTAGAACCGCACCCCTTCCTCACCGGTCCACGCCACCAGGCAGCCGTTGTCGGCCAACGCCCGAATCGCCGCGTGCGTGATGCTCGTGCCCGGACCGAGCATGAGCAGCGTCAGCGCCGCGCATGGCACGGGCGTCTTGCCGCCAGCGTCGTAGAGCGCAATCGCCTTGTCCTCCTGCTCGATCCGGGCATGCTCGACGTAGAGATAACTCCAGCTATCACGGACCTTCGGCAAGATGTGCAAGTCGTCCATAACGCATCCTCACCACTCCGCACCTTCTCCCGGCATCGCTCAGATGGGAGCCAGCGAGAGCAGCCCGAAGCCATACGCCTTGCCCGAGCCAATCCCGCACCGCACCGCCCGCCGAAAGCTCTCCGCGTCGCTAATCTCCAACAGCCCCTCGAAAACGACCGCTCCAAACGTGAGACGCGCTCCCTGGTCACCCGCGCGCGCGCCCGTCTGGTTTTGCCCAAACACCCGATCCGGCCGCGCGTCGGCGCTCATCACCCGGAACCCGGACGCAGCACCCCGTCGCTGGAGCCATTCCAGCTGCTGCTCCTCCTTCAGCAGCGCCACGCGCTTGCCCACCAAACGATCCTCACGCGGAGTCTGCCGCCGCTCAGCAAGGCGCTTCGTCGGATTCGCGCGCAGCCGAAAGCGCAGCCGTTGACCCTCCCTCAATCCGGAAAGCACCTCCCCGATCGCTTTCGTCGCCGGGTTCTCCAGACCCGGCGTCTCCAGCAGATAGGACCGATCGCCCCGCGCCGCTAGCAGATGCGACCAGTTCGGCGCCACCCAGGACTGCACCAGTAGCGTCACCACCCCAGTCCGTGGATCCACGTCCGGGCGATACAGCACTCCGAATTCCGCGCGCGCCGCCGGAGTCGTGGCCGTGGGGAAAGCCGCCATCACACGCTGATGCAGCAAATGGCAATTCGCCAGGTCGCGCTGGACCTCCCGGTTGCGCGGATTGAGGATGACGCGGGAGAGAAAGAGCTCAGACGTCTCGGTCATCGTCGTCCCCCTCCGTGAGAATGGGCACCTCCTGCTCCAGCTTCCAGAACGTCGTCAACACCGCGCGCGGCAGAAAGCGGCGATGGAGGAACGCCGGCCCTGCGTCCGGCTGATCCTGCCGGACTTCCGCCCCGTCTCGAGACTCAAGGACGACTCGGAGATGGCTAGGACGCTGCCCCCAGGGCAGTGGGCGCCAGGGTTCGCTTCGCAGGGCTTCCTCCAGGGCCATCCCCTCACGAACGCCGCTGCCCGGCAGCGCAACCGGCTCCCCTGGGACGAACGCCTTGCGCCCAAGGAAAAGCGGCCAGCGCGGCGCGCGCACCGCGGCGTCGAGTCGCCGCAGCAGATCCAGATCGTCCCCGGCGAGGCCAACGAGAAAGTCCGCATCGGCCAGGTAGAAGCGCTCCGACAGCACGGTCGGCTCCACTTTTCCGTCGGCTCCGGCGACGTCCTGCGCGGTGTGGTAATCCCTCTGCAGCGTCCCCTCGCGATCGACGCGCACCCCCATCGTCAGCGCTGCCAGGTCATCGGTCGGCTCGGTGCGCGCCCGGCCGAGCGCCGCGCAGAGCAGCCCGATCACGCCGCTCTTCGAGGGCTCCAAGCCGGTATCGCGGTGGCGGAAATGGCTCTGCGTGCCCCAGGACTGCATCGGCCCGGCCAGACGTAGCAACAAGGTGTGCATCGCATCACCCCGCCTGAGCGGCTGTGCCGTCGAACTGGATCGCTCCTTCAACGCTGGCGATGAGTTCCGGGACCGACGGAACGACGCGATCCTTGAGCGACTTCAGCGGAACGTCATCGAGCAGCGCAAGCCAAACGCCCGTGATCCCCTCCTCGCCATACATCCGCGTCAGCTTGCCCCAATAGGCATCGAGCGCCTGCACCGATGCGGTCATCAGGTCGGTCTCGAATCGCGGCGCGACCGGCTGCAGGAAGGCGTTGGCGAGCGACCACAAGCCCCGCTCCCGCGCGACCACCATCACGAGCGACGGCGGATTGTGCGCGGCCATGCTGTTCTGCTTGCCTGTCGGGATCGCCTGAATCGAGGCTTGGAGGAACGCGCGGACAGTCGCGCGGGCCAGCTCCTCGTCCCCTTGCAGGTTTTCCTTGAGTTGCTCGAGGTCGATGTTCGCGTAGCGATAAAAGCAGGAGGAGTTGAACTCGACAGTGCCGAGCATCCCGGCGCCCGTGTCCTCCTCCCGCCCCTTCAGATCGTCAACGGCGGTGAAGAAGTCGAACTCCATGCTGACGCGGTTCGTGGAGATGGCATGGGCCACCTGACAGGCGGCATCAACGTTGCGATCCGGCCAATCCGCGATCATCCGCCCGAAGAGGGCGAGATCCGCGGCTCGCCCGCCATCCAAGCTGCGCTCCAGCGCCTCACGCGCGGCCTGCGGCACCGTCTCTCTCGCCTGCGCCTTGGCGCGACGAGCGCCGCCGCGACCTCCTTCTTCAGCGGCGGCCGGGCTCGCGGCAGCGAGTAACGCATCCCAATGCTCGTCGCAGACGCGCGCGATCGCCTCGATTTCCTGGTTACCGAGGAAAACGAGATACGGCGTCTCACCTTTGTCGTTGAGCTTCAGTTTGATGCCCTTCAGGAGCGTCTCCGCCACCTGCGCGGCTTCGGTCGCCGGTCGCCCCTGACCCTCCAAACGGCGGACGACTTCAGACACGAGGAGCTTCGTCCGCGTGGCACGGTGCTCCGCCGAGAGCAATTCATCCGTTGCGAATGCACGACGGATGGAGCGCTTGAGACACTGGCTCGAGATGCGCGCCCGGCGGTAGCCCCCGAACTCGCAATCTTTCGGCGATCCGGTGTCGTCCCGGTTCAGGTTCGACGGCGCAAAGTTCTGCAGCAGATGCACTTCGACAAACATCGCTTCGTCTCCTCCTCTACGAGCTGACGTCCGTTTCCGACTCAGGGGCAGCCTCGCCACGAGCGCCCCAGAACGACTTCGCCCAGCTTCGTTGGACCGGGCGCTGTGGCAGATCCCAGCGCCGGAGATCCGTGAGAAGCCCCGCCCAATCCACCGGAATCTCCGCCGCCTTCAGCAGGGCGATAATCCGGCGCAGATGCTCGGGTAGGTCCTCCCGGTGCGCGTTGAGCAGCGCCACGAAGCGCCCTTCGACCGCCTCGCTGCTCTCCCGCTGGGCAGCGAGACGAGCCAACGAAGCTCCGAGGTTCCGCGACGCGGCTGGTCCATCATCAGCTGGCCACGTCAGGGGATGCAGAGCAAAGAGGGATGCAACCAAGAAATACGCCTCTTCCTCCCGCGCCGTTGCATTGGACGGAATCCAGGGGACGACGTACGGGAAGGCCTCGGCCGCCTCGCCCGGCGCTTTCCCAAGCCCGCGACGCAGCGCGGCGAGCGCCGCCCGTTCTTCATCCTCCGCAAGCCTCCGCAGATAGTCCGCAAAGGCACGCGTGGATTCAGGACGGTACTTCTGCTGTTGCTCCATCCATTACCTCCTCAGACTTAGCCGCGTCATCGACAACACCTTTCAGGACATGCGCCAGCCTCCGCACGAGCTGCATCTCGGCTTCCGCGACCGCCTTCATGTGACGCGCCGAGGAGCCAACGCCGCGCGCGGTCTCCTCGAACGCGCTTCTCGCCGCGCGACGCAGCTCATCAGCCCAAGACGCCAAAACACGATCGCGCTCTCGCGACGAGCCCTCCTCGTCGGTCTCATGCTCCGCGGCGAGATCAACCACGAATCGTTTGAACGGGGTCTCGAGCTGAGCCCAATACAGCCGCTCGGTTCCCAGATGTTTCGTGAGGTTGTTAATGTCTGACCTCTCAGGCTGACGCCCTCGCTCCTCATTGGCGGTCGGGGATAGGAGTAGCTTGGCGAGGGAAGCCACCACACCTCGCACGACTCCTCCCACCTGTTCGGCTAAGTCGAGCGCCCGGCCAAGTTGGTCCACCAAGTCTTGGTTTTCGAGGTACGCGAGTGGCAGCGGCAGGCGCTCATACCGCCAGAAGTAGACAAGCGCTTGGTCAGTGTTCAGCCCGGCGAGGTCAATGTTGTAGATCGCAGAGCGACTCACCAAGCGTTGCGTTACCAGGTCAGCGACCCAAGAAACAGTCTTCAGTCGCTCCTCAGGATCCGGCGCCAAGCGCAGAAGCGCGAGACTATCGCGCCAAAGGGCACGATCGCGTTGAAAACTGACCGGCAGGTACGCTTGCTCGTCTGGCCTGGCATTCCGACGCTTCTGGAACGCCACCATCGTTTCGCGCCGCTGGGACCACGAGTCCGGGAACTGGTACCCCTTCATAACGACGACCCGGCGCACAACCCAGCTCGTCCCCTCCGAAGCAAGCTCCGGCAACAGACGCACCCGCCGACTCTGCCAGGTCAGGAGATCGAGGTAACCAGTGGGAGAGCGCTCCCCGGCGCGCGTCGGCTCATCCCGCTCCCAGGCAGGCACATCGTCGCCCTCGACTGGGAATGGCTCCTCGTCCGCCGGGCTGTAACGGCACAGATTGAGCATCAGGGTTTGGAAGAGATTCTCACCCTTGACAATGGCGACCGCCGCCTTCGCGAGCGGCCCGCCTTTCGCCGACTTGTAAAGACGCGGATCATCGAGGTGACGCTCGTAGGAAAGTAGTCCTCCAACCGCGAAGGCATGGAGCGCTACCAGCTGACAGGCTGCCTCCGGCACCGAGAGGCTGAAGGAATCGTCGTCCACGAAGTGCTCGAAGAGCGGCTCCCGCTTGCCAGCTGACAGCGGCAGCTTCGTCACCGAGGAGGCATAGTCAGGGTCGAGCTCCGCATTCTGGTAGAAGGGATGGGTCTCATGGAACAGATCGAAACGGTGTCGCCAACGTTCGAGATAGCGATCGAGCTCATCGGCATCGAACGCGCCGGCGTTCCAGAGATCCGCCCATGCCCCCTCGTCCTCCGGACCGAAGACGCGGTGGAGCATCGCAAGGAGCATGCGGTGGAGCGCCGCGGTGACGAGCGGGGAGACATCTGAGATCTCCCGGATGTCCTGCGCCCCGATGAGCACCTCGCGGATGCCCCCAAGACGCTTGCTTCCATCCGGGAGCAGGTAGGGGATCCAGGGCTCGTCAATCAGGTCAAAGCTTGGCATCCCATCCCCCTTCGCTTTCGGTAACCATTTCGATTCCCACCTCTGGATCGAGATAGATGCGATACGAGCCGATCCGGGCCGAACGACTCTCATCGAAAAGCAAAGGCCGGCAGTGACGGAGCAGAGACGATTTCTTCCAAGAGGCCGGAGCCTCTCTTGCCATGAGTTCCTGAACGATCCGTCTCCCGGAGAGGCGAACGGAGTTTCGAAGGAGACTCCTGGCCAACGCGGTGTCCACGGTGGTGCGCAGCGTGAACGCCTCGCTGGCGTCCGGCTCCGTGCGCGCTTGGTTCTCATCGCCAAAGAGGCAGATCATATCGACCGAGGGGTCGGCTAGGCGGGTGAGTGCTTGAAGCTCGCGGTGCAGATCCGGCGCATCTTCCTCGTAGGATTCAGAAGTCAGGCGCCAGATCGCGCCTCGATATGAAGGCGCCTTCATCCAACGCTTTTGCGCCTCCCCAATCTCCTCCTGTCGCTTCAACTCAAGCCGATGCCAACTCTCACCCCAGGCTTTCCGGAACCGCTCACTCGCCGTGTCTGGGCACGGGCGGCTGTCGTCGTACACCGCTTCCACGAGCGCCTCGATGTCGTCCGGAACGCGGAGCATGGTTCGCTCGCGCAGCTCCAGCCAGGAGCGCAGCAGGACATGCTCGTCGTAGACGTAGGTCGTCGCGGCGTCGAAGGTGGGCGCTCCGTCCTCCTCGGGCGGCGGCAGGATCCACACCTCGGCCTGCCCCATGCCAGGCGGACGCTCTCGATCGTGCCGGTGCAGCCGCCCAATCCGCTGCAAGATCAAATCAGCCGGCGCCAACTCAGTCACCATCACGTCGAAATCGAGATCGAGGCTCTGCTCGATCACCTGCGTCGCCACCAGCACCGCGCGCCGCGGTCGTTGGCTTGCGTCCTTCCCGAACCGGGCAAGCGCCCGCTGCTCCCGTACCTCCCGGTCCTTGTGCAGGAACCGGGCATGAAGCAGATCCAGCTCCGGCCCACCATCGCTCGCC
>CALGSZ010000024.1 GCA_937901745.1 uncultured Chloroflexota bacterium | reverse complement strand
ATATGTCAAGCAACGCGCATGAGGGCGAAATCTTCACTTAGCCGCCTCAAACGAAAGGCAATAGCGCTCGGCTCCTCGCCTATCGCATGTTCCGCGCTCAAGAGCAGCCACCAACCGCGCCCGCGCCCACCGATAGCAGGGCCAGCGCTCTGAATTGCTGCTGACTTGCAACACCTTATTGGCCCCGAAATCACGCGTCTGGTATCCTCGCGATTGCACCATAAATCTATACAGTGAATCGCCATTCTCGGCCATTACCAAACCACACATCAGCGGTTCCCGATCATCACACATCGTGGGGGTGAACCAATATGAAGCGTGTCGCTCTCCCACTGTTGTTGGTTCTCCCGCTCTTGCCAGCTCCTGTTTTTGCAGAACTGGACCTCCTGAGAGGGCGCATCGGCGGACCTTGGTCAGAGTTCAGACATCGGTTCGGCAAGTCCTTTGAGAAGCTCGACGACAGACAATTCATCTTCAAGAAAGTCAAAGGTTACGATTCCGATCCAGGTCACCGTTGCGGATGACATCGTGACGTCGGCACAGTTTTGCCCGCCGGATGGAACAAGCTGGACTCTCGAAGACGGTCACGAACGCGCCAAGCGATTCCTTCCTCAAGACGTAGTCATTTCCGCGGAGCCAACAACGTCGGACGCTGACAACCTGCTCATCTCATGTCACAGCGAGGCGCTACGTGAGGCTATTCCCCCGAGCTCTTCCAAAGCCTGGATTTGAAAGGGGAGCCCGGCGACTGCCACGTCGTGATCCATCTGAAAGAGGAGAGCGTCGAGTCAGTCGCGGTTGCTATTGGCCTAGGTGAGGCAGCTCCGTTCGTCGCACCGGAGGAGGATGAGCCAGAGCCAGAGGTCAGCTTCGAGTCTGGCGGGCTGGGTTTGTCGCGAAAAGCCTGGGAAGCGATCCACGGGAAATCTGACGGAGAACCGATCCCCGGTTTTCAATCCTACGAACACGGCAGCTACCTCATCATCTTCATCGAAAACAGGATCTGGCATCTCGAAGTGGATCTGCCTGATTCGGCGCCCGTGAGTCTTGATGAGGCACGGTCACTTTCGTCGCTCCTTCTGCCTGCCGATTCGCTCTATGTTGAGACGTACGAACTGCCGGATCGGGGGATCATCGTCGATCGCTTACACAGCGAATCGCTCGCCGCCGGTTCCCCACCGAACTGAAGTCCGGCGACTCCTCAATCCCGATGTGGACCGGAGGGCAGCCTGGCGACTTCATCGTCATCTACAAGATGAGCTCCGAGCCCGGACTTGTGTGGTGGATTATCATCGGCACCGGCAACACTCCGTGAGCTAAGCGGGTCCTAAGGTGCAGCTACGTCAAAATTGGCTGGACGTCTCGGTCTAGGAGCTGATCAAGACGCCCAGCCACTACGATCAATCGGGCAAACAGGTCGAAGGCAGACTGGTCAGCCAATCGAGCTCAAAGCCGAGGAACCAGCGCCACTGCCCCCGGTTCAGGACGAGATGTTCAACCGAGTCAACCACATTGGCAGGTCCTTGTCCGTATCTCGGCTGAAAAGCCTGTCGGTATGTGATCTCGGCTGAGTCGTACGTCTTGCCCGTAACGCTCCAGCTCCACCGCACGAACTGGACATCGAGTATCGTCACCCCACGAGCTTCCTGCCCGCGCAAGAAGTCGGTGTACCAGCACCGGACTTGGTCCTCCGAAACAAGCGCTTGCGCGTCGGGATGAAGTAGTGCGTACAGGGCATCGAAATCGCGCCACGACTCCAGCCGCCCGATCGTTTGCGCGGCAATCGCTGGCCATTCGAGCTGGCGCCGCTCCTCGGTTACCGGCCGGACGCCGACGTCATAGGATTCCGTTTGGCCGCAGGCGAGCGCCATGGCTCCAGCACTCGTCACGACCAGCGCGCCATTCTCCGAACCAGCCCTAGACGCATCGAACGCTAGTCGCAGGTGAGCCATCTCACCATTCTCGATCGCGTAATCCGCGACACTCGACAGGGCGGCAGATCGAGCGCGGGCGACCCCAACATAGATTCGGCGCCCTGTCCGGTTCTCGATCTCGACCATGACCTCGCCCGGCTCACACTGCGCAGTTGCACGCCACAGCCGTCGCCCAATCTTCTCCTGAGCCTGCATTTCCGAGCTTGGGATACAGACACCGCGATCGCAAATCTCACCTGGCGCGCACCCTTGCGGCCAGCCGCCCGGTTGGCCGCAGAAATCGCAAAATCTCTCGGCCGAAAATTCGCTGACGCATCGTCCACCGCAGCAGAGTGACTCTCCCGCGCCCGCACAACGAACGTCACAGCCTCCGCAGTGCCAGGGATCGATCGAGAAGTCAGTGCATTGGTCACCGCAGATGTCCGCATCTGGTAGGCAAACAGGTTGACACTGCCCGTCCACGCACTGACCGATGCTCGAGTAGCCTGGATTTGGTATACCCGTGCAGTCCCTTCCGCAGGCTCCACAGTGGTATGTGTCCGACGACAGATCAACGCATCTGCCAAAGCAGTCGGTCAGGCCCGCCGGGCAGCCTCCTTGCGCCTCGGCCGAGCTCACCTCCCGGCTTAGCCCGAACAGTGCCACGCCAAGCGCCTGCACCACCCGGCGGCGAGACAGCTGGCCGGCGATCAAGCGTGTCAGGTGGTCAAAGCGTTGCGGATTCATCGCCTTGCCGCTCCCTGCCGAGCACCGCGCCCTCATACACGGGCATAGACAAACTTGATGGTGAGGCTATTCCGATATTGCAGATCGATGGAGATATCCCCACGGCTTGGATTGACCAGCACGTAGCCGGGTGGGGCGGCGGACTCGGTGATCGTGTACTGACTGGCTCGCAGGTCTAAGACGATCCATCCTGGCCGACTGTCGGCGTCCTGCACGGTGATGGGATCGCCTTCGTTGTTGTCGCATGCCCGAAAACCGTAGGCTCGCGGCCAACCAAGGAAGCAAGCGCCGCCAACTGGCCGACCGTCAACATCGGTGACCTCGATGATCAGCGTTGCAGCTTCCCTGGAATTTGACGCAACTGAAGTAGCAGTTGACCGCCCTACATCATTAGTGAGCCCCAAGGTTTTTGCACGCCAAGCCAAGTACTCATCAATGTTCAGCGATCGCGTTAGCTCCCACGGCCAGGGCCAACGCTCGAACGCCAGGTGATACTCGAACGCGGCCGCCGCAGGAGGAACCATGCGCATCCCCATGTCCACCGGCCTGGTGGAGGAGCGGCGAGCAATCCACCATGCCACGTAGTCGCGCATGGCGTATCTGTCTGGATCAGTGACGAAAGTCTGAATGACCCTCGCGTAAACCTCGTACCTTGCCGGCACGGCTGGAGCTCCAAGTGAATACTTCGGGCCAACTCCCCACCAAGCCTCGATGGCTCCTGGCTGGAACTCCAAAAAGGCGTGCCAAAGCGAACTTTTCGCTCGATCGGCGGCATTGAGATGATCAGGCATGGACTGCATCCAGGAGAGAAAGTCCGCCAGATCAGCGACAAGCGGCTGACGCCAGGCCATTGTCTGCTCACGGAGATAGTCATCGAGAATCGGGGGACCGACCAATCGAGGATCTCTGGCACTTTCAGGCCAGAACCATTCACCATCGGCGTCTAGGCGACAGCCGCTCAGTATTTCGATATCCCTGGTTGAAAAGCCGAGATTGTTATTCGTAACGTTAGTCACGAAATCTCGACACTGCTGGTCACGCACCGTATCAGCGGCGACCGGCAGCGCAGAACCGAACGTTGCCAGAGCGATCAATGCCACGACGGGTACGACCAGCATTGCGCGCACAGCAAACACTCACCCCTCTCCTTTGAACGGATGCGGCGCACATTCGCATTTCTTGGATAGCAATACCAATAATTTACCACATCAGTGACCGTCTCGTCACAGTTTTCCCACCAGACCTCGCACTGAGACACCCCTACAGCCGCACCGAGCCCACACCGCTCAAGGGGGCTCAGGAGCCTTTACGCATTCGGGGACGGTGGAGCTGAGACGAGACATAAAGAAAGACCCACGCAGTTGCGTGGGTCTCTTGGACAGGTAGCGCATAGGGGATTCGAACCCCTGATCTCCG